>DIDD01000085.1 GCA_002417965.1 Veillonellaceae bacterium UBA5809
GCGTATCCAATACCGTGAGATCCAAAAAATCCGTTTTTATATGACTGCCCTGCCCTACATAACAGTCAGCTTCTCCGCATATAACCGGTTCAGGCATCATGTAGGAAAGATTCAGACGGGGATCTCTGAGAGCCGGACGGTCTTTTTCACTCATATAGACAGGCGCTTCGGGAAAAGCCTTTTTCCCTTCATTCAGACCGGCCATATGATCCACATGGGCATGTGTCAGGACAATGGCGCGGATATGAACACCCCGGTCACGAATTTTACGTATCAGGGGCGCCGGAGAAAAAGAGGGATCGATCCACATGCCGTTCATTGTATTTTCATCATAAATAACATAGCTGTTGGTCATAAAGGGACCCAATACCATATAAAAAATTTTCATGCTTCAATAAACCTCCTAAAATAGCCTGCGGCTGTCCAGAAGAATGGTGACAGGTCCTGTATTATCCAGCGATACCGTCATATCTGTCTGAAAACGTCCCGTTTCCGTTTGGAGACCGGAATTTCTGCATGCCGCTGCCGCATATTCATAAAGCTTCCGTGCCCGAACGGGTTCGGCCGCTTCGGAAAATCCCGGTCTCCGTCCGTGCCTGCAGTCACCGAGAAGAGTAAATTGGGAAACAATCATCACACCTCCGGAAATATCCATGACAGACCGGTTCAACTTTCCGCCTCCATCTTCGAAAATACGGAGATGAAGAATTTTATCCACCATATAATCTGCATCTTTTTCTGTATCTCCCTGCTGAACGCCCAAAAGTACAACGAGTCCCTGTCCGATGCGTCCGCAGGGTTCTCCCTCCGACTGAACTTCACAGCGGGCACACCGCTGAATGACTGCTCTCATAGACCGATGTTCCTCCTTTATATGCGGCGCACTGAATGGATTCCTTTCACGCGCCGTATCTTCGTCATAATAAATTCAAGCTGGGGCAGATCCTTAATCCGTATTTCCAGGACAATCACCGCCATGCCGCTGTCCTTGACCTGGACATGAGCCGCCGAAACTGAAAGTTTCATCCCCGCCAGTATGGACAGAATATCGGCCATGAGCCCCGTCCTGTCATAAGCCGTGATTTCCATGGAGACCGGAAATGCCGAAACGTCCCCCGTTTCCCATTCCACTTCAATTCTGCGGTCAGGATCAGACAGCTGCTCTGCATTGGGACAGTCTGCCCGGTGAACGGAAACACCCCTTCCCTTAGTAATATATCCGATAATGGCATCTCCAGGCACAGGGCTGCAGCATTTGGCCAGATGAACCATCAGGCCTGCCTCTCCTTTCACCAGAATTCCATTATTTTTTACTTTTTTGTCAGGCTGGCTCATTTTCAGTTTTTCCAGTGTCTGCGCTGTTTTTGATGAAACCGGTTTGGCCGTTTCCGTTTCACGGTGATACAGATCCGCCAGCTTGACCATCACCCCCTTGACGGTGATGCCTCCGTAACCAATCGCAGCCAGAAGATCTTCCCGGGAAACTACATTCATGGAGCGGGCCACTTTATCAAGACGGCTCTTGGCTGAGATTTCCTTCCAGTCATACCCCATGCGGACAGCTTCCTGGGACAGCATTTCTGAAGCCCTGGATATATTCTCTTCCCGGTTTTCTTTTTTAAACCAATTCCTGATTTTAGCACGGCTCTCTGTGGAACCCACCATGGAAATCCAGTCATAACTCGGCTTTCCTGCTTTTGAAGTGATGATGGATACAATATCTCCATTTTTCAGCTTGGTATCCAGAGGTACAATTTTATTATTGATCTTTGCCCCTACACACCGGTTCCCCACCTCTGTATGGATACGGTAGGCAAAATCCACGGGAATGGATCCCTGGGGAAGATTGACCACATCGCCCTTGGGCGTAAACACAAATACCTCATCGGCAAAAACATCTAATTTAAGCGCATTCATCAGCTCTTTGGGATTGCTTGTATCCTGCCATTCCAAAAGCCGTCTCAGCCATGTGATTTTTGAGTCAAAATCCTTGCTTCCCCCATGATTTCCCTCTTTATACCGCCAGTGCGCGGCCACCCCGTATTCTGATATATGGTGCATCTCCCATGTACGGATCTGGATTTCCACAGGCTGGCCCCGGGTACCGATAACTGTTGTGTGAAGAGACTGGTACATATTCGGCTTCGGCACGGAAATATAATCCTTGAACCGGTTCGGCAGCGGCTTCCACAAGGTATGGGCTATACCGAGCACAGCATAACACTGGGGAATGGTATCCACAATGACGCGGACCGCGTAGAGATCATAAATCTGTGACAGATCCCTATGGTCCTTCTGCATTTTTTTATAAATGCTGTAAAAATGCTTGGGCCGTCCGGTAATCGTTGCGGAAATGCCTGCTTCCTCAATGTGTCTGCGGAGTACTTTCATGGTTTCATTGACGATCTCTTCACGGGCCTCCCGCTTCTGCTTCATCTGCCTGACAAGGTCATAATATTCCTCCGGATGAAGATAATGAAAACAGAGATCCTCCAGTTCCCATTTAATGTTATAAATACCCAGACGGTGCGCCAGCGGAGCATAAAGCTCCAGCGTTTCACGGGCAATGCGCTCCTGTTTTTCCCGGCGGAACACACCCAGCGTTCTCATATTGTGAAGACGGTCGGCCAGCTTGATCACTACTACCCGGATATCCTTGGCCATGGCCAGAAACATTTTCCGGAAGTTTTCCAGCTGCTGGTCCTCTTTGTCCTTATAATGGAACTGTGACAGCTTGGTTACTCCGTCCACCAGAAAAGCCACTTCATCTCCAAAAAGCATGCGGATATCTTCCAGCGTATAATCCGTATCCTCCACCACATCATGAAGAAGGGCCGCCACGATTCCCTGGAGATCCATTTCAAGCTCAGCCAGAATATATGCCACCGCCAGAGGATGGATAATATAAGGCTCACTGGTAGCCCGCACCTGATTGGCATGGGCTTTGTCCGCCAGTTCATAAGCCTCTCTCACAATATCCAGATTTTCCTTGGGCATATAAGTGCGGATTTTATCAATCAGCCGCGTATAAGCTTCTTCTTTTTCTTTTTCATGGTCAATCTGGCCCTTTTCCCGTATGTAATCATCCTCATGGAGAAGAAACTCTGCCAGCCGGGAAGCAGAAGCATCAGTCCGGATAAGATCCTCTCCCATATCGGCCGCCTTCATGGGCAGCCTGTCTTTCTTTTTATCCGGCGGATCCTTTTCTTCATTTTCCGCCGGCAAAACAGACGGAAGCACAGGTTTTTTCCCTTGACTTTCCATAGTCTTCCTTTCTCAGTCCCTGTATTTCATATAGGTCAGTGATGAACTCAGTTCCTGCTTCTTTACCGCAGAAGCCGGGTGATAGTACTCACATCCGTCTCTCTCATACCGGGACAAAAATCCCAGTTCCTCAAAAATGCGGAGTGCTGTCTGCAAAAATCCCTTTTTCCCCCCGTCAGGAGACAGTTTTTTCAGCAGCGCCTCGACAGGCAGATCTCCATGGGCCATCAGGGTGCGGGATGAACGGTAAACATCTGCCAGAACTGTCCGGTTAACGGAGAGGCTTTTTCGGGAAAACACTTTCATATCTTTAAGAACCAGCTGCACATGTTCTCCGTTCCAGGAATTGATCTGCGGTACGTAAACAGCCGATACACTCTCTCCGTCACGGCAGATCCGTTCCTCATCAGGATTCCACCACACAGCATCACGCCTGTCCCTGCCCTGGGCAAGAAAACATTTAAAATGCCGCTGCTCCCGTCCGATACGCCTTGTTCCCTGCACCGTCATGGATGTACTGAGAAATAAAGGATTGGGATTGGCACATCCGAAAGGCTCCAGCTGCATCAGTGAATGAATCAAATCCACCGTAACCTCAGAAAGAGGAATTTTCTCCTCTACATCCAGTATGGGAATGAAATCCTTTTCCTGCAGCCGTTCCGCTCCGTAAGCATTCAGCCGTTCCCGGAGAAGGGGAATGTTTTTTTCCTCTATACTGAATCCGGCTGCCATATGGTGTCCGCCGAACTGAATCAGAATATCCGCCTGACTTTTCAGGGCTTCATACATGTCAAATGCCGGAATACTGCGGCATGATCCCTTGCCGATGCCGTCTTTAACTGAAACCATAAGCACCGGTCTGTGGCAGCGTTCCATCAGTCTTGAAGCAACAATGCCGATAACACCGGGATGCCAGTCTTTTCCGTCAACCACAAGGACCTGATTCTGCTGCGTCCGCAGCTCTTCCAGGCGTTCAGAAGCCTGTACGGCGATATCTTTCTCAATGCTCTGCCGCCGGGCATTGGTATCACAAAGCTCCTGGGCCATGGACTGGGCCTCTTCCGGAGACTGGCTCATAAACAGACGCACGCCGTTTTTCGCATGGGTGACACGGCCTGCTGCATTCAGCCGCGGCGCCAGCGTAAAAGCAACCCGGTCCGATGTAACATCCGTGCCGGCGATGCCGGCAGCCGCCATCAGCGCCGACAAGCCCAAAAGGGAAGTATTCTTCATCCGGGCAAGTCCTTCACGGACAATAATCCGGTTTTCTCCCAGAAGAGGCACTACATCCGCAATGGTCCCCAGAGCGGCCAATTCCAGATAATCTGTATAAAGCCCCTGTCCTGACGACAGATACAGACCCCGGCAAAGAGTATACGCAACCCCTACCCCGGCCAGATACTTATCCGGATAAGGACAGTCCTTCTGCTGAGGATTCAAAACGGCCAGCGCCTCAGGAATACGGTCCGGCGGCACATGATGGTCCGTAATAATGATATCCATGCCCTCCGGCTTTGCGTCTATCAGATCTGCTGAACTGATCCCGCAGTCTACCGTGATCAAAAGGCGGCATCCGGACTCAGCAATTTTTTCCAGAGCCGGCCCGTTCAGTCCGTATCCCTCTCCCTCACGGGCAGGAATATAAAAATCCGTCTCTGCTCCCAGCTTGCGGAGGCCCAGGAGCAAAACCGATGTGGAAGTGATGCCGTCCACATCATAATCTCCGTAAATGACAATTTTCTCTCTGTTTTTGATGGCTTCCAGAATACGGGGAACCGCTTCATTCATCCCCTTCATCAGAAAAGGATCATGGAGATCCTCAGGTGTATCATATAAGAAATGACTGACCGCCTCTTCAGTAGAAATACCGCGTCTGATGAGAATGCGGGCGGCTGCCGGCGTGAGGGAAAAACGGGAAAAAAAAGAAGGGATTTCGTGCACCGGTTCCGTCTCGCTGTGGACAGCCCACTGATAATTTGATTGTTCACTCATGAATTTGCCTCTATTGTATCTATATCGAATAGGAATATTTGAATTGACTTTATTTTACCACTTAATATTCTCATTTTCCATAGATTATTATCATTCTCATATTATTATCATTCTCATTATAGAAAAGTGTTCTTTTTGGAATATAACAGTATCTATTTCAATAAATTGCGCAAATTTCCAGAAATTCACAGAACAGGAAAACCCTTTTTTCTGCATCAAAAAAGGACGGCCGTCCTGCCGGGCTGCCGTCCTTGCCTTACTGCTTCTGTTTTTGTGGGAGCCTGCTTTCAGCAGACTCTCAGGCCCAGGCCTTTTTCATCAGTTCATCGTATTTTTCCTGCAGATGCTCCACAATGACATTCAATACGACACGCACCATTTCCGGATCAAAAAATTCCGGCGTGCTGGGAATACATGCGTCAAGAAAAATATCCCCGCTGTCCGAAGATATGTACTTAAATACTTTATAGTTCCTGTTCAGCTCATTCATATATTCATTAAAATCCGATTGGTTCCGTTCCTTAATCAGTCCGCTTCCGATCTGCACACGGATGATGGTATAAATCGTATCATCCACAATAATGCCCATAGGCAGTGTCTGTTTCTCTACCTCCACTGCAGAATGAAAAATAACCGTATGCACTTTATCCTTCAGTTCTTCCTTCTGAAAGCATTTAAGCTTCTGCTGCTGAAAATAAGACTCCAGCTGGACTGCTTTTGTATTCCTTGCTTCTTCACCAGGTGTCTCCCAATTTCTGGCTTCTTCACCGGGTGTTTCCCAATTTCCGGCTTCTTCACCGGGTGTTTCCCAATTTTCTGCTTCCCTGTTTTGTTTCGTCTTTTCTGCCATTTGTCTCCTCCTTTGACAGATGCTCTCTCTGCAGAGCCGGCAGGCCCCTGCAGGAACTGCATGCCTGTTTCTTTATTATACATGAACTGTCCTTCCCATACCACTCTTACGGAAAAAATCTTCAAAAGGCTTCCTTGAAAGAATTTTTACCTATGATAAAATAGAGGAAGAATTCAACATAATCTGAAACTTCCTGTTTCGGTTTTTATCACATGCAAAGGAGGTGCGTTAATCATGAAACGTACCGAAAAATGGATTACTGCTGAGGAAATAGCCAATGCTCTGACTCACGGAATCGGCACTGTCCTGGCGATAGCTGCCGTCATTCTTATGTTCTATCACATTGCCCGGGAAAACGGAGATCTATGGCATATTCTGTCAGCCTCTGTCTATGGTGTTTCCCTGATTCTTCTGTACTTAATGAGCACACTTTACCATAGCTTTTTTAAACTTCCAAAAGTATGCGCTGTATTTAAAATACTGGATCATTCCGCCATTTATCTTCTGATTGCCGGTTCCTATACGCCTTTTCTGTGGATTGCGCTCCGCCACTCATCCGGGCTGGCGGTATCAGCCGGCATATGGGCTCTGGCTGCGGCAGGCATTGTCTGGCACTGCTGCAATATCCGCCGTTTCCATATTCTGGCGACACTCTGTTACGTGGGAATGGGATGGATGGCTGTTTTTCTGCTTCCCGATCTGCTGAACGCACTTCCCCCGTCTGCCCTTCTCTGGCTGATAGCCGGCGGGCTGAGTTATACCGTGGGAACTGTATTTTATCTTTGGAAAGGCCTTCCTTTCCAGCATACTATATGGCATCTTTTCGTGCTGGGAGGCAGTGCCGCCCATTTCTACTGCATTTACCAGTTTGTCCTGCCCATGCAGTCCGTCTGATATGACAGACCTTGAGTATATGCGGTGCGCTCTGTATGAAGCACAGCGGGCCGCCTCGGAAAAAGAAATTCCTGTCGGAGCCGTTCTTGTATATCAGGATACCCTGATTGCCGCATCCCATAACCGGCGGGAAAATGAAAATGATCCCACAGCCCATGCGGAAGTCCGTGTGCTTCAGGAAGCGGCACGAAAATTGGACCGCTGGAGATTGACTGACTGTACTCTTTATGTTACCATAGAACCGTGTCCCATGTGTGCGGGGGCTATTCTGAATGCCAGGATCAGCCGTCTCGTATACGGAGCAGACGATCCGAAAGCCGGTGCAGTCCGTTCTCTGTTTCATATTTTGAACAGTTCTGCCTTGAATCACCGTGTTTCTGTGCGGTCCGGCCTGTTGGAAAAAGAATGCCGTCTGCTGATGCAGAGTTTTTTTACAAAACGGCGCTGAACTGCGTATTTGTCAGCAGCAGCGTTGTCATCAATTATGGAGCGGTATCGAAGTGGTCATAACGGGGCTGACTCGAAATCAGTTGTACCTTTGGGTACCGTGGGTTCGAATCCCACCCGCTCCGCCAAGTAAAAATGAAGCGGTTCTGCCAGATGTTATCTGACAGAACCGCTTTTTTTATGTCTCCCGTTGACAGACTGAAGAGCATAGGTCTTTTATACAGTCTGTACAGCAGCACCCATGGCCTGCCTGTTTTTCCCAATTCTTTTTTTAATCCGCTCTTCCATGACTCTGAATTAAAAATCCGGTTTTATAGAAAACTGCTGGCTGATCAGCCCGGAGCTTTGTGATGCGCCGCACATAAACCGTAAATTATAATACAGATACCGCGCTGCACCGGACCGCTTTTTTCATCTTTATGCGCTTTCCCGCCAAACAGAGGATGTCCGTTCCTGTATTCCCTCATTACTTATGGTATAATCAGAAAATAAACAGGAAATATCCTGACTTTGAAGGAGGTTTTTGCTGGATGTCAACCACCTGGACAATTCTGGAGATGACCGGAATTGTGGCCTTTGCTTTTTCCGGATCATTGGTCGGAATTTCACGGCGCATGGATATTTTCGGAATGATTGTTCTGGCTGTAGCTACCGCCGTAGGAGGCGGTATGATGCGGGATGTGCTGGCCGGACTTTTTCCTCCTCTGATTTTAAGAGATCCATTCGGCCTATTCCTGGCGGTAACAACAGCCTGTCTGGTTTTTGCCGGATATGAAATGATCCAGATCAACCGCCGGGAAAAAAAGTTGATTCTTATTGCCTATCATATATCTGACACCATCGGTCTGGCCTCCTTTACAGTAACCGGTGCAGTGACTGCCATCAGATACTTCCCCGATAATTCCGCCGTTCTTCCCGTTATGCTCGGCTTGATTACCGCCGTAGGAGGGGGCATGATGCGGGATGTGCTGGCACAGAGAATTCCCGTCGTCCTGAAAGCGGATGTCTATGCCGTAGTCTCAGCAGGCGGTGCACTCATCACCTATATCACATGGTATGAAGCCGGTTTGGCTCCTGCCTACTGGTCGGGATTCTTTTTTGTTCTGGCGGTCCGTCTCGCAGCCATTTATTTTCGATGGGATCTTCCCCATCCCAAACGCATGCAGGATCATTCCCGTTCCTGAAAAACAGAAATGCTGTACCGTTTTAGTTCATGACAGGAGGTTTTATTTTGAAGTTTCACAAAAAAATATGGGTTGCCTGCGTAGCGGTCACACTCTTCTTCGTTTCCACTGCCGAGGCAAAAACCATTCTGCTGGTTCCGCAGGACAACCGTCCTGTCAGTCTGGCTTACACCGTATCAACGGCAGAAAAAGCGGGCTATACCGTACTGACGCCTCCGGAGGCTTATCTTTCAGGAAGCAACTATCAGGGACAGCCTGATAAAATCTGGACTTGGGTATTCCAGAATATGCAGTATGCCGATGCCTGTATTTTTTCTACAGATTCCCTGATATACGGCGGCCTGGTCGATTCCAGAAAACACAATGAATCTCTTCTGGTCCTTATGAACAGGGAAAAACAATTGGCCCAGCTCCATGAGAAATATCCTTCTGTTCCCATCTATGCCTTTGGCACAATCATGCGTACGCCTTCTGCTTCGGGAAGCGGAGTTGAGCCCTATTATTATTCAGATTACGGGCCCAAAATATACCGTATTTCAGCCCTGCAGGACAAAGCCGACCTCAATACCATGACCCCGGCGGAGGGCAGCGAGCTGCTGGCCTTAAAATTATCCGTTCCTGTAGAATATCTGCAGGACTGGTTCAGCCGCAGAACAAAAAATGCCCTGATCAATGAAAAACTGATTGCTGATACCCAAAAGGGAGTATTTTCCTATTTCTGCCTGGGCCATGATGACAGCAGTCCCCAGGCCCAGTCGGGAATGGAATCCCGCTATCTCTCACAAGGCAGCCAAAAACTCCCTGTGCAGCGTTACGGCTCTTTCCCCGGTGCCGACCAGCTGGCTCTTCTGATGATTGCCCGCTATCACGTGGATCTCCACAAACTGCAGCCCACCTTCACCGCCATTTATCCCCTGGGGGATGGGGCTGATACCATTCCCAGCTATGAAAGCCAGCCGATAGGAAAAACCATTGCCGCCCATATTGCCGCTGTACGGGGCACAATGATTACAAAAAAAGAACCGGATATTCTTCTGGCCGTCAATACACCGCTCGCCTCTACAGGAGAATCTGAGCAGTTTTCCAACTTTGCCATGCTGCGCAACAGCACCATCGAATTTGTAAACCGCATTCAGTCCGCGGAGAACAGAGGCATACCGGTGGCTGTGGTTGATGTTTATTTTGCCAATGGTTCAGACAATACTCTGATGAATCTCATGAACAAAAATCATCTTCTGGACCGCCTGGCTGCTTATAACGGATGGAATACCGCCAGCAATACGATCGGCTATTCCATAGCCCAGGCCATTCTGGCTCCGTCCATGACACAGGAAGACCACCGCAT
>DIDD01000022.1:0-2031 GCA_002417965.1 Veillonellaceae bacterium UBA5809
ATTCAGGATATTCCGGAAGACATGAAGGCAGAAGCAGAAAAATACCGTGATAAGATTATGGAAGCGGCTGCTGAAACCGATGATGCTTTGATGGAAAAATATCTGAACGGTGATGAACTGTCTCTGGATGAAGTAAAAGCAGCCATCCGCCGTGCCACGGTGTCCTGCAGCATGTATCCGGTATTCTGCGGATCTGCATACAAAAACAAGGGCGTTCAGATGCTGCTTGACGCGGTTGTTGACTACCTTCCTTCACCGGTGGATATTCCTCCGGTCAAAGGGACGGATCCTTCAACAGGAGAAGAACTGGAACGCAAAGCTTCCGACTCCGAACCGATGTCGGCTCTGGCTTTCAAGATCATGGCTGATCCGTTTGTGGGTAAGCTGGCATTCTTCCGGGTATATTCAGGAGAAATGCATCAGGGCACATATGTGCTGAATACTACAAAAGGCAAAAAGGAACGGGTAGGACGGATTCTTCTGATGCATGCCAACCACCGTAAAGAAATTGAAACGGCATTTACCGGGGATATTGCAGCAGCGGTCGGTTTCAAAGATGTAACGACGGGCGACACACTGTGCGATGAAGCACAGCCGATTGTTCTGGAAAAAATGGAATTCCCTGATCCCGTTATTTCAGTAGCGGTAGAACCGAAAACCAAAGCAGACCAGGAGAAGATGGGAATTGCCCTTCAGCGTCTGGCAGAAGAAGATCCTACATTTAAAGTCCATACAGATCCGGAAACTAATCAGACTATTATTTCTGGGATGGGCGAACTTCATCTGGAAATCATCGTAGACAGAATGAAGCGTGAATTTAACGTAGATGCCACAGTAGGAAAACCGCAGGTTGCCTATCGTGAAACCATCAAAAAATCGACTGAAGCCGAAGGCAAATTTATTCGTCAGACCGGCGGTCATGGACAGTACGGTCACTGCTGGCTGCGCCTTGAGCCCCAGCAGCCCGGCGAAGGCTTCCAGTTCGAAAATAAAATCGTGGGCGGCGTGATTCCGAAAGAATTTATTTCTCCGATTGAAGCCGGCGTAAAAGCCGCTATGGAAGACGGCGTAGTGGCAGGATATCCCATGGTAGACCTTAAGGTCACAGTTTTTGACGGATCCTACCATGAAGTCGACTCTTCTGAACTGGCATTTAAAATTGCAGGATCCATGGCCTTTAAAGCCGGCGCCAAAAAGGCAGATCCGATTCTTCTGGAGCCATATATGAAAGTAGAAGTGGAAGTTCCGGAAGATTATATGGGTGATGTCATCGGCGGACTCAACTCGCGCCGCGGACGGATTGAAGGCATGGAAACAGAGCAGGGCTCATCGAAGATCAGAGGTTTTGTGCCGCTGGCAGAAATGTTCGGCTATGCGACGGACCTGCGCAGCAAAACACAGGGACGCGGCACATTTACCATGACGTTTGATCATTACGAAGAAGTTCCGAAAACCATTGCAGAGCAGATTACAGCTCAGAGACTGGGCAAGAAAGAATCATAAAATAACGGAGGAAATGTTATGGCAAAAGCACATTACGAAAGAACAAAACCGCATGTTAACATTGGAACCATCGGCCATGTTGACCATGGAAAAACAACGCTCACCGCAGCGATTACGAAAGTCCTGTCCGATGAAGGTCTCGCAAATTTCCTGGATTATGCATCAATTGATAAAGCCCCGGAAGAAAAAGCCCGCGGCATTACGATCAACACATCCACAGTTGAATACGAAACAGCCACACGTCACTACGCACACGTTGACTGCCCAGGGCATGCCGATTATGTCAAAAACATGATCACCGGCGCAGCCCAGATGGACGGAGCCATTCTGGTTGTGTCCGCTGCTGACGGCCCCATGCCGCAGACCCGTGAGCACATCCTGCTGGCACGCCAGGTAGGAGTACCGGCTATTGTGGTTTTCCTGAACAAAGAAGACCAGGTTGATGATCCTGAACTGATTGATCTTGTAGAAATGGAAGTCCGTGACCTGCTGACGGAATACGGCTATCCCGGCGATGATACCCCGATT
>DIDD01000022.1:2131-26862 GCA_002417965.1 Veillonellaceae bacterium UBA5809
GAACGGGGAACCGTCAAAGTGGGAGACACCGCTGAAATCGTAGGACTGCAGGAACAGGCCAAAGCCACTGTCGTAACCGGCGTGGAAATGTTCAGAAAGATTTTGGACCAGGCCATGGCAGGAGACAATATCGGAGCTCTGCTCCGCGGCATTGACCGTAAAGACATTGAACGCGGGCAGGTACTGGCGAAGCCGGGAACCATTCATCCCCACACTGAATTCAGCGCCCAGGTCTACGTGCTGACGAAAGACGAAGGCGGCCGCCACACACCGTTCTTCAACGGATACCGTCCGCAGTTCTTCTTCCGCACAACAGACGTAACAGGAGACATTGAACTGCCGGAAGGCACAGAAATGTGCATGCCGGGAGACAACATCACCATGGACGTAAAACTGATCACCCCGATCGCCATGGAAGAAGGCCAGCGCTTTGCTATCCGCGAAGGCGGCCGTACAGTAGGGGCCGGCGTTGTAGCCAAGATTGCAAAATAATCCATTCTGCGTATGCACACAGAATGATAGGGAATATCCTTTTCCCCGAAGTATATCTCCGGGGAGAAGGATATTTTTTTGCAGCAGCCGGACAAGGAAACAGATACTCCAAAAAATGAAAAAAAGGGGAAAAAGCTTGCGCTTCATAGGGGCAGTTGTTTATGATAAAGAGAATATACACCGGAGGCAGAGCCGTGAAAAAATATTTTTTCTTTGATATTGATGGAACACTGACAAAACCGCTGACCGCAGAGATTCCTCCCAGTACGGTGAAAGCCCTGCACGGGCTGGCGGAGCAGGGACATTTTATTGCCCTGGCGACAGGACGTCTGCAGGCAGATGCATGGCAGGTGGCGCAGGGATTGGGAATATCCTCTGTTGTATCCGACGGCGGTATGGGGATTACCATAAAAAGCCGTCTGATCCGGCACGGAAGCCTTCCCCTGGAACCGTGCCGCCAGATGCTGGAGCACATTGACAGCAGAAAACATCCCTGGGCTGCGGTGCCTGATAATAAAATGATACGCATTTCAAGGGACAGTCATTACCAGAATACCGTGGAAGACCGGTACTATAAAACAATAGTAGATCCGTCATTCTGTACAGATCATGTGCCAGTACTGTATAAAATTTTCATTGCCTGCATGCCGGAAGAAGAAAAGGAAATCCGTCTTTTCGGTCTTCCCCATGTACGGTTCGGGCGGGATACGATGCTTATAGAACCCACGGACAAAGCAGCAGGAATCCGTGAAATAATGCGCTATTTTGGCGCTGACGACAAACAGATCGTAGTCTTCGGAGACGGAATGAATGACCTGTCCATGTTTATTCCGGGCTGGACATCCATTGCCATGGGAAATGCACGGAGCGTTCTTAAGGAAAAAGCCTCCTATATTACAGATACTGTAGGCAGAGACGGGATTTGGAAAGCCTGCCTCCATTTTGGATGGATCAGAGAGAACCCTTCTCAAAACGGAAAAAAAGAATAAAAATATCCGGGCATTAATTGTCGATTTTTTATAAAACCAAGATTGACAAATAAAAGGACATTTTATATGATAAAGCAGTATATCCAAATAAAAGAAACGGGAGGGATCCATGGAGTCCTTGATGTTTGATATTCGGCACGTAAGCCATACATTTGAAATGGAGGAAGGAAAGGAATATGAGGCCCTTTCTGATATTTCACTCACTGTAAAAAAAGGAGAATTTATGGCTGTCATAGGGACCAACGGATCAGGAAAATCAACGCTGGCCCGCCATATGAATGCCCTCCTCCTCCCGACACGGGGAGATCTTCTGGTAGAAGGGATGTCTGTTCTGAAAGAAGAAAATATGTGGAATATAAGGCAGAAAGTGGGCATGGTCTTTCAAAATCCGGACAACCAGATTGTGGCGGCGGTAGTGGAAGAGGATGTAGCCTTTGGACCGGAAAATCTGGGAGTGCCCCCGGTACAGATAAGAGAGCGGGTTGACCATGCGCTGGAACGGGTAGGAATGACCGCTTACAGGAAACATTCACCGGCCATGCTTTCGGGGGGACAGAAACAGCGGGTTGCCATTGCCGGCGTACTGGCTATGCATCCTGACTGCATTGTTCTGGACGAACCTACGGCCATGCTGGACCCCGCAGGACGGAAAGAAGTCATGACAACGGTTCATGATCTGAACCACCAGGAAGGGATGACCGTTATTTTGATTACCCATTTTATGGAAGAAGCAGTGACGGCAGACCGTATAGCGGTGATTCAGAAAGGCAGACTGGTAATGGACGGAACGCCGCGGGAAATCTTCCGCCATGTCAGCGAACTGACAGATATGGGACTGGATGTGCCGGTTCCGGCAGATCTCTCATACCGTCTTGGAAATAAAGGAATTCCGGTCCGCCGTGACTGTATGACAGATCAAGAATTGGGAGATGCTTTATGTCCATTGTTGTTGAAAAAGTAAGCTATATATACGGGGGGGGGACCCCTTATGAAAAGAAAGCCCTGGATCAGGTATCTCTGGAAATTCATGAAGGTGAATTTGTTGGTATTATAGGTCATACAGGAAGTGGGAAATCCACACTGATACAGCATTTAAACGGCCTTCTGCATCCCACATCGGGCACAGTGTCCGTAAACGGGGTTGACCTGGCGGAAAAAAGCACAGAAGCATCCGCCATCCGCCACAAAGTGGGTATGGTTTTTCAATATCCGGAACATCAGCTTTTTGAAGAAACCGTAGCAAAGGATATTGCCTTTGGTCCGAATAACCTGCACTGCCTTCCCGATGAAACAGAACGGAGAGTACGGGAAGCCATGAAATTTGTCGGACTGGACTATGATACATTTGCGGAGCGGTCGCCTTTCCGGCTTTCCGGCGGACAGATGCGCCGGGTTGCCATTGCCGGTGTAATTGCACTGCATCCTGACTTTTTGATTTTAGACGAACCCTCTGCGGGACTGGATCCCATAGGCAGAAGAGAAATTTTCAGCCAAATCCGCCAATGGTATAAAACCGGGAGGTTTTCAGTCATTCTGGTATCCCACAATATGGATGATATTGCCCGTCTGGCGACACGCCTGATTGTCATGAACTGCGGCCGGGCGGTTCTTGACGGCAGTCCCATGGATATTTTTCTCCATCACCGGGATATACTGCAGCAGTCGGGAGTAGATGTGCCGCCGCTGACAAAAACACTGGAATACCTGCAGGAGCGGGGGATCCGGGTACCTCTGGCCGCCAGAGAAACAGAAGAGGCCGCACAGGCTCTTTATGATGAGTGGAGGACGCGCGGAACATGCTGAAAGATATTACACTGGGCCAATACTATCCGGGAAATTCATTTCTGCACCGCATGGATCCCCGGGCCAAAATTTTATGCACTATGATTTTTCTGATTGCCATATTTCTGGCAGAGACACCGGCAGCCTATGGGCTGGTTACATTATTCATCCTGTTCTGCATCTCCCTGTCCAGACTTCCGGCCATGCTGATCTGGAAATCCATACGTCCTTTATGGATAATCCTTCTTTTCACACTGATGATCCATGTACTGACCACACCGGGGACAGTTCTGTTCTCATGGGGCTGGATTTCAGTCAGTGAAGAAGGTCTGAGAAACGGCATTCTCATGACATTAAGACTGGTTTACCTGATTGCCTTCTCGTCCCTCCTGACCTATACAACCAGTCCCATTGTGCTGACAGACGGCATAGAAGCCCTTCTTAGCCCCTTTAAAAAAATGGGAGTGCCGGCCCATGAACTGGCGATGATGATGACCATTGCCCTTCGGTTTATTCCGACACTTCTGGAAGAGACAGACCGCATCATGAAGGCTCAGGAATCCAGGGGGGCCGATTTTTCCAGCGGGAACCTGTGGCGCCGCGCCCAAAACATGATTCCCCTTCTGGTGCCCCTTTTTATTTCGGCCTTCCGGCGGGCGGACGACCTGGCGACGGCCATGGAATCCCGGTGCTACCGGGGAGGAGAAGGGCGTACCCGCATGCATGAACTTGTCTATTCATGGCGTGATTCGGCAGGATTTGCAGCAGTGGCTGCCGTTACGGCAGTTCTGCTGCTGATGAGATGGTGGCTGTAAAACTGTGAGAAATATATGGATTACCGTATCCTATGAAGGGAGTGCCTACGCCGGTTTTCAGCGTCAGCAAAACGCACTGACAGTGCAGGAGGTTCTGGAAAAAGTCCTGCAGCGTCTGACAGGCCAAAGAACGGTACTCTATTTTGTGGCGCGTACAGATGCCGGTGTTCATGCATGGGGACAGGAGTGTACATTTCATACAGAATCATCCATACCGGGCAGCCGGTTCCGGATGGCGATGAACACGCTGCTTCCTCCGGACATCCGTGTGCGGGTCAGCAGAGACATGCCCCTCTCCTTTTCTGTGCGGAAACAAAACCGGGGGAAAACCTATGTCTACCTTTTAACGGAACGTCATAGTCCGTCGCCCTTCCTGAGGCGCTACACCTGGGCCTGCGGACTGGACTTTGATATTCATAATATGAAAGCCTGCGCGGCAGTCCTGGAGGGGACCCATGACTTTACCTCCCTGCGGGGGCATAATTCAGTCACATCAGATCCGGTCAGGACAATTAACCGGATTCAGATTGTGCCCGGAGAAGAAATCTGGAGAATCTATGTGACGGGAAGCGGATTTTTATACCATATGGTAAGAAATATGGCAGGGCTGCTGGCGGATGCCGGACGGGGCCTTCTGGATCCGAAACAGCTGCAGACGATTTTGGAAGCCAGGGACCGGACGAAACTGGGGCCGACGGCTCCGGCGGAAGGACTCTGCCTTCTTCACGTATACTTTGAAGAGATTACAGAAATAACAGTGAACCAGGCGGAAGAAGAACCGGTGTTTCCCTGGAATCCCGGGAAAACAAAGAGGTCTTGAAAGAAATTATCATAAAAATATGTTTTTTATAAAAATAAAAGCAACCATATACTGATTTTTTATACCCCATTCCCTGTTAGGAATGGGTTTTGTGTTATACTATAGTTAGGTTTTTTCAAAGATACAGACGTTACAGGTGAGGGGGATAAATATGAATCGATGGCTGTCGTCAGCCAGTGCGGCATTTCTGGGAATTTCGCTGCTTATTTCAGGGTGCGGAAACCAACCGGCCAAAAGCGCACTGGCGCCTTTGGTGAAAACACAGATAATCGGAGAAGAATCCAATCAGGGAGAACGGGCATTTTCAGGAACAGTTCACGGGTATTATGAATCGCCCCTTGCCTTCGAAATAGGAGGACGCATCCTGCAGCGCTATGTGCAGGCGGGACAGAGGGTATCTGCCGGTGATCCTCTCTTCAGAATTGATGCGAAAGATGCACAGGAGCAGGTATCATCGGCCCAGGGGGCTCTGTCGGCGGCGCAGGCCCAGTACCAGCTGGCCCAGACTACGATGGCCCGGTATGAAGCTCTTCACAGAGAAAATGCGGTGAGCGACCTGACCATGGATCAGACAAGAAATTCCTATGAGGTGGCCCGTGCACAGATGGATCAGGCNNGCGGACCGTGACGGACTGATCGGAAGCACTCTGTATGAAGAAGGGCAGGTAGTTTCGGCAGGGACGCCTGTTGTAGAAATCGTCGATGACAGCAAAAAAGATGTCTATATCTCACTGCCTGAAAAACAATACAGCCAGTATTCTGTAGGCATGCCGTGCACGGTGACATTCTGGGCGGCGCCGGGGATTACTGTTTCCGGCGTTGTCAGAGAAATTGCGGCCTCCCCCAACAGCACGACAGGAACTTACGACACAAAAATCACGCTTCAGGATCCGCCTGATTCAGTTGTGGTGGGGATGACGGCTTCCGTTCATTTCGGGGATGCTGCACAGGACCGCGTTTTTGTTCCCCTCACAGCCATGGCGGGACAGAGCGGAAATCCGTCCGTTTGGGTTGTCAGGGATGGAAAAGTTCACCTTACGGCTGTAACCACAGGGGAATATGGAAAAGATACAGTTGAGATCCTGTCGGGACTCCGAAAGGGGGACTGTATCGTCACAGCCGGGTCACAGAGCCTGAGTGACGGGGAAGAGGTGCGTTTATGAAGGGACTGAACATAGCAGAGTGGTCCATCAGACATAAACAGATCATCTGGTTCTTTATTGTTTCCATCATCATTGGAGGCATATGGTCCTATTTCAATCTGGGGCGGAGCGAAGACCCCAATTTCACAATCCGCCAGATGGTGGTGACAGCAGCCTGGCCCGGAGCCTCAGCACGGGAAATTACAGAACAGGTAACCGATCCTCTGGAGAAAAAACTTCAGGACACGCCGGGGCTTGATTACCTGAAATCATTTACCCATGACGGGAAAACCGTGATCTACGTCAATCTGAAAGACACCGTTTCCAAAGGAGATATCCGGGCCCGGTGGCAGGAAGTGCGCAACCTGGTTAATGACGAATGGGGAAGTCTTCCGTCAGGAGTGGTCGGACCTGTAATTAATGACCGTTTTGATGACGTATACGGATCCATTTATGCGGTTACCGGCGATGATTACAGCTATGAGGAAAAGCGCAAATATGCAGAAGACATCCGCCGTCAGCTTCTGCAGATTCAGGATGTGCAGAAAGTTGAACTGATCGGGGTGCAGGAGCAGACTATCTATGTGGAAATGGATCAGAATAAATTAGCCCGGTTCGGCATCAGCCCTTCAGACATATTTACCATGATTCAGCAGCAGGGTCTCATGACTCCGTCCGGAATGATTCATACAGATACGAGGAATGTGGCCATCCGCGTAACCGGACTGCTGGATACAGCAGACGCGCTCCGTTACCTGCCTATCCATGTAGGCACAAGATCCTTCAGACTGGGGGATATTGCCACGATTACCCAATCTTATGAAGATCCCCAGTCAGCTCTGATGTATTTCAACGGCAAACCGGCCATCGGCATTGCCGTATCCATGGCGCCGGGAGGAAACAATCTGACCCTTGGCAAAAACCTGGATCAAGCCCTGGCGCAGATTCAGAAAAACCTGCCTCTTGGCTTGGAAATCGGCCAGGTGGCGGATCAGCCGAGAGTGGTGAATGACTCCATCAGTGAATTTACCGAGTCACTCATGGAAGCCATTATTATAGTCCTGGCAGTGAGCTTTCTGTCACTGGGCGTACGCAGCGGCATTGTAGTGGCTCTGTGCATACCCGTAGTGGTCTGTGCGACCTTTATTGTAATGAAAGTACTGGGCATAGATCTGCATATTGTTTCTCTGGGCTCATTGATTGTAGCATTAGGACTGCTGGTAGATGATGCCATTATTGTGATTGAAATGATGCAGGTCAGGCTGGAAAAAGGCGACGGCCGCATGGCGGCGGCGGAAGCCGCCTACCAGTCCTGTGCGGCTCCCATGCTGGCGGGAACACTGATTACAGCGTCCGGATTTATTCCCGTAGGATTGGCCGTGGGCGAAACGACCGAATATACGAACGCACTGTTCTGGGTGGTGTCATCGGCCTTGATTCTGTCGTGGATGGCATCTATTTTTGTGAGCCCTGTTCTTGGATATTCCATCATTAAGCTTACACCGGAAAATGAGAAAAAGAAAAAACTGAAAGAAAAAGCCTACCGCTATTTCCGTTCCATGATCCGGTCCTGTATCCATTATAGGAAATGGGTGGTGGGAGGTACGCTGGCGGCATTCATCGGAACGCTTTTTCTGATGCCTTTTGTAAACCGGGAATTCTTTCCTCCTTCTGTAAGACCGGAACTGGTTCTGGATGTAAATCTTCCGTCGGGCGCTTCCATTGCCTCTACAAAGAAAGTAATGGAAGACATTTCACAGTCCCTTTACGGAGATAAGCGGGTCACTTCCTTTTCTTCCTATATAGGAGACAGCGCACCCCGTTTTATCCTTCTGTTTGACCCCGTGCCGCCGGAAGACGATCACGGGCAGATGATTATTGTGGCATCCAATAAGACCGACCGGGACAGCCTCCGCAGTGATCTGGAAAAAATGATTCAGGAGAAATACCCCCAGGTGCAGTCCCATATCAGACTGATTACCACAGGACCGCCTGCAGAGTACCCGGTCATGTTCCGCCTGCAGGGGCCGGATATTGACACAACGGCCAAACTGGCACGGCAGGCGCTGGCTGTAATGAAAGAACAGCCCCATATAATCAATGCAAATCTGAACTGGCCCCAGGACACACCGGTAGTCAAACTTCATATTGACCAGAACAAAGTCAGAGAACTGGGTATTGACAACTATGCTGTATCAAAGGATCTCTATGCCAAACTCTCTGGATATCAGATTTCCGAATCTTATCAGGGCACGCAGCTGGTACCTGTCACATTCAGACTCTCAGGGAAGGCCGAACAGCAGCTGGCGGACCTGTCCGTCATGCCGATTCATATAGGAAACGGACGGTATGTGCCGCTGGGAGAATTTGCCTCCGTGACCTATGACAATGAAATCAGTACCATTTGGAGACGGGACCTGGAACCGTCCATTACACTGCAGGCTGATATCAGCGGCAGCGTGACTTCTGATTCCGTGGCTGATGAAGTATACGGCCAGGCACTGAAACAGTTCCGTGAAAATCTGCCCGAAGGATATACGCTGAAAGAGGCGGGGACACTGGAGGACAGCGACAAGTCCATGCAGCAGATTGCAGCGCCGGTTCCCATCATGATATTCTTCATCCTCATGGTGCTGATGCTTGAACTGAAGAGCATTCCCCTGATGGCCATGGCGGCTGTGACTGCGCCCCTGGGCCTCATAGGATCCGTGCTCACGCTCTTCCTTACTCAGCAGCCTATAGGATTCGTCGCTATTATAGGAATGATTGCATTGAGCGGCATGATCATCCGAAACAGCATTATCCTTCTGGATCAGATACGGCAGCATTACGAAGAAGGAGAAGACCCCTATCATGCGGTCATAGATGCGGCAGTCATCCGTTTCCGTCCCATTATGCTGACAGCCATGGCAGCCATTCTGGGGATGGTGCCCCTCATGGGCAATCCCTTCTGGGGGCCCATGGCATTTGGATTCAGCGGCGGTCTCCTGATAGCGACGCTGCTGACGCTTNNCTTCTCCGGCAGACAGCAGAGGAACACATAGAGTATAATAAAAAGAAATCCTTTGTGAAGGGACGTGGAACAGTGAATAAACCGCAGCATATGCAGTCCGGAAACAGCATATTCTGGATTCTTGCAGGAGCGGTTAGTTTTTTCATGGGAGCAGCGGTTTACTATACATCAAAAATCGGCTGGTACCCCCAGTCTGCCGACTGGAAGGGACAGACCCATATCCTCCGCAGCACAGATGCTTTTCATATTCTGCCATGGGCAGCCCTGTCTTTTGGGGGCCTGTACATCCTTTTTCAAATCCTTGAAAAAATCCGGGAGAAAGACGCGGAGGAAACACTGCCACATCCTCTGACAGGGCCTCCCTTTGCATTGACAGTATTCTTTCTTCTTCTGATGTGGATGCCCTTTTTCCTGGTCTTTTTCCCCGGAACAGGCATGAATGATACCACGGACATCCTCCGGTATGGATTCTGGGCAGCAGGACAGCATACATTTCTTTACTGCCTCTATCTGGGAGGACTGGGAGCAGCCAGTGATTTTCTGACAGGGTCCATGACGGCCGGGATGGCAGCGGCCTCCCTGATACAGATGTTTCTCATGGCGCTGGCTCTGGCAGGAGCCGTGACATGGCTTTACAGACGGACCGGCTCCTCATGGGGGGCCGCGGCACTGGCTCTTTACTACGGACTGACGCCCATGATCGTCAACTATTCCTTTGCAGATGTGAAAGATACCTTCTTTTCCGTTATTATGCTTCTCTGGATTCCACTGCTTTATGAACTGGAGGAATCCCAGGACCAGGAAAAAACATGGAAGCGTTGGAGAGGAGAGTTTATCATCTTCAGTCTGGGGCTTCTCATGCTCCGGAACAACGGGCCGTATGTATACCTGGTGCTGATGATATGTCTTACGGCAGTTCTGTCCCAAATCCGGTGGACAGTGATGATTACAGGGACACTTCTCTTTTTTATGAGCATGATTCCCAACCTGATGCTGAATATATTTATGGACCTGCCCCAGCTCTTTCAGGAGAGAGTCGGAATCCCGATTCAGCAGGTGGCCCGTGTGGTGGACAGCGGAAAAGCGCTGACACCCGGTGAATCAGCCTATATCAGCAGAATTATGTGGCCCGGCAAAATGATTTCGGAATATGATCCCTTCACGGCAGACGGAATCAAATGGGACCGCTATTTTGACCAGGAATATTTCAATGCCCATCCGGAAGAATTTATGAAGACATGGCGGTCCCTGGGGAAACGGTATCCGGAAATTTATATGGAAGCATGGATGCTCGCCACCTATGGCTACTGGTCCTTCCCGGCGCCCGACGGAGAAACCCAGTCAAGATTTGGATGGGCCGTTTCTCCCGAAGACATGGAGCAGGGCATGAATCCGGCAGACAACAATGCCTACCGGTCAGGAACAGTGCTCCGCCTGCTTCCGCCGGATATACAGGAAAAAATGGGGCGTTATCTTTTTAACCACAGCCGCTACCTGGGAGCGGGAACATGCTTCTGGATGATGACGGCAGTCAGCCTGTTTCTGATAAAAAGAAAGAAATACAGAAAGCTAATCATTCTTCTTCCGGCTTTTTTATGCTGGGGCACATTAATGGCGGCGACGCCGGCCGCATTTGTATACAGATATGTTTTTTTCTTTCCTCTGTGCATGCCTCTTTTCCTTATGCTTCCATTCCTTCCGGACCGTCCGGACAAACGGAATCAGCAGAAGAAACTGTTTGGTGAAACAGAACAGAGAAACAGGGACGGGTCATTTTACCTATGAAAAACAGATGGATAGCGGGCCTGTGTGCGGCAGTTTCACTGCCTGCCTCGCTGGCGGCCTTTTACACATGGAAAATTGATGAATGGGACCGTGCGGACCAGCTGCAGCAGCCTGGAATACCGCTGCTGCAGCCCGCTGACTGGCTATGGGCAATTCTGGGAAGTCTGCTTCTCTTTTTCTTCCTGTATGCTTTTTTAACGGCTGTATCGGAAATGCCCGGGATTCATCCGCATGGAGACCCTGTTTCCCGGCGGAAATCCGGCGTTGTTATGGCGGCGGCCTGGTTTCCCTTCCTGCTGGCCTTCTACCCGGCGCCGGGGATGAATGACACGGTCTATATTATGGATTACCCGGTCCGGGCCTGTGCGCAGTTTCCCTGGGCCTACAGCCTGACAGTAGGCGGAGCGGCCAGACTGTCAGAGCAGATGGCAGGAACACGGGAACCGGCCGTCTTTCTGATTGCCCTGCTGCAGATGGCAGCCGCCGCATGGGCCCTGTCCTGGGCTGTGCGCCGGGTATCCGTGACGGCAGGAACCCGGTGGGGGTGGGCACTGGCGTGCTACTTTGCACTGTTTCCTATGGTGGGAAACTATGCAGTGGCTGCTGTGAAGGACACGGGCTATGGCATAGCCCTGTTTTTGTGGATGTTCTTTCTTCGCCGCACAGCGGGAAAAGAAGAGCTGGACCTTCGTGAAACAGCAGCGATGGCAGGA
The DNA here is from genome assembly GCA_002417965.1 of Veillonellaceae bacterium UBA5809. Lineage (GTDB taxonomy): Bacteria > Bacillota > Negativicutes > Veillonellales > Dialisteraceae > UBA5809. The sequence continues at coordinate 13,683 of DIDD01000022.1, forward strand.
CTTCTTATGGCCGTCATGCTTCTTCGGAATAATGGAGTTCTGGCGGGGGCTGTTCTGGCAGGGGCCGTTTTGGCCGGGATCAAAAAAAAGCGGCTCCGTACGGCAGCCGCTGCAGTGCTGTGCATCACGGCAGCGGCTGCCCCGCCCTGGGTGATATCCCATATCTATCACCAGCCGCCCCTCTTTCAGGAAATAGCAGCGGTTCCCATCCAGCAGGTGGGACGTGTCATAGCCATGGAAGGCACATTAGATACAAAAGACAGGCTTTTTTTGGAACATCTTCTGCCTGAAGAACAGTGGAAAAGCGGCTATAATCCGTTTACCGTAGATTTTATCAAGTGGGATTCCCGCTTTGACAGAGAATGGCTCAACAGCCGGCGCGGAGAATTTCTGAAGCTCTGGATGCGTGTGGGAGCAGATAATCCCAGACTCTACGCAGAAGGATGGATGACGGAGACCTATGCCGTATGGAACCTGGACCCGGAGGAACATCAGGTGCAGTCCCGCTTTGGATGGGCATTGACAGATGCCAATACACAGTCTATGATACCGGAGAACAATGATGAGGCGGCGGCCGGCGGACTTCCCATGCCCCGGAGACTGTCGGCATTCCTCATCCGGTGGCAGTTTGACGGAAGCCGGTTTCTGGGGGCCGGACTCTGCCTCTGGCTGACCGTGCTGGCAGGACTGATCATGGCGGCCAGAGGAAAAAAACGGGAATCCATTGCACTTCTTCCGATCCTGGTCAATGCGGCCACACTTCTGGCAGCTACGCCGGCTTCGGCAGTTTTCCGTTATTCATTTATTTACGTGCTGGCTCTTCCGGTTTTACTAATATGGGCTTTTGAAGAAAACAGACAACAAGAAAAATGAAAAGGGGATACTACCATATGGAACAGAAAATAGCGGTTCTTATACCCTGCTATAATGAAGGGCTGACCATAGAAAAAGTGGTCAGAGACTTCAGGTCGGTGCTTCCTGACGCAGACATTTATGTATATGACAACAATTCTGTGGACGATACTGCTGAAAAAGCCAGAAGAGCCGGCGCTGAAGTGCGCCGTGAATACAGACAGGGCAAAGGAAATGTCGTGCGGTCCATGTTCCGTGACATTGAAGCGGACTGCTATATCCTGACTGACGGGGATGACACCTATCCCCCGGATGCGGCGGCATCCATGGCGGAACTGGTGCTCAGCGGACAGGCGGACATGGTCATCGGAGACCGCCTGTCCTCCACTTACTTTCAGCAGAACAAGAGACTTTTTCATAACTCGGGAAATGTTCTTGTCTGCCGCTTTATCAATATGTTCTGGGGCAAAATCAAAATCCGTGATGTCATGACCGGATACCGGGCGCTGTCTCCGGTTTTTGTCAAATCCTTTCCAGTACTTTCAAAAGGATTTGAAATCGAGACGGAAATGACCATCCATGCGCTGGACAAAAACCTGCTGATCCAAAACGTTCCGGTACAGTACCGGGACCGTCCGGCGGGCAGTATGAGCAAACTGCATACATTCCGTGACGGTATGAAAGTGCTTCTGACTATTTTCCGTCTGTACAAGGACTACCGGCCCATGCGCTTTTTCCTGTGGGTGACCGCCGTTCTGACGGCACTGTCTGTTCTGCTGTTCATTCCCGTATTCAAAGACTATGTGCTGACAGGGCTTGTTCCGAAGACACCTTCCCTGATCGTATCGGGCTTTCTGATGATGGCGGCCCTCCTTGCCTTTGGTGTGGGGCTGGTACTGGATACAGAAGTCAAAAACAGCCGTCAGAATTTTGAAATTCAGATGAATATCATCCGCATTCTGCTGAGGAAAAAATCATGACCCGGGACAGACTGCATGAAATCATCCGGTTTCTGGCCGTCGGAGGCGGATGCTTTCTTTTAGATTACGGACTTCTGTTTATCCTCACAGCCTTCGCGGGAGTTCCGTACCTGATTTCTTCGGGCATATCCTTTACGGTTTCTCTGGTGGTCAACTATATACTCTGCGTCTCCTTTGTTTTCCGTACAGGCAGACAGACTGCCCGCCAGACGGCGCTGTTTGTAATGACATCAGTGGCAGGGCTGGCCGTCAACCAGTTTTGCATGTGGTTTCTGGTGGAACAGGCCGGACTGTACTACATGGTGGCCAAAATAGGAGCGGCGGCCATTGTAACACTGTGGAATTATGTCACCAAAAGACTCGTTTTAAAACAGAAGGCATGACAGATGCTTTGAACTGCGGCGGAAACATGCATGAATGCGGAAAAAGACAGGGCAGGCATTCGTCTTGACTTGTAATAAAATAAATAAAAGAAAATAATAAAAAATGCAATCATAGGCTAATAATGATATGATTTAGGACGGGATAGGCTAATTGACTTTTAAATCGTTTTAAATTATACTGTGAATAGAATCATGCTGACAATTCCATATTCTGACAGATGCGAAAGCATAAAAGAGAATCCGGTTAAAAGCCGGAGCGGTCCCGCCACTGTATGAGGGAGCTGCTGTTTATCATGTCACTGGGATTTTCCGGGAAGGCAAACAGCGGCCGTGAACTCGAGCCAGGAGAACTATCTGTCAATGGATCACCGTTTTACCTGCGAGAGATGGGGAGGGGATTAGCGTATGAAACCTCCGACTATTCCCGTAGTCGGTCTTTTTTGTTTTATACGGTTTTTTCAGAAAGGAGATCAGGCAAAGAGGGGAATTTGTCGCAAAATTCAAAAAGGAGGCTATGTTTCTTTATGGAAGAAAAGAAAAATGCAGAACCGTCCGCGGAAAGACAGCTGACGGACAAAGAACTGGAAGAGCTTCTGAAAAAATCAGAGAATGTTACTGAATTTCCGGAAGTGACCTTCGATGAATTTACACCGCCGACCCATGAAGAGTGGGTGGACGCATGTAATGCTCTTTTAAAAGGACAGCCCTTTGATAAGGTTATGTTTACCAAAACCTATGAGGGGATTACGTTTCAGCCGATGTATACACGGAAAGATACAGACGGAATTCTGCCGAAGGACAATTATCCGGGCATGGGTGATTTCCTGAGAGGCAGCACCGCCAACGGCTATGTGCGTCACCCCTGGGGAATTGCACAGAGCTGTGATGAAACACTTCCGTCGGAAAATAATGAACTGCTGAAACATGAAGTCAGTCACGGATCCACTGTATATAATATCCGTACAGACAGCGCCACTATGGAAAACCGTGATGTACAGGATGCTGAAAAACCGGGAGACGAAGGCGTCAGCCTGACGACACTCGATGACATGCATGTGCTCCTGGACGGACTGGATTTAACAAAATATCCGGTCATGATGTACGGCGGACCTTCTTCTGCCGCACTGCTTGCTTTAACGGCCGCCGCTTTAAAAGCGAAGGGGAAAGCCATTAAGGAAGTAACCGGCGTCATCGGAGCCAATCCGGTGGGCCAGTTGATCAAAAAAGGACAGTCCATTGCAGGACTGGACCAGCTTTACGATGAAATGGCGGACTGCATACTCTGGACAAGAGCCAATGCGCCCCATCTCCGTACCGTTATGGTGAGGAGCGATGTATTTTCACGGGGAGGCGCGGAAGATGTTCAGGAAGTAGCCTATACCTTCGGCATGGCCGTGGAATATATCCGTCAGATGCTGAAGAGAAATATTTCCATTCATGATATTGCGCAGTCCTTCTACTTCGGATTCAACCAGGGCGCCAATTTCTTTATGGAAATCTCCAAACTCCGTGCGGCCCGTCAGGTATGGTCCAATATTATGGAGGCTTTCGGGGCAGAAGAAGAAGACCGCGCCATGCTTATTCATGGACGTCCGGCGCTCTTCACCAAAACAGTTTTCGATCCCTATGTAAATATGCTGCGCAATACAACACAGACATTTTCCAGTGTTGTCGGCGGTGTGACGACCTATGAAAATGAACCCTTCGATGAACCGATCCGCAAAGGCGATACCTTCTCGCGCCGTATTGCCAGAAACGTTCAGGTCATGCTTCAGGAAGAATTCGGACTGCTCCGTCCCGTTGATCCGGCAGGCGGATCCTGGGCCGTTGAATCCCTGACCAAAGAACTGACGGAAAAAATCTGGGCAGAATTCCAGAAAATTGAAGGCATGGGCGGTATTATCAAAGCACTGGAAGACGGCTATCCCCAGCAGAGCATTGCTGACGTGGTGGAAAAAAGGTTTAAAAGCCTTGAACTCCGCAAAGACCGCGCAGTAGGAACCAATATGTATCCGAATATGACGGAAGAACTTCTTGATACCCGTCCGGAAGATACGGAAACTCTGAAAAAACAGCGGATTCACGATGTAGAAGCCTACCGGGCAGACATTGACCAGAAATTCCTGGAAGAAAAACTGGATCAGCTGAAAAAAGCTTCGGGCAGTGAAAAAATCGAAGCGGCTGTGGAAGCGTTCTCTGCAGGAGCCACGATTGGAGAAATCCGGCAGGCATTGGGCCGCGGACAATCAGAGACAATGCCCGTGATTGAACCGCACCGTTGGACCGAACGGTTTGAACAGATGCGGATGGATACTGAAAAATTCAAGGCAGATACAGGGAAAAATGTCGAAATATTCCTGGCCAATATGGGTCCCATTCCGCAGCATAAAGCAAGAGCGGACTTTTCTACCAGCTTCCTTCAGGTCGGTGAATTCAACGTTCATCTGAATGACGGATTCCAGGACGGAGAAGACGGAACCGCCATTGAAAAATGCGTCAAAGCGGCTTCTGAATTCCCCTACGATGTGGCAGTGATCTGTTCGACTGATAAAACCTATCCCGACATTGTTCCGGAACTGACTCCGAAACTGAAAAAAGCACTGCCTGAAGGCGCTGTCGTCTTCCTGGCCGGTGCGGCGCCGAAGGACCTGAAAGAAAAATACGATGCAGCCGGAGTGGATGACTATGTCAGCGTCAAGGCAAACTGCTATGAAATACTCCGTATGTTACAGAAGAAAAAAGGGATGATTGAATAATGGCAAATAAAAATCCGGATTTCACTCAAATCGGCCTCGGAGACCATCCTGCGTGCTCTTATGAAGAATGGAAGAAAAATCTTGAGGCCGCTGCCGGTGATAAATATGACGCGCTCTATGACACGACGCTCGAACGAATCCCGGTAAAACCGCTTTATACGCATGAGGAATACGATACCTGCCACCACCTTGACTTTGTGGCCGGCATTCCGCCTTTTCTCCGCGGACCCTATGCGACCATGTATGTCTTCCGCCCCTGGACAGTCCGTCAGTATGCCGGATTCTCCACAGCAGAAGAATCCAATGCATTCTACCGCAGGAACCTGGCTGCCGGTCAGAAAGGTCTGTCCATTGCATTTGACCTGCCGACGCACCGCGGCTATGACTCGGACAATCCCCGTGTTATCGGCGATGTGGGAAAAGCAGGCGTGGCGGTAGACTCCATGCTCGATATGAACATTCTGTTCGCAGGAATTCCCCTGGACCAGATGTCTGTATCCATGACGATGAACGGCGCCGTTCTTCCGATTCTGTCATTCTTCATCTGCGCCGGAGAAGAACAGGGCGTGGACAAGAAAATACTGGCAGGTACGATCCAGAACGACATTCTGAAGGAATTCATGGTGCGTAACACCTATATCTATCCGCCGGCCATGTCCATGCGTATCATTGGTGATATTTTTGAATACACCACCAACTACATGCCGAAATTCAACAGCATTTCCATTTCCGGCTACCACATTCAGGAATGCGGGGCTACCTGCGATCTGGAACTGGGCTATACACTGGCTGACGGCATGGAATATATCCGTACCGGTGAAGCAGCGGGACTGGCTGTGGATGCCTTTGCAAAACGGCTGTCCTTCTTCTGGGATATGGGCAAAAACTACTTCATGGAAGTGGCCAAAATGAGAGCAGCCCGTGTGCTCTGGGCAAAAATTCTGAAAGGATTCGGCGCGGAAAACCCGAAATCCATGGCACTCCGCACGCACTGCCAGACATCAGGCTGGTCACTGACGGAGCAGGATCCGTTCAATAACATTGCCCGTACCTGTATGGAAGCCATGTCAGCGGCGCTGGGCCATACCCAGTCCCTGCACACCAACGCGCTGGACGAGGCCATTGCTCTGCCTACAGACTTCTCTGCCCGGCTGGCCCGCAACACACAGCTGTACATTCAGGATGAAACACGGGTCTGCAAAATTATCGATCCCTGGGGCGGTTCCTACTACATGGAATATCTCACCAATGAAATTATCCGCCGTGCCTGGGCGCATATCCAGGAAGTCGAATCCCTGGGCGGCATGGCAAAAGCCATTGCCACAGGCCTTCCGAAGATGCGTATTGAAGAATGCGCCGCCCGCCGTCAGGCTGATATCGACAGCGGAAAAGAGACCATCGTGGGACTGAACAAATACCGCCTGGCCAAGGAAGATCCGCTGAACGTACTGTCCATCGACAATACAGCCGTCAGAAACGCGCAGATCAAACGTCTGGAAAAACTCAGATCTGAGCGGGACAACGACAAAGTGAAATCTGATCTGGAAGCCATTACCAAGGCGGCAGAAAGCAGAGAGAACGGGAACCTTCTTGAACTCGCTGTACAGGCGGCCCATGACAGGGCCTCCCTGGGAGAAATCTCAGATGCTGTGGAAAAAGTGTCAGGCCGTTTCAATGCGACCATTCATACCGTATCCGGTGTATATTCCAGTGAATTTGACGATTCAAAAGAATTGAATCAGGCAAAAGCGCTGGCTGATGAATTTGAACATATTGAAGGACGTCGTCCCCGTATCTTCCTGGCCAAAATGGGTCAGGACGGACATGACCGCGGACAAAAAGTACTGGCTACCTCCTTCGCAGACATGGGCTGGGACGTGGACGTGGGTCCCCTGTTCCAGACGCCGGAAGAAACTGCCCAGGATGCAGTAGACAACGACGTTCATATGGTTGGCTTTTCCTCTTTGGCTGCCGGACACAAGACACTGCTTCCGGCATTGGTGGAAGAACTGAAGAAACATGGCCGCAGTGATATTCTGGTCTGCATCGGAGGCGTTATTCCGCCGCAGGACTATGATTTCCTGTATGAGCACGGCGCAGCGGCCATCTTCGGACCGGGCACCAATATTCCCAAGTGCTGCATTAAACTGCTGCAGATGCTGGTAGACCGGGCCAAAGCGGAAGCCAGGGAAGGTTAAGGTAAAGACTATGCCTGAACATGATGATACCTTGCGTCCGAGCTGGGTCCCGGAAGAAAAAGATTCCCATTTCGCCTGTTCCGTTATGCGGGGAATTGATACCGCAGCCAACAGCATCACTGACAACAAGGAGTATTCCGATGTAGCCATCAAAAAGATGCCTCTTCGGAAGAAACTGTCAGTGGAAGACTATGTGGAGGGAGTCTCCCGGGGGGACAGAATGGTCCTCGCACAGGCAATCACACTCATTGAAAGCAATGCACCAAAAGACTTTGACCGTGCGCAGAGGGTCCTCCAGGCCCTTCTGCCCCGTACGGGCAAGGCTCTCCGTATAGGTATCACAGGAGTGCCCGGTGCAGGGAAAAGTACCTTTATTGAAGCTTTCGGACAGATGCTCTGCCGGCAGGGCTGCCATGTGGCAGTCCTGGCGGTGGATCCCACCAGCTCCATTACAGGCGGGTCCATACTGGGAGATAAAACCCGGATGCAGATGCTGTCCAGAGAGCCGAACTGTTTTATCCGTCCGTCACCCTCCAAAGGAACACTGGGAGGAGTTGCCAGAAAAAGCCGTGAAACCATGCTTCTGTGTGAAGCATCGGGGTGCGATGTCATCTTGGTGGAAACGGTCGGCGTAGGACAGTCTGAAACAACGGTACGGTCCATGGTGGACTTTTTCATGCTGATTGTGTTGACCGGTGCGGGCGATGATCTTCAGGGCATTAAGAAGGGCATCATGGAACTGGCTGACGCCATTGTAGTGAACAAAGCAGATGGAGACAACCTGGAAAGAGCCAAAGTGGCGCAGGGAGAATACGAACGGATGACAGAGTTCATCCGTCCTGCCACAGAAGGCTGGAAGACCCATGCCTACCGCTGCTCGGCTTTGAAAAAAACAGGACTTCTTGAACTTTGGGCAGTCATCCGTGAATTCGAGAAAACAACCAAAGCCTCCGGCGTCTTTAAAAACCGCCGCCAGGACCAGGTTCTTTCATGGGTACACAGCATGATTGACGAACATCTGCATAACCTCTTCTTTAATGATCCGATTATTATGGGGCGTATGCCGGACGTACGGAACGCTGTTTTGGATGGACGCATTTCACCCAGCCAGGCGGTTACCGAGCTTATCCGGGCCTTCGATATGGATCGGGCGGCCATGCATCATCTGAATGGGAAATAACGGCTCTGAAACGGACCGGAACACCAGACAGATGGCTGTCTAAACATAACAAAAGAAGCAGCAAAAAAAGACGGAGCGATCCGTCTTTTTTTGCTGCTGAATACGGGTTCAAACCAGGGATCCGGCCTATTGCATTACGGTACAGAAGAATCCTTGCCCTTAGAAACCTTTTTGCGGTCAAAATACCAGAAAACTCCGTAAATAACAAGAGTCAGAACAACAATTACAGCCAGACGGAGGGGATTCTGACTGATAGTCAGCGTATCGTGGCCGATCATGGCCTCAATAGCCGTGGAAGGAAATTTGCCCAGCAGAGAAGAAACCGTATAATCTATAAATCCCATGCGGCTGACAGCGCCCAATGCATTCAGGATACCTGAAGGGAAATAAGGAATAGTACGGGCAATGAGCATAATTTTAAACCCTTCTTTTCCGCTCAGCTGATCGATCTTCTGAAGATAACGGCTTTTAGCGATCAACTTTTCTGCCGAAGAGCGAAGAATACTCCGAAGAACCAGGAAACTGATGGCGACACCCACAGTTTCCCCAATCCAGGAAATCAGAATACCCGGCACAATGCCGAAAATGAGTGCATTGGCAGTTGAAAAAATAATAGCGGGAAGAAACCCCAGGGCATTGACGATGACCACCAGCCAGAAACTGAAGAACATGGCCCAATCACCGTAAGAACGGATGTACATGGCAATTTCATGGATATTTCCGCTCAGCAGCACATGCCACAACTGGGGGAAAAACGCAGGATTCAGCACATGAATCATCACGATCAGAAGGATCAGCGCCAGAGACAGGACTGCTTTGACAATCCACTCACGTGTATTTTTCATAAAATGCCTCCGCCGGAGAAAAATCGCAGCTTCTTTATCCGGCTATAGAAATAAAAACAGGTGAAATGCCTGCTTTTTCATCATAAATCTTTTACCTCATATATTTCAAGTGAATTGAAAGCTAACGCAGATAAAGACCGTGCTGCTGCAGCGCATCAAAAAGACCTTCACGAAAAAGTGTAGTGCCGCCATTGGCGGGATGACGCAGCGGGATTGATGCATACCCGGCAGACTGCAGCGTTTCCGCACTTTTCCGGCCCACTGCGAGAATAGGCATAGGACCGGTGAGCTCCAGAAGACGGCGGGTATACATCAGGCCGTTTTTCAGTTCATCCGGCGTCGGTGTGCGGTTTGTCATCATCTGATTTGAATGATGGGGATGAAACGGGAAAATATTCCAGAGAATAAAATCATTAGGATCAAGACCGGCATCCAGAACAGCCTTCCAAACCACGGTATCGGTTGGTTCATTAAACCCCTTGAGACGCTGTGTCATTTTGGGAATAAAAGGACTGGAAGAACGGCTTGTACGCCGGCCGGGAGCGCCGATGACCATTTTTGACGTTACCAGAGGATGCTGATTCAGCATCATGCGCTCGCAGGTCATGGCGATGCCCGTGAAACGTCCGCCCTGATAACCGCAGGCCTCTGCCACCAGCAGAATCCGGGCGTTGTCGAGACGGCGCGAAAGATACCGCTCCAACTGGGCTTTCCGTATAGAACGGGCATAAGCCACATCATAATCAGGATCAAAATCGGCCCATGGATTAAAAACATCCGCACTGTGATAAGTCGTGAGTGACTGGACAAAAAGTTTGATTTTATGCATCTGCTTAAAATAATTCATTCATTTTTCACCATCTGATAAATAGAACCGTCAGTGAACTGATCGGTTTTCACAAACAGGGAACGATAACTCCAGCATTCAAATAATTTCTCATTGCCCCGTGATACATAGAGATATACCGGTGCCGAAACATGCGCCGTCTGGATCCATTCAGAATCTGAAACAGAAGGCATTACATATTTTTCATTCCACAAAGGACTGCGGTCCTCCGGCTGGGAAGACTGGGTCATGCTGAAAGCAGTGGGGAGGAGCCGTACAGCTGTTTCCCCCGTATAATACGTATAAGAAGTTTCATAATCCTTGTAAAAATAATGAAGCCCGGGTTTTGACAAAAATACCGGAGCCATATCCACAGATGAACGGAGATGCATGAAAGAAGGAAATCCCTCGGCAATCAGGCAGACGGATATGGCGGCGGCAGACAGAGCAGTCAGCCGTGCAGTCTGGATCAGACTGCCCTTCCGCAGCCACCAGAGCAGGCGGAAAACCGTATAAGCGGCTATGGCGTAAAAAAATTCCCAATTTCCGTCAGGAAAACGGAACGTGGCAGCAGTCCACACAGCCATCATAAGCACTGCGGGGACCGTAAGAAGAACAGTCTCCCGCCGGCGTGGCTCCGTTCCCTCTGTCAGCCGGCAGAGAGACAGAGCGCCCAGAACAGCAGCAGGAGCCAGAGTGATATACGTATACGTCACATACTTGGTAGCCATGACCGTATAAAAAAATACTGTGCCCCAGCACCATACCATCAGGAACAAAAAGAAAGGATCCCTGCTTTTAAAACGCACAGCCATTTCGCGGAAAACGACGCCCGTCCACGGAAGAAATGAAATGGGAAGAAGGAGAAGATAAAAATACCATACATCCTGCTCCGGATGCTCTGAAGAAGTGGCGCGCACAAAATTATGAAGGCCCAGAAACTCCTCCACAAACGGCATTCCGTGCACTGCATACATCGTACCATACCAGGGCAGCGAAAGAACCAGAAAAAGCAAAATGCCCTGCCAGGGAAAACAACGGGGAATCCAGCGGGGAGACCTCATCACACCGCACCAAAGAAGGAGAAGCAGACCCGGGAGAACGAGCCCCACAGGCCCCTTTGTGAGACAGGCCAGAGCGGCTGCGCCGTAAGCGGCCGTCATATGCCTGCGGCTGTTCTCATACAGTCCGATATAGGCGGAAAACAAAGTGGGCACAGTGAAAAGAAAGAGAAGGCTGTCTGTGATTACAGCATGGGAAATAACCCAATATTCCAGCATGGTGGCGAGCATAACTGCAGACCATAATGCAATGCGGTCATTTTTGACAATACGCCTGACATACCAGCATACAAGCGTGACCGAAGCGGCACCGCAGAGAGCTGCCGGAAAACGGACAGCAAAATCAGTCATGCCGAACAAAACATAAGAAAGAGAAATCATCCAATAAACCATGATCGGTTTATCATACCAGAAAATTCCATAGATCTGGGGGGAAATCCAATTCCCTGAGCGGACCATTTCCTGGGCGGTCAGTGCATAATTAGATTCTACCGGATCAGTGACGGGCAGCCATTGATTACCCCATGTAAAAAACAACAGAGAAAACAGGAAAAGAAAAAAATAATTCTTCCGTGACAGAGTCAGTTTCACTGGGAAGCTCCTTTCTCCTTAAGAAAAAAAGCACCGGTATCCGTTTCCCAGAGAAGAGTCCAGGACGCAGAATTTCTTTCAGGCCAGCGGTCATATAACTTTTTCTGGATCAGAATATAAGCGCGGCCGGGAAGACGGTCAGAACCGGCCAGAGGCGGCATGGGAAGACCGTAAATATCCGTATAAAAAGCAGAAGCAGGACGGTAGAAAGGATCTATATAAAGCGGAATTGACGGGTCTTTTTCAGTCATCTCCATATGCCGTACAATTCTCTCGGAAGTAAAGCTTTTTGTGACCGGAACAGAATACAACGTATATACAGAAGCAATAAAACCAACCATCATAATGCACTGCAGGGCCATCATGAAACTCCGATGCCCCTTGACCCATAAATAAGCGGCAGCGGGTCCTTCCAGACAGAGAAAAGCCGCCGATCCGTACTGCACGGCNNGCCTGCGTCAGACAAAAACCTGCCAGAAGAGAAAGCGGAGGAAACATGGGGAGAATATAAGAAATCAGCTGAGTGGAAGAAAAAGAGAAAAACAGAAAAATCACGGCGCACCAGATCAGAAGATACCGGGCCCCCTCATGATTCCAGATCAGCCGGCGGAAGTGGAACAACAGAGGCAGCGTGCCGCTCCAGGGGAAGAATCCGATCAGGAGCACCGGTATATACAGCCACACATGATCCTGACCGGCATGCTCAGGTGATAAAAAACGGGTAATATTATGATAGCCCAGGAACGTATCAATAAAAGGCGCTCCGTGGACAGACGCCATATAAATATACCAGGGAAACCCTACGGCACAGGCCAGGGGAATACCCCAGTACCAGCGGATACGTCCGAGTTCCTTAAAAGAAAAACGATGAAGAGAAACCAGCCAGAGCAGGACAATGAATGCGGGAAACGCAAACCCGATGGGCCCCTTGATGAGCAGCGCTGCTCCGCAGGCTGCATAAGCCGTGACATAACGGGACGTAAGAAATCCCATGAGAGCCGCTGTCAGGGCGGCGGTGAGAGTCATATCCGTAACCGCAGACCGGGACAAAAGAACAATTTCCAGAGAAGAAGCACAAATCAGGGCTCCCCAGAAAGCCGCTTTTTCTCCGAAAGGCTTTCTGGACGACTCATATAAAAAAACGACCGTAAACAGCCCCGACAACAGAGCGGGAAGGCGGCTTGAAAAAACAGAAACACCCAAAAACTGATATGACAGTGCTTCCATCCAGTAGAAAAAAGGAGGTTTATCATACCAGAAAGACCCGTAGATCCTGGGGGACAGCCAGTCCCCGGACTGAATCATTTCCTTGGCGGTCTGACCATATACGGGCTCATCAGGATCCAGCAGAGGAACAGCGCTTATCCACAGTCCATAGAGGATACAGCAGTATCCTGCAAGAATCCATACAGATTTATTTTTCATTCCGGTTCCCCCGTCTGCGGCGGATCCAGCTATAACAAGCAATCATCAGAACGGCGGTCAGCAGAGAACCGGCCATGACTTCC
>DIDD01000019.1 GCA_002417965.1 Veillonellaceae bacterium UBA5809
GGATAAAAACACCGTCCCCAACTAACTTCTCTGGCCGCTGCAATCAGAAAAATCACAATCCCGCACTGCCATATATGTTTCCCCTGAACCGTCTCTTTCTTCCTCGAAATTTCCCATGAAAGAAATGCCCCCCAAAGCAGAACAGCTACCTGCAGATTTTCCAACGGACCGTTTTCCATGCCCCACCAGGAAGGAGCCCAAAGCCAGAGTGCAATAGCCGCCGGCACCATAAGCAGCGAAATCCGGGTCATTCCCCAAAGCTTCCAGTCCCCATGAAATAATTTCAATATGCACCTCTTATAAACAAAAATAAAATTATTTTTATTTTACATATTAATAATATACACTATGCTATGATAGCATTCTTTCCCATCCTTTTCAAGAATTTTCAGTTCAATTCCCCTTATTTGAGTGCCGGTATGTTTTTTTAAAAGGAAAATAAACAGTCAGGTTCCGCTGCCCACCATAAGTCATACCTGGATATCTAACTCATAGCGGACAATTTATGTGGGAAAATATAGTTATGATGGAAAAATGAAATGGGTAAATACCTGTCAGCGCTTCAGTAAAAATAGAATTAATGTTCATTGCCTGTCGAACAGGAAAAATCATCATCTGCCGTATAATAAGGGTTCTCTTCTGCTGCCGGCTGTTCAGACTGCATGGGAAAAAGTCTGTCAGATGGCAATGGACCGGCCATGCAGAAAGATGATTTATTCCGGTCAGGTATTGACAGATCTTCGGGCACCTGTCATGGAAATTTTTTTATCCTGACTGAAACGGGTTATCAGGAAATACATCCATGATGGGAATAATCACGGCATTATGGAAAATCCCAATTGACTGAATCCGGTTGGATATTGAATCCCCTCTGCCGCTGCATAAAAAAAGTGCAGCAGCCATAATGCTGCCGCACTTGAATCTAATTGATGGATCCGCCCTATAACCGCTGTTTTTTATATATGATATATTATCTGTCCAATCTCAAAAAACACCTGTCATATCACAGCTTAACTAAATCCTTCGTTCCTGTTACGCGGACAAATCCTCCGCCGAACCGCGTCCTTTTCAGCCAGTTGGACAAAGAAAAAACGCCTGCATGTCCTTCATCCCAAATGGTACACAGCCAATCCCCATCACGGGATTCGACTGCAGTTACAGGCACCCAGTGCCATGTGGAGAGTGCCGGTTCTCCCCCGTCATGACGGTTTAAAAAAGCCACAGGACAGTCCGCCCGGATCCCCTCTGCAATAAAATTCCCCGCTGTTTCAGGAGAAGGCGTTCTCCAGTGAAAGGGCCTTACACGGAGAATATCCACCCTGCCCAGAAGACTGTGCTCTTCCATATAAGCGCAGAAACCGTCCCTGAACCACCTGGTTTTATACAAACCTCTCATCCGGGGAGGCACATACTGCCACATAGTTTCCATCAGCGCCAGCGCAGACTGTTGCCCCGGTGTATCAATATGCCATTCTTTTCTATCCAGATAAGCCGCCAGAACAGATGCTGTGGTAGGCCCGCAGCCCGCCAGTTTCTGCCGGTATTGTCCATACCATTCCTGGTCATATCCATAAAAAGGCTTTCCCTGAAAGGATACAGTAATCCATTCAGGGTGCTGAATCCTGTATTTCATCATATGACTCCTTCTGTGCCAGCATGGTGCGCACTGCAATGCCTGCCAGAATCATGCCCGCCGCCGGAGGTACAAAAGAAATTGATCCCGGTGCATGGCCTTCTCCTATCGGCCGGCGGGGCTGTTCTTTAGAAAACACCACCGTTAAATGGGGCACTTTCAGAACTTTCAGGGCTTTCCTGATTTTTCTCGCCATAGGACATACGGACGTTTTATAAATATCTCCGATCTCAAGCTGCTCCGGATGCAGCCGGTTTCCCGTCCCCATGGATGATGCCTCCGCCACACGGAGTAGGCTGCATATCTGTGCAATTGAAATTTTAGCCGGCACATCATCAATCGCATCAATCACAAAATCCGCATGAAGATTCCGAATAAAATCCACATCGCCCGGATGATAAAAGGTCTTTATGACCTCCGCCCTGCACGCCGGATTGATCCGCTGTGCGCGGTCTGCCATAATCTCTGCCTTGGAATGTCCCAGCGTTGATTCCTCTGCAACAAGCTGCCTGTTCAGATTACTGGCTTCCACCACATCTCCGTCAATCAGAAGCAGGTGCCCGACACCGGCTCTGATCAATGCCTCTGCTGCAAAAGATCCCACACCGCCCAGTCCGAAGACAGCTGCTGTACGCCGTGAAAGACAGGCAACACCGTCTTCGCCTATTAATCTCGCTTCTCTCTGAAATATAGGATTCATTTTTTCTCCGGTATAATTTCGATCCAGTATTGATCAGGATCTTGAATAAAATAGATGCCCATGCCGGGGTTTTCATAACAGATGCAGCCCATTTTTGCATGCTTTTCATGAGCCTCATCCATATGATCTGTTTCCAATGCCAAATGAAACTCATTGTCCCCCAGATCATAGGGGTCTTTGCGGTCCCTCAGCCAGGTAAGCTCCAGCTGATGCCGGCTCCGTCCGTCTCCGAGATAAACGATCACAAAGGAACCGTCATCCGCATGGATCCGCCTTGTTTCTTCCAGTCCCAGTGCTTCTTTATAAAAACGGATACTCTTATCCAGATCCATGACATTGAAATTATTATGGGCAAAAGTGAAATTCATAAAAACCCCTCCTTTTTCCGCAGACTTTTTTGTAGTAATTTCAGTATAGCACAAATTGCTCTAAAAAACGGAAATTTATCCCACATGAAATGCCGCCCGGCTGCCCCGGTCTGTTCTTGTAATCCGAAGCTGTGCATCAATTCTTTCCGACAGTTCAGGAACATGGGAAATAATACCGACCAGGCGCCCCCCCTTCTGCAGTTCCAGAAGCGACTGCAGGGCAAAATCAAGAGTTTCCGGATCCAGTGTGCCAAACCCTTCATCAATAAACATCGTATCTAAGTGAATACCGCCCGCATAAGCCTGCACTACATCCGCCAGGCCGAGAGCCAGGGACAGGGAAGCGAGAAAAGTTTCTCCGCCCGACAATGTATTCGCGGCCCGGGAACATCCTGTATAGTTATCAAAAACTTCCATATCAAGTCCGCTGTTTTTCCGGGCATCCGCCCTCTCCCGTGCACGCTGCAGCAAATATCGGCGGCGGCTCATCTGCTGCAGACGGCGGTTTGCCGATTCTGTGACTTCATCCAGCAGTGCGCCCAGAACAAAACGTTCAAAATTAACGCCGGTTCCCTATCCGCTGGCCAATTCATAAAGCCCCCCTACCAGGCTGTATTTCTCAGCAGCGGCAGACTGTGCCGTCTCCCAGGATTTGATCTTCTCCAGCGCCTCTCTAAGCCGGCGGAGCTGGAGAGAAGCCCGGCTTTTTTCTTCTCCGGACTTTCCAAACGCTTCCTGAAGCTCTTTCATAGTCCGGTCATAGTCCTCCATCTTCGGTATTTTCTGTCCTGCCACAGCGGTCCGTTCAGCTTCCGCCATACGTCCTGCAGCAGCAAGCTCCATATCATATTGCTTAATTTCTTCTGCCAGCGCATTCAGTTCATGAATCCGTGCATGCCATGGCCGGCATTCTTCAAGAGACTGGAACCCCGCCTCTCCGGCTTTGTGCTTTAACACTTCCATCCCCTGCCGGTAGCTGTTTCGGAGCTGTTCCATATGGGATTCATAAATTTTCCCCTCCTGCACTGCCATCTCTGTATTTCTGTCTGTTTTTTCCTTTTCTCCGCGAAGAGCTTCCCTGCGTCCTTCATAATCCCGTATCGATTTTTCTAATTCTTCAGCCGCCCTGTCCAACGATCCCGGAGTTCTGTATTCCGCAGGTATAAGCCCTTCTTTTTCACGGATGACAGCCGACAGCGCCGACAATTCCCTCTGTGTTTCATAAAAGACGTTTTTCTCATACTCGCCTGCTTCTTTTTGGGCTTCCAGCAGCAGCGTCTCTCCCTGTCTGACTCGGGAATCCGCCTCTTTTACATCTTCTTCGGAAGGAATTCCTTCCCGCTG
>DIDD01000014.1 GCA_002417965.1 Veillonellaceae bacterium UBA5809
AAAGGTTGCTGACGGAAGCTGGACCGGGATCTGGCTGGATCCGGTTGTATTTGCCGTAAACAGTGATTTTGCCGCCCAGCATCCGGAGATGAATTATACATGGGATCAGGTACTGTCCCGTCCCGATATCCGTCTTTCAATTACAGATTTTGTTGCGTCTGACATGTCGGAGGATTTTTTTCTGTCCATGGCGGAATTTTACGGCACGGATGAAACTTTCAGGAAGCTGAAGGAAGCGGCGCCCCATGTGGTGCAGTACGGCAAGTATCTGTCCACGCCTGCCAGGCTGGCAGCCATGGGAAAATGTGATATAGGAATCTCCGGACTGAATGAGGCCCGGCGCGTGATGCAGGAGAAACTGCCCATACGTATTATTTATCCGTCAGGCGGAACCTCTTATTATTTATATGGAGCTGCATTGGGACTGGGGCAAAAACATCAGGATCAATCCGAAAAGTTTATGGACTGGATCCTGTCATCGGGATATTACAGACGCCTGCTTGCGGCCAACGGCTATTATTATGAGTACACAAACGGACTGGAGGAGCATCCTGATTTCCGGGGTGCGGAAATCTATTTTTGGCCGCTGAAGAAGCAATATACAGAAGAAGGAAAAAAACTGCTTTTGAATCAATGGATCAATGAGATCCGGTTTGGGAAGGAATAAACGGGAAAGATGAAGACAAAAATCGGTTTTATCAGTTTGGGCTGTTCAAAAAATCTGGTGGATACGGAAATGATGCTGGGCCTGCTCCGGGAGGCAGGCTATGAAATGACTGATTCCCTGGAAGAAGCGGACATGATCATTGTCAATACCTGTACTTTCATTGAGGCGGCCAAGGAAGAATCGGTGAATTCTATTTTGGAAGCCGCAGAATACAAAAAAACCGGACATTGCCGCAGGCTGATTGTGGCGGGGTGCCTGTCACAGCAGTTTCAGAAGCAGCTGGCTGATGAAATTCCGGAAATTGATATTCTGGTGGGAACAAATTCATGGCAGCATATTATTGAAACAATCCGAAAGTCGGAAAAGGGAGGACAGGTACTCTGCTTTGAGGATGCGCCATGCATGAATACGGAGCATATGCCCCGCATGGTGACAACACCGGGATATACATCCTATCTTAAAATTGCCGAGGGATGCAGCAATGGATGCACATTCTGCTATATTCCCTATGTGAGGGGCCCTATGCGGAGCCGGAGCATAGCTTCCGTAGCAGAAGAAGCCGGGCAGCTGGCGGACAGAGGAGTGAAAGAACTGAATGTAATTGCCCAGGACAGCAGCTGTTACGGAAGAGACCTCAAGGACGGCACAACCCTGGCAGGACTTCTTTCCCAGCTGGTCAGGATTGAGGGAATCCACTGGATCCGTCTTTTTTATCTTTATCCCACCTATTTTACGGATGAACTGCTTGATTTGATCTGCCATGAGAAAAAAATCTGCAAGTATGTGGATATTCCCCTGCAGCATATCAGCAATGGCGTCCTGAGAAGAATGAACCGGAAGGATACCAAGGAAAGCATACTGACTTTGCTCCGTAAAATCAGAAAAGCACCTGTTAAAATGACCATACGCACAACGCTGATGGTTGGATTTCCCGGAGAGACTGAAGAAGAATTTCAGGAATTATGCGACTTCATTAAAGAAATCCGTTTTGATGACCTGGGAGTTTTCATGTATTCTCCCCAGGAAGGAACACCGGCAGCCGTTATGGAAGGCCAGATACCGGAAGATGTGAAACAGGCCCGGTATCATGAGATTATGTCTATACAGGCAAAAATTTCAGAGGAAAATGACCAGGACTGTATCGGACAGACCGCTGAAGCGCTGGTTGAAGAGATTATGGAGGAAGAGAATGGGAAAATGCTGGCCAAGGGACGTACTTCATTCCAGGCGCCGGAAGTAGACGGAAATGTATATATCGAAAATCCAGGAGCGCTTAAGCCGGGAAATTTTACAACTGTAAGAATTACTGACGGCTATGCATATGATCTCATTGCTGAAAAAATATAAACAGAAGGTCTTATCATGATTACTGAGATTATTACGACAGGTACGGAAATTCTTCTGGGAGAAATTGATAATGAAAACAGCCGGTGGCTGTCCGAGCTGCTGAACCGATTCGGTTATACAGTGGCATGGCAGACAACCGTGGGTGACAATTTTGACCGTCTGTGCTCCGCGATGGACACAGCACTGCACAGGGCCGATCTGGTCATCACGACGGGAGGACTGGGATCAACACAGGGAGATCTGACTAAAAGTGCGGGAGCTTCCGTACTTGGAGTTCCCTACTGTCTGAACAGGGAAGAGTCGGACAGGCTCAGAGCCATGTATGAAAAAAACGGAAGGGTTTATTCAAAAGCACTGGAACGGCAGGCGTGGTTTGGGGAAAATGCCCGTCTTCTTCCCAATGAGGCGGGAACAGCTTCAGGATGCATACTGGAGAAACATGGAAAGATTTTGATCCATCTCCCGGGGCCGCCTTTTGAAATGAAGCAGATGGCATCGAATCAGATGATCCCCTGCCTTATAGAAAAAAACGGACCGCAGGGCATGATTCTGTCCCGTGTCCTTTCTGTGCAGGGTCTTTCAGAATCGGAAACAGAGCGGCGGATTATGGACCGCATGCAGAAACAGTCCAATCCGACACTGGCGCTGTATGCCCGGCCGGGTTTTATAGCTCTCCGCATTACGGCCAGGGCAGAGAGTGAGGACAAAGCAGAGGAACTGATTGAGAAGGAAGCGGCTCTGATTAAAGACCGCCTTCCCCTGGGAGATTACCACATGGAGTCAGGAATCCGCGATGCGCTGACCAAGATTCTCATTGGCAGGTCGCTGTCGGTCAGCGCGGCAGAATCCTGTACAGGCGGGCTGATAGGCAAGCTGATGACAGATCTGCCGGGCAGTTCTTCTTATTTTATGGGCAGTGCGGTGACCTATCAGAATTCCGCCAAGGAGAGTATTCTTGGAGTTTCTCCGGATATCATCCGTCATTTTACAGCCGTAAGCAGCGAAACCGCTGCCCAGATGGCAGAGGGCAGCCGCCGTATTTACGGAAGTGATGTAGCTGTTTCCACAACCGGCTATGCCGGCCCCGGCACCGGCGAAAGAGGAGAGGCGCCCGGACTTGTTTATATCGGGGTTTCCGGGGCTTTTGGAACAATTGTGCATGAAGAGCGTTTTATGGGATCCAGAAAAAGTGTGCGTTATGCAGCGGCTGAAAAAGCCATGTATTGGGTATGGCGGTATATCCGTTCCCACAGTACCGAGGAGGTATGACTATGACGGAAAAGAAAGAATCAGAAAAAAATAACGGAAGTACTGAAAAGCACAGAGCGCTTGAAAATGCACTCCGTCAAATTGAAAAGGACTACGGCGCCGGCTCGATTATGCGTCTGGGAGATTTAGGAAGCAAAGCCAATATGGAAGTGATATCTACGGGATCACTGGCTTTGGATATTGCCGTTGGGATCGGCGGATATCCCAGGGGAAGGGTCATTGAAATCTATGGACCGGAGTCATCGGGCAAGACAACTCTGGCGCTGCATGCCATTGCGGAAGCGCAGAAAATCGGAGGAGTGGCGGCTTTTATTGATGCGGAGCATGCCATGGATCCCATTTATGCACGTCATCTCGGTGTAGATACGAATGAACTTCTGGTATCCCAGCCCGACTGCGGAGAACAGGCCCTGGACATCTGCGAGGCATTAGTCCGAAGCGGCGCCGTTGATATTGTTGTCATTGACTCTGTGGCGGCACTGGTGCCCCGTCAGGAAATTGAAGGAGAAATCGGTGATCAGTCCGTAGGTCTTCAGGCCCGTCTGATGAGCAAAGCCATGAGGAAACTGACGGGGATCATCAGTAAGTCCAAAACCATTGTTATCTTTATTAATCAGCTTCGTGAAAAAGTCGGCGTATTTTTTGGAAATCCCGAAACAACGACAGGAGGGCGCGCCCTGAAGTTTTACGCTTCGATCCGTATTGAAGTAAGACGGGCGGAGGCCATTAAAAACGGAACGGATACCGTGGGAAACCGGACAAGAGCAAAGGTTGTAAAAAATAAAGTTGCCCCTCCTTTTAAAGTTGCCGATTTTGATATTATGTACGGAGAAGGAATTTCTAAAGAAGGGACACTGATTGATCTGGCTTCCTCGATGGAGATTATCAAAAAAAGCGGCGCCTGGTATTCCTACAAAGGAGAGCGGATCGGACAGGGACGTGAAAATGCCAAGCAGTATCTGAAAGAACATACAGATATTGAAGATGAGATTAATCAGATTATCCGTGATACGCTGGTGGCGGAACCGGAAAAATTTGAAGAAGGCGTTATTGCAGAGGATCATGGTGAAGAATAAAACCAGTGCTTTTGACAGTGCTCTCCGGTTTCTTGGATACCGTGCATTAAGCCGGAAAGAACTGACAGAAAAGCTCTCCAGAAAAGGATATGGCAGCGAAGAAATCAAGAGTGTTCTGGAAAGGCTGGAAACGCTTCATTATGTAGATGATCATTCCCTGGCGGATGAGGTCTTTGCCTGTTATAAAAAAGCCGGAGGATACGGCAATCTTTATATTTTCCGCAAAATGAAATTACGGGGACTTTGCTGTACATCCCGCCTGTCCTATGAAGAAGAGGTTGAAAGCGCCCGCATTTTGACAGAGAAGAAACGTTCTGCCATGGAGCGCAGCGGCCGCTTTCTGCAGAAGGCAGCTTCTTTGCTGTCACGCAGGGGGTATGAGGCATCGGTCATTGCCGCTGTCCTTGAGCAGGAAAAAGAGAGACAGGAACATTTTTAGAAAACCGTTTCTTTTCTTCCTGGCTGGTATGATATTAAAAAAAAACAGTAAAAATCGGAAGGATGTACAGACATCCTTCCGATTTTTACTGCTTTTTATGCGGTTCTTTTTTCGAAATGCCTGCCTAATTCACCGGTTGAATCAAGAGGGGGAATACGGAGAGCCAGTGCTGTTAAAGAAGCGATCAGGGCAATTCCTCCCAAGAGATAGAAGGCGGATAAGAAGGTGCCTGTATGATCTACGAGAGCTCCCATGACAGGCGGAAGAATCATAACGGCACCGGCGCCGAATGTATTTACGAAACCATTGGCAGCTCCCGGATTATCAGGAAATGACTTGGGAGCTTCTGCGAAAATAGGACCAAAAGGAAGTCCGGAAGCCATGCCTACCACAATAATGGACAAAAGGGCCTCTCCGCTGGTGGATGACAGACCTACGCCTATAAATCCCGCAGCCAGAAGAAGATGGGCCAGGCACAGGATGGCTTTGGCTGACAGCCACTTATGATCGAGAATCCATCCGCCCATAGGACGGCCCACAATACCCACAATAAAGACCAGAGAACCGATCATTCCGGCTGTTTTCGGATCCATATGGACACTGCGCTGGAGCATAACATTGATCCAGGATCCGCAGGCCGTAGCTGTTCCAAAAGATCCAATCTGCGTCATGGTAAGCACCAGAATATTCCTGTTGGTCACCAGATTTTTCAAAGGCACACTGAAATGATTTTCTGCGGCAGGCGTTCCCGGGGCGAACAGAAACCATAAAACAGCCAGAACAACAGCCATGGAACCCGGTAAGAAAAAATACGCCGTGCCAGGACAGGTAACTGGTCAGAAGGGGAATTACATAAATTACAAATCCGGATCCCAGAAGGATCGAACCTCCGTAAACTCCCTGACCCAGTCCCAGTTCCTTTCCTTTGAAAAAGGTAGGCACATAGCGGAGTCCGGCCTGAATGGCAGAGCCTGTGCCTATGCCTGCAATAAATTTAAACAGCAGAACTTCATGGTAAGTGGTGGCAAATCCAAGAAGAATATTGCCGGCTGCGATGACAATCAGTCCAAATGTACCCACCTGCTTGGCGCCAAAGCGGTCAGACATGGCGCCTCCCGGAATCTGAAGGAGTGCATGGGCCAGAAAAATAGCTGTTGTAAAAAGACCGGCAGCGCCCAGAGTAATTCCGAATACCTGTATCAATACTGGTAAAAGAGGTCCGTGATTTGTATAATTGCATGATAAAACGAATCCTACAAGGGATACCCAGAAAAGAGAAGGCCATCGGCGGTTCCAAAAATCCTCCTGTTTCATCAAGGAGATCACATCCTTATTTGTAAATGAACAAGTCCTAACACGCCGAGTCAATCCGGATTTTTGATTTGAGGTGAAGGAACAGAAATATATAACTGAAAGTAATTACTTCATATGTGAATTATATTACTAAGATATGTTTTTGCAATGTTTTCCTGATAGGCCGAATTATTTTGGATGTAAAGTGCCGTAATTTTGTTCTAAGATGCACAGGGGGCATATAGAAAATGGATTGAAAAAACTTTTCTTTTGATCTATTGACTTTTTGACTTTTAACCTTTACAATGAATGTAACGATAAGAAAAAGAAGGAGAATTCAAAGAAGTGATTACCATGAACATGCTGGCAGACCGAATTGAGAAGTTCATATTGGAGGAACTGCGCAGCCAAAATGAGCAGCAGCTGATCCTGCAGCGTAAAACACTGGCAGATCTGCTTGAATGTGCTCCCTCCCAGATTACCTATGTATTGAATACCCGTTTTTCTGCGCAGCGCGGGTTCCTGGTGGAATCCCGCCGCGGAAGCGGAGGTTATATACGGATTACAGTGGCTTCGCCCCGGTCTAAAAGAATAGGAGAAGGACCGGCGGCGGAGAAAGATGAGGAAATTGATACGGACCTTTTTTTGGACCAGATGTTCAGAAAGGGGATGGTGAGCCGCCAGGAGCTGCGGCTGTGCAGGGAAATGCTGAATACCATAAAAACCATGTGTCCCGGGGAACGGCGTTCGGAAGTTATGAATACGTTGTGCGGACGAATTTATCAGATTATGAAGGAGGGCGGTCATTATGATTTGTGACCAGTGTCATCAGAGAGAAGCAACAGTTTATTACACACAGATTATCAACGGGCAGAAGACAGAAATGCATCTTTGCAGGGAATGCGCCCAGAAGGCCCGTATGATGATGAGCCCGTTCCGGACACCGGCTTTGTGGAATGATGATTTTTTTAAAAACATGATGGGACTGGACCAGGCTGTCGACGGGGCATCAGGACAGTCCTGCCGGTCCTGCGGAACGGCCTATGATCAATTTAGAAGAGACGGACTTCTCGGCTGTCCTTCCTGTTATGAAGCTTTTCGTGACTCCCTCCGGCCGCTGTTTGACAGGGTACACGGAAGCCATATTCATAAAGGCAAGCATCCTGAAGAAGAGCCGGGGAATGCGGTGAAGTCCCCCCATATTCTGAAGCTGAAACAGGAACTGAAAGAAAAAATTGCTGATGAAAATTATGAAGAAGCAGCCCGTATCAGGGATGAAATAAAGCGGGAAGAAAAAGGCGGGGAGGATGATCAGTCATGACATTTGAGGAACTTGTACAGAATCCGGCTCCGCCGTGGCTGAATCCCGGGAAGAAAAGCTGTATTCTTCTTTCCCGCATACAGCTTGTAAGAAATATGAAAAATCAGCCTTTCCCGGCGGCTGCCGGAGGGCGCGGACGTCCGGCAGCCGCCGAAGCTGCCGCGGAAGCAGTGCATTTTTGGAACAGCCACGAATCCGGTCAGCTGGAAGAGCTTTCCCTGATGCCTCTTTCCGCAGTCCAGAAAGAGGTTTTGGAAGAAAAAGCGCTGATTACACCGAATCTGGTTTCGCAAAGTGATCATAATGCTCTGTATGTCAGTGAAGACGGATCTTTTTCAGTATTGGTCAACGGATATGATCATTTCCGGTTTCAGATGATCAGGGCTGACAGAGATTTAAAAAAAATGTGGAGTGACGTGAGTTATGCCGATGATATGTTTGGACAGAAAATCCAATATGCGTTTGACAAGGAATTCGGTTATCTGACTGCGTCTCCGGAGTGGACCGGAACCGGACTGAGAGTATCATCAGTGATTTTCATACCCGGAATTGTACAGTCGAAATACCTGACGCGGCTGGCCCAGAGCATGATCAAGCTGGGATTTGTCATGCGGGGTCTGTTCGGACGGGATGCCGCTGAAAACGGATGTATCTTTGAAATGACCAGCCAGATTTCCATGGGGATCAGCGAAGAGCAG
>DIDD01000015.1 GCA_002417965.1 Veillonellaceae bacterium UBA5809
ACGAGGGCTTCCCCCAGGCTGTCTCTCAGTTCCTTCATTTCAGGATGCTTTCCGCAGGTTTCCTCCGCAGCGGTGATGATTTTGTGAAAACGGGCGTAGATGACCATCACGTCTTCGCTTTTGACCTTTCGGAACCGGCCTGCGGCCAGTTCTTCCGTTTTTTGTATGATTTCATCCAGCTGTTCCGAAAGGGATTTTTCTTCTTTTTGTTTTCTTTTCGAGAGGGCTTCCTCTTCGGAACGGTCTTCTTCTGAATCTGTCAAAACAGGCTGTTCTTCATTGTTGTTCATGAAAACAAATCTTCTCCTTCAATTCTATGAAATGGTATGGACTGTTACGGCTCGCCCTTCACTTTTCCGCCGATGCGGTCCAGGATGTCCAGCGCGCTGGGCTTCCTTCCCTGCTGTGCATCATTACCTGTCTGGGATCCGCTGTCATTGTCGTTTTTGACATCGGATTTCTTTTTATCCTGCGTTTTATCCTTGTCTTTTTGCTCCTGGTCGGATTTCTGTTTTGTCAGCGCTTCCTGGGCACGGTTTCTTTCAATTTCTTCCTGTACGCTCTTGGGTACGGAGAAGGAGTGTGCCTGTGTATTGCGGAGGGCTTCAGACATGAAGTCTTTCCAGATGGAGGCCGGAATGGTGCCTCCTGTGTATCCTGCGTTGCTGGAGGTATCGTCGCCGATCCATACTGCAGTGATCATATCCGGCGTATATCCTACAAACCAGGCGTCGTGTTCATCATCGGTCGTGCCCGTCTTTCCTGCCATGGGGCGTCCGATATAGGCTCCGCCGCCGGTGCCGTGGAGTACGGCATCCTGCAGCAGATCCGTCATCATCCAGCATGCTTTTTCATCCAGCACACGGCTGCCCTGCTGCTGTTCATGTTCTTCCAGCACGTTGCCGTTGCGGTCAACTACTTTCAGGATGGCTGTGGGTTCCACCAGAACACCGCCGTTAGCAAATACGCTGTATGCCTTCGCCATGTCCCACAGGGTGACGCCCTTGCTCAGGCCTCCGATGGAGGCTGCCAGGTTGACATCTGAATAGGTGCCGCTGTCCACCAGTGTGGAGATGCCCATTTTCTGGGCGGTGGAGATGACATTGGACATTCCCACGTCATTGGCCAGGTTAATGGTCGGCACGTTCATGGAATGCACCAGAGCTTCCCGCATGGTCACGGGCGGGCCGTAGGTTCCTTCATAGTTTTTCGGCGTCCATCCGCCGGCAAAGGTTTCTTTTTTGTCATCCAGCATTTTCGACGGAAGCATGCCCTGTGACAGAGCCGTCACGTAGGTGAACGGCTTAAATGACGATCCGGGCTGGCGGATCATCTGAACGGCCCGGTTGAAATGATCCTGTCCCCGTCCGCCGACCATGGCTGTGATATAGCCTGTCTTTGCCTGAATGGCAATGAGCGCGCCCTGAGGCTGGGTCAGTCCGTTTTTGTCCTTGTAGCCTGCCGGAAGCTGCCGTTTGACAGCGGCTTCCGCTTCTTTCTGCACATCCAGGTCAAGGGTCGTGTAAATCTTCAGTCCTTCTTTGTAGAGGGCGTCTGAATCATATTTATCCCCGATGACCTGGGAAACGTAGGAGACAAAGTAGGAAGCCGTCTCCGAGGTTCCGCTCTGTCCCGGCTTGGCCAGGTGGAGGTCTTCCTTCTTGGCGGCATCCGCCTGGGCCTGGCTGATGTAGCCGTACTTGGCCATCTGGTCAAGCACAACCGTCTGCCGGCTCTTGGCCGCTTCCAGGCTGCGGAACGGAGAATAGTAGTTCGGGCTGTTCGGCAGTCCTGCCAGGAGCGCACACTGGGACAGGGACAGGTCTTTCACGTCTTTTCCGAAGTAAACGCGGGATGCTGTCTGAATGCCGTAGGCTCCCTGACCGAAGTAAATCTGGTTCATGTACATTTCCAGAATTTCTTCTTTGTCATATTTCCGTTCAATTTCCAATGCCAGAACAGCTTCCAGCAGTTTTCTTTTCAGTGTCTGGTCCTGCGTGAGGAAGGCATTCCGGGCCAGCTGCTGGGTAATGGTGCTGCCGCCCTGGCCGGTCGGGTCATGGGTAACGAGGTTGTTGTACAGAGCACGGAGAATGCCCCGGGGATCAATGCCGTGATGTTCATAGAAACGGGCATCCTCAGCCGCCACAAAAGCATTCTGCAGGTTTTTCGGGACCTGGGATATGGGGACGGGAAGCCTGTTTTCCTCCGCGTGCACCGTGGTGATCAGCCGTCCCTTGATGTCAAAAATCTGGGACGATGCATCAGGCTGCATGGTTTTGCTGACGTCGGGAAGACCTCCCATAACGGCTCCCGCAAATCCCGCTGCCGTTCCTGCCATGACAATCAGGAGGATAATAAAAATGGAAATAAAAAATTTTTTGAGAGGAGATTTCTTCTTCTTTCTGGTACGGTAAATATCAGAGCTTTTCATACATGCCTGCTTCCTTTATGACCTATGACACACAGGATTCCCCGGAATCCGGGAATCACTTAATTTATTATATTCTGTTTTATTATACCACACAGTGACGGTCTTCCCTATATAAAGATACAGTATGCCGCAGGCTGCGCGCGGTTGTCCGAACGGCTGATAACAGGTATAATGATAGCATTATAGGGAGGTATGGAGATGTTATCTGCAGAAGAACAGCTGAAGCAAATTCAGTTCGGAACGGCAGAGGTCATTTCAGCGGATGAGCTGAAAAAGAAACTGGACCGTTCTGCAGCGACACATACGCCGCTGCGCATTAAATTAGGTATGGATCCGTCCGCGCCGGATCTTCATCTGGGACATACAGTAGTCCTCCGCAAGCTCCGTCTGTTTCAGGAGCTGGGGCATCAGATCGTTTTGATCATCGGCGACTTTACC
The DNA here is from genome assembly GCA_002417965.1 of Veillonellaceae bacterium UBA5809. GTDB lineage: Bacteria > Bacillota > Negativicutes > Veillonellales > Dialisteraceae > UBA5809. The sequence goes on from DIDD01000015.1 coordinate 2,873, forward strand.
GGCCGTATCGGCGATCCCACGGGAAAGAGCGCTACCCGCAAGCCGCTGACGGAGGAGCAGGTGCTGGCCAACGCAAAGACTTACCGTGAACAGATCGGCAAGATTCTGGATCCGGAAAAGACGGAAATTCATTTTAACAGTGAATGGCTGGGAAAACTGAATTTTGCGGATGTTCTTTCTCTCGCGGGAAAGATGACCGTAGCACGGATGCTGGAAAGGGATGACTTCCACAAGCGGTATACGGAGGGACGTTCCATCGGCGTCCATGAGTTTATGTATCCTTTGATGCAGGGCTATGATTCTATTGCCGTAAAGGCCGATGTGGAATTCGGCGGAACCGACCAGAAGTTCAACCTCATCGTAGGCCGCCATCTGCAGGAAGAAGAGGGCATGGAACCGCAGTGCGTCATCATGATGCCTCTCCTGGAGGGGCTGGACGGCGTACAGAAAATGTCCAAATCTCTGGGGAATTATATCGGTATTGATGAAGCGCCGGATGATATGTACGGCAAGGCCATGTCCATCCCCGATGCACTCATGATGCGTTATTTCATGCTCGTTACCGATATATCCGCCGCCGAGCAGCAGACTATGGGAGAAGGCATCAAAAGCGGCCTGATTCATCCGAGAGATGCCAAAATGAAGCTGGCTCATACGATTGTCCGTCTTTATCACGGCACTTCCGCCGCCGATGAGGCGCAGAATCATTTCATCCGTATATTCCAGAAAAATGATATGCCGGAAGTCATAGACACCTATGAAGCAGAAGGCGCTGATATCTGGATTCCCCAGCTTCTCCGGGATATGGATATGGTATCCAGCAGCAGTGAGGGCAAGCGTGCCCTGTCACAGGGATCCGTAAAAATCAACGGAGAAAAAATTTCCGGCGATCATATCGTCCCGGCAGACGGCATGATCATTCAGCTTGGAAAAAGAAAATTCAGGAAGCTGGTTGTGAAACAGCAGTAAGCTTCCGGAAGAAGGAAGGAATGTCCGGTTCCTTCCTTTTTGTGTACACAGGATCTGAAATCCGGCGTCTCCTGTCCTTTCCGTAGATTCCGGTTTCCATATCGTGTATACTGAAAATAGAAATTCTGGTTGACATCTGTTTTATCTATTGATGTCCGTATATTTTACCCAGGAGGTGCCTGCTGCATGGAAAATGATTTTACTTTTACGTTAAATGACGGCCTTGTCCTGCCGGCTGTCGGGTTCGGAACTTATGGACTGAACGGGCGGAATGGGGCTGAAGTCATAAAAAAAGCAGTGCACAACGGATACCGTCTGCTTGATTCTGCTTTTAATTATGAAAATGAGGGCGCATTGGGCGCGGCCGTACGGGACTGCGGTATTCCCCGCGCTGATCTTCTGGTCACATCCAAGCTGCCCGGCCGGCATCAGGCCTATAAAGAAGCCCTGTACACCGTGGAGGAGTCTTTATTCCGGGCCGGACTGGATTATTATGACCTTTACCTCATCCACTGGCCGAATCCCCGTGAGGATCTCTATGTAGAAGCCTGGCAGGCATTGATTGAGGCAAAGAAAAGAGGCATGGTCCGCTCCATCGGCGTATGCAATTTCCTGCCGGAGCACCTGGACCGGCTGATGAAAGAAACCGGAACTGCCCCCGTCATCAATCAGGTGGAGCTGCATCCTTACTTTAATCAGGAGACACAGCATGCTTTTGATAAAGAGCATCATATTGCCACAGAAGCCTGGAGTCCCTTGGGACGGGCCAGCCAGATGATGAATGATCCGGTCATCACGGAAATTGCCGAAGCCCACGGAAAAACCGTCACCCAGACGATCCTGCGCTGGCATGTCCAGCTGGGTGTGCTGCCTATTCCGAAAGCCGCTTCCGATGAGCACCAGAAAGAGAATCTGGATCTTTTTAATTTTGCTCTTTCTGAAGAGGAAATGAAAAAAATCAACAGTCTCACCCGGGAAGACGGCCGCACATTCAATCAGGATCCGGCTGTATACGAAGAATTTTAAACAGCTAAACGAAAAGAACAGGGCATCCCTTCATTTGCGGGATACCCTGTTCTTTTATTTCTTATGGCTGCAGACACCGGTTCCGGTACCTTCCATAATCCGTTTAAACACTTCATGAACCTCTTCCGAGGACTTTCCCGCATCAGCCGCTTTCCGTGCATGAATCAAAGCCATGCGGTACTTCTGATGGGCTTCATCCTTTGGAATGCTGTCGAGATCTTTCGGGTCAAATTCCATAACTTTTTTGAAAACCGCATGAATCTCTTCACTCGATTTTCCGGCAGCCTTTGCATACTCCGCATGCTTCAGCGCTGATTCATAGCGGTGCTTTGCATGAGGATCATCAGGCACCTCAAATTTCGGATGTTCCTGCTTCCCTTCCATATCTATTCTCCTCTCTCATAAAAAACAAAACTATCGTTTCCTGTCCTTATCATACATCACCGGACATAGAAAAAAAAGAGGCCCTCCCATTAGGAAGGACCTATTTTTAGGTACCTGTTAAAAGCGGAAGTTTACACCCGCCTCATAATTACGTCCCGGCGCTGAATACCAGTATTCTCCGTAAGAACTGTAGGTTCCTGTTTCCGTATAAAACTGGTTGAAAATATTATTCAGCTTCACATAAAGCTGAGCCTGCGGCGTGATTTGATAATTGACCACGGTATCCCAGACCCAGTAATTTTTATATTGTGAAACAGGATTTGTCCCCCATGCACCCTCTCTGTGGAAAATCCCTTTCCCTGTGACAGAAGCGCTGAGTTTATCATGCTGATAATCAATGCCGACATCCAGCATTCCCTTGGGCAGGAATCCGTTCAGATTGGAATTGGCCCCTGATGCGGAACGGTCTACGTGGGTATAGGTATATCCCAGGAACATACTGAGGGCATCAGTTACATTTTTATGAAGCTGCGCATTCCAGCCATAGGAATCTAATTTCCCAGTATTATAATATCTGTAAGTACTGCTGTTATATGCAATCATATTTTTCGCATGCTGCCGGTAGATGCTGAATGTTCCGTACAGGCTGTCATTCCACTGGTGGCTGGCGCCCATGGATGCTGTTCCCCCTTCCTGGGGTTTTAGATCACGGTTCCCATAACTGGTTGAATATAATTGATAGAGATCCGGCGCCACAAAAAATTCCTTATAGCTGATATAGTAATTTGTTTTACCGCTTTGCTTATATCCCAATGTAACCGCAGGCGTTGTGTGGTCCCCAAAGGTGGAATGATGGTCAAAACGGATGCCCGGCGTCAGATTCCATTTGGAATTGATATTCCAGATATCCTGGAGATAAAAGGCTGTATTGGATGTTTTTTTATTTTGAAAACTTTCAGATGAAATATATTCTGTTCCCCCCCATTCATACGAAGAGGTACTGTAATAATTACGAATTTTATACTGATAATAATCGACACCGCCCGTGATTAACTGGTGATCCATTTTATATGTTATCTGATCACTAAAGCCCGACGTCACAAAATTTAAGTTCCATAAATTATCCGCATGATTTTTATTGTCATGAAGTATATCGTGATAGCGGAACAAAGTGAATTGGTTGCTCAGCCGGTCTGATAAATGAGCAGAATAATTCAGGCTGATTCTGTCATTATCTTTTTTTCCGTCATCCCTTGTTGTATCAAAGGATCCATCATCAGGCCTGGTATAATCCAGTTTATATTTTTGGTAATTAAACACCAGACTGGACCCGTTGTCAAAGTCCTTTCCCATCTTGAAATTCAGCGCTTTAGAATTCAGATGGTTAATCACAGAATTGCTGTGGGCGTCTTCAAAATCCCCCTGCAGCTGTTTCTGCGCCTCGATGGTCCAGAAATAACCGTCTTTGCTTCCTTCGTTATAGAGATGGTACTTCTCCCCGTCAAAGCTTCCGAAGGAAACCCCTGCACTGCTGTGAACCTCCCCATTTTTAGGGTGACGGGTAATAATATTAATGACGCCGCCCTGGGCATC
>DIDD01000020.1 GCA_002417965.1 Veillonellaceae bacterium UBA5809
GATTGACTAAGACCGTAAAAATATGCTGATTAAAATCATCGGAAAAAGAATAGCTCCGGAGCGGTTCCCATCCTGCGGGAAAACGCCGCTTTTCTATGCAGAACCGAATAAATCCCTCCTCCAAAGAACGCCTCCTCCGGAGTTCCTGATCCTGGGGTCCCCCGTGAAGGGTTCCTCCTGCAGACCGTCTGGCAATATATACCGGCTCATGACGCTGTCCTGCATACCGGATGGCTTCACTCCTTACAATGCCCTCATCCAGCCGGAGACGGCCCGCTGTTTTCCTGATATAAGAATCCACCACCAGGGGATCATCCTGGGTTACCAGAACAGGCAGCAGATTTTTCAGGATCTGCTGCTTCCCTTCCAGGGACGTATCGTCATACTGTCTGATAAAAGACGCCAGCAGATAATCCAGGGCCGGAGCCGCTCCCTTCACAGCCTCCAGAAATGCTTCTCCTCCGTAGAGACGGACAAATTCATCAGGATCCTTTCCTTCAGGCACAGTGGCCACTCTGATCTTTAAACCTGTTTTTCCTGCAATTTCCAATGCCCTCCGGGTTGCATTCTGCCCCGCCGTATCCATATCATAACTGAAAACAATTTCATCGGCATACCGTTTCAGAAGCCGGGCCTGCTCTTCTGTAAAAGCGGTGCCCAGCGATGCCACCGCATGGGTAACGCCTGCCGCATGGAGCGTGATGGCATCCATATATCCTTCTACCATAATAACCTGCCGCCGCTTTCTGATTTCCGGCAGCGCCTGATAAAGAGCAAAAAGAAGACGCCTTTTATTAAAAATAGGTGTTTCCGGGGAATTTAAATATTTGGGCTTACTGCCGTCCAGGACACGTCCTCCGAAAGCGACTGTACGTCCCCGGAGATCCTGAATGGAAAACATGCACCGCCCGCGGAACATATCATAAAAACGGTTTCCTCTTTCCCCTGCCAGGCCGATGGTCTTCAGAATATTTCCTGCTATATGGCGTTTCGTAAAATCACGGTACAGACGGTCCCCGTCAGGCGGTGCATATCCGAGCCGGAAATGTTCAATCGTTTCAGCCGAAAGACCTCTTTGGGCAAAGTACTCTCTGCCGGCCTGCCCCATATGGGTCTTTGTCAGACAATTATGAAAATAGGCAGCTGCCAGATCCACCGTATCATACATGACCTGCAGTTCCTCACGCCTCCTGGCTTCCTCCGCATTGATCTCTTCCGGCGGCAGTTCCATATGAACCTGCTCAGCCAGCTTTTCCACAGTTTCCGCAAAAGTCAGGCCTTCTATTTTCATAAGAAAGGAAATAACATCTCCGGAAGCATGACACCCGAAACAATAATAAAGTCCTTTTTCAGAAGAAACAGAAAAGGAAGGCGTTTTTTCCTGATGAAACGGACAGCATCCCCAATAGCGGCTGCCCTTCTTTTTCAAAGTCACATAGGACCCGATTATATCTGCAATATCCACACGATCCTTCAACTGCTGAAGAAAATCGCTTTGAAAACGTCTCATGGCATCCTCCCGCACTTCCCGTATACTTATATATTACGGATTAAAAGAAAAAAACCTTTACAGACATGCGGTAAAAAAGAAAAGACACGAAAAAACTGACAGCGTCACACTGATCAGTTTCCGTCTTTTTTCTATATTGATTCACCAACAGCCTCCGTACCTGCTTTCAGCTCTGTTTTTCCTCCGCCGGGAGCACTGCCGAAGCTGTCAGCTCTTCCCACCTTGCCGTGAGAATTCTGACATATAATGCAGGATCCAGGCCAAAACTTTTCAGGGCATACCCGTCACTGGCTTCCACCAGAAGAGTCCGGCCATCATCCGTAATTCCAAAATCCAGCGCATATCCCCGCGGCGCCGAATGAAATGCCTGAACTGCTTTTTTTAAAACCGCAGCATCTGGAAACAGATCCCATCTTCCTGCATAAGGAGTCAGTCCCACGATTTCACCATCGAGCACCCAAAGCCGCCATTCTGAAAGAAAATGAACGCGCTCACTGCACCAGACGGCAATATCTTCCAGCCCGCCTCCCAGTTTGATCAAATCCTCAGACTTATCAAGAACAGTCCCCGAAAAGCGCTTGACATCCCAAATGGGCTTGACAAATACATGCCAGCACTCAGGATGACTGGTAATGGTAAAAAGAGTGGACTGCCATATCCGCCGTCCCGTAAAGGAAAGAAGTTCTTCAGGATAATCCAGAGGTTTGAGAGGCACACCGAATTTTTCCATCACGATTTCCATATCGCTGAGGGAACCCACCACAACATCCTCCGGTTTATTGTCAGAAACTGAATAAATGACCTTGAACTTCTCTGTCTCTATATGCATGCTCTCACAGCCCGTATAGGCATCATAGCAATTCTGGCTGAAAAATTCTCCTGTATGACGAATCCGCAAATACACCTTCATGGCTTCACCTCACCGTTGACATTCAGTTGCCGCTCTTGATAAAAAACACACTGTCAGCTACATCTGTTATTATATGGATTTTCCCGGGATATTGCAAACAGGGAAAACCGGACTGGTTACTGGAAATACAACAGAGCCACTGCCGCCACAGCAAACCGGTAATAAGCAAAAGCCGTCAGTGTGGAATGATTTAAAAATTTGAGGAACCACAAAATTGATACATAGGCAACGGCAAAGGAAGTCAGAAATCCAAGGGCAAAAATTCCCACATCCTCTGTGGTCAGCTGGTCTGCGATCTTGAGGAGGTCATATACACAGGCAATGCACATCAGGGGCACCGCCATAATAAAAGAAAAGTCAGCAGAAGCTTTCCGGGATATTCCCAATAAAAGTCCTCCTGAGATAGTACTGCCGCTCCGTGAAAAACCAGGCCACAGAGAAAGGCATTGGAACAGCCCTATTTGAAAAGCCTGGCGCCCGGTGATAAGATCCACATCTTTTACGGCAAAAGGACGGTGAAACTTTTCCGCTGCCATCATAAAAATACCGCCGATAATTAAACCGGCAATGACCGTACCCGTGCTGAAAAGATATCCTTTAATAAAACCATGCAGTGCATATCCCACCGCCAATGCCGGCAGCATGGCAATGGCAATATTCCGGCAGGAGGCACCGTGCCTTTTCATCCAATTTTCACGGCGTACCATGAAAATAAATTTCTCTCTGTATACCATAACAACAGAGAGAATAGCTCCCAATTGAATAAACACTTCGAACACATCGGCCTTAGGGCCCGTAAATCCCAGCATATGTCCGGTAAGAATCAAATGCCCTGTGCTGGACACAGGGATATATTCCGTCAGCCCTTCCCCAATTCCGCTAATCACCGCCCAAAA
>DIDD01000096.1 GCA_002417965.1 Veillonellaceae bacterium UBA5809
ACAATATCACGTGCGTTTCACAGAATCATGAGAGGGCGTCCGCTCTGTCATTGACAAATAATTTTTCTATACGTATAATAGGGAAGTTGATGCAATCATGCTGCGGAGAGACTGTTTATGAAAGTAGGAAGATATGACTGCCTGCCGGAAGGGCTTTAAAAGCGGACATATTGAAACAGGCAGCATGCAGGATCCTGATGCGGACAGTATGGCTGCAGCAGACAGGAAAATTCCCGATTGATAAGGAGGTGCGATAGATGCCGGGTCCAAAGAGAAAGTGCTCAAAAGCACGCAGGGATAAGCGCCGGGCTAACTGGAAATTAACTGTTCCGGGCCTTGTAGAATGTCCTCAGTGCCATGCGCTGAAGATGCCTCATCGGGTATGTCCCGCATGCGGATTTTATAAAGGAAGAACTGTGGTTCAGGCTAAATCCGAAGAATAAAAAGATCGCTTATGCGGTCTTTTTTTTTGAGAAAATTTCAAATTGAAAAATGGGAGACGGGACAATGGATCTGTGCAATTAATAAGGCAGTGTCTTGTCAAATGAGAGGCCTGCATGGTACAATGACTGCAATGTACAAGGGGTACAAAAACTTCATAGGAGGATGAGCAGAATGGTAGGAAGCAAATGGAAGAAATGGCTGGCAGCCGGATTGCTGGGACTGACAGCGGCAGGTTTTTTGGCAGGCTGCGGGACACCGCAGGAGGAGCAGGGAAAAATGAAGGTGGGAATTGTTCAAATTGTGCAGCATCCTGCCCTGGATGAAGCGAACCGGGGATTCGTAGCGGCTCTTGATGAACGGGGACTCAAGGATAAAATTGAAATTGATCAGCAGAATGCCCAGGGAGATCAGTCCAATCTCCGGTCGATAGCGAATCGTTTTGTATCGGGCAAATATGCATTGATCGGAGCCATATCGACACCGGCAGCGCAGGCGATGGCATCTGCCACATCATCAATTCCTATTGTAGGAACCGCTATTGCGGATTATGAAACAGCCAAACTTATGAAATCAGAATCCAGTCCTGACGGGAATGTGACAGGAACTCACGACAGGGCGCCGTTGGATCAGCAGCTGGCTCTGATCAGGAAAATACAGCCTCACATAAAAACATTGGGCATCATTTACAATTCCAGTGAAATTAATTCAGTGGTCCAGGCAGAACGTCTGAAGGAAGCCTGTGCGCCTTTTGGAATTCAGGTGATGGAGCTAACTGTCACATCGGTGAATGATATTCAGCAGACAGCAGAGCAGTTTATTGGGAAAGCAGATGCTGTTTTCATTCCTACTGATAATGTGATCGCTTCTTCCATACCTACATTAATTGCAGTGACAAACAAGGGGAAAATACCTGTATACGGTGCTGAAGTGGGGCATGTTAAATCAGGAGCTTTTGCTTCTGAGTCCATTAGCTTTTATGAAATCGGACACAGAGCGGGAGAAATGGCGGCGGATATTTTGGAAGGCAAAAAGAAAATCCAGGATATTCCCGTAGAAGGTCCCAAGGAAACAAAACTTTATATTAACAAGCATGAAATGGAGACATTGGGAATTTCAGTGCCCGATGATATACTGAAGCAGGCAGAAATGATATAAACGCGGCTGCAGCATAAGCTGCAGCTTTTTGCGCTGACAGTACAGGAAGGGATAAAGATGGGGCAATCCGGGAAAAAATATATGTATGGTCTGGTTATGACAGTAATATGTATCTTTGCTGTGGCAGGATTCCGTTATCAAAACCAAAAAGAACAAGAGGGATATCTGATTCCGCAGAAAAATATATATCAGATCGGTATCCTTCAGGACAGACGCACACCGGATCAGGACCGGATGACAGAAGGCATATTAGCGGGATTGAAAGCCCAAGGTTATACAGAGGGGAAAAAAATTTCCATACACAGGTCTGAAGCAGGCAGTTCGCCGGATATGATGGAGAAATTAGCTGTGCGGATGGAAGACGGATCAGAGGATCTCCTCATTGCCGTGGGGGATAAAGCAACCCGTGCCGCGGCTGCAGCAAAAGGTTCCACTCCCATAGTGGCTTCAGGGGCAGCAGATATAAGTCAGCTCCGTGAAGATTCCGGAAAAAGTTATATAACAGGAATGAATGATGTGCCCTCTGTAACGGGACAGCTGGACATGGCATCCAAACTTGTATCAGTCCGCCGTTTGGGGATTTTATATAACCCGTCAGATCCAGCTTCTGCTTCACAGATGCAGAGGCTGCGGAACGCAGCTTCCCGAAGGGGCATTCAGTTATATGAGGTTGCGCTGACATCCTCCGGTGAAGCAGCCGACAAGACCCGGTTATTCTCAGGGCATGCCGATGCAGTTTATCTTTCGGCAGATGAATCTGTTGTATCCGCACTTCCCGATATACTGAAAATAACCGATCAATTAGGACTTCCTGTCATTGGACAGGATGAAAATATGGTCCGCCGGGGAGCTCTTGCAGCGGTTACCGTTGACTATTACCGCATGGGATTTCAGGCAGGGCAGATGGCCGGCTGGCTTCTGGGCGGGAAGACAGTTCCTAATGATATTGATCCTGCGGAGCAGAGAGAATTTGATATGGTTGTTAACATGGCAGAGGCTAAAAAGCTTCATATTCGGATTCCGAATGATATATGGCAGAAGGCCAGAAAACTTTACTTATATGAAGGACAGAGTCCCCGTCCTTAAAGCAGACCGAGTGAATTAATCAAGACAGAATATATAGGAAGTGGTGGTATTATGATGGATTTAGCTGTTTCAACACTGGCACAGGGACTCATGTGGTCTGTGCTGGCTGTCGGAGTTTTTTTATCTTTCCGCATTCTGGATGTGCCTGACATGACCTGTGAAGGCAGTTTTCCCTTGGGTGCGGCCATTGCGGCGACCATGATTACATCCGGATTTTCTCCGGCGGCAGGTCTGGCAGGAGGGATCGGGGGAGGCATCGCGGCGGGTATTATCACAGGGCTGCTGTATACCAAACTGAAAATCCCGGCTATTCTTTCAGGGATTTTATCAATGATAGCCATTTATTCAGTGAATCTTCATATTATGGGCAAGGCTAATATTCCTCTGCTCCGGGTAGACACAGTTTTTACACAGGCGTCACAGATATTTCATTTGAACATGACCTATTCATCTTTTGCCTTTTCATTGGTGCTGGCGGCTTTGGTGGGGCTGTTTATGTATTGGTTTTTTGGAACTGAGCTGGGAACAGCCATACGGGCCACAGGCTTTAATGAACAGATGATGCGGGCACAGGGTGTGAATACAGACAGCATGATTATCATCGGACTTTTAATCAGCAACGGTCTGATCGGACTCTGTGGAGCAGTGGTAGCGCAGAATAATGGATTTGCAGATGTAGGAATGGGCATAGGGACTATTGTCATCGGCCTGGCGTCTGTTATTATCGGAGAAGTGCTGCTGGGTACCGGAAGCTTTAAGGTATCCCTCATGTCTGTTGTTGTCGGATCCATTTTATACCGTATTGTCATCGCCGTTGTCCTGTATCTGGGGATGCCGCCGAACGATCTGAAACTCTTCACAGCGGTTTTGGTGACAGCAGCGCTTGCCATGCCTCTTTTAAAATCCCATTTGGATATCCGGAAGGAGGCGCATTAATATGTTGAATGTCTCCCATATCAGTAAAACTTTTTTTAAAGGAACACCTGATGAAAAAAAAGCACTGCAGGATTTATCTCTGACACTGGAAACCGGAGATTTCTGTACTGTGGTGGGAAGCAACGGAGCGGGCAAAAGTACGCTGCTTAATTCGATTGCAGGTGCTTTTTATGTAGACAGCGGGCATATTCTGATTGACGGAGTGGAAGTTACCCGTATGGCAGAATTCCGCCGCGCCAAATATATAGGACGTGTTTTTCAGGATCCCATGAAAGGCACTGCGTCAGGAATGTGGCTGGAAGAAAATTTAATTCTGGCGGCGCGCAGGGGAGAACCGCGGAGACTCTGCTGGGCTTTCCGCAAAAATGATCATGAACAGTTCCGGCAGATGCTGGCAGGGCTTGACCTGGGTCTGGAAGACCGGCTGCAGACACAGATAGGTCTGCTGTCCGGCGGACAGCGTCAGGCGGTAACACTTCTTATGGCAACCATGAAAAAACCAAAAATTCTGCTGTTGGATGAGCCGACTGCGGCACTGGATCCCAAAACAGCGGCCAAGGTGCTTTCACTGACGGACTCCATTGTTAAAGAAAACCATTTAACGACATTGATGATTACCCATAATATGAAAGACGCACTCCGCTATGGAAATCGCCTGATTATGATGAACAGCGGGCGTATTGTGGCTGATTACAAAGGTGAAGAAAAGCAGAATCTGTCAATTGAATCACTCCTGAAAAAATTTGAAGAGACATCCGAAGAAGTAAGCGACCGCATTATTCTGGGATAAAAAAGTTGCAGCACCATATAGAAATCATGTATAATAACATTTGTTTGAACTGCAGCTCAGTCTTTCGAATCTCCGACGGATTACCCTGCTGCAGCGATTCAGCATTATAAGGAGGCTATTATGCTTACAGTAGAACAGAAAAAAGAAATTATTGACCAGTATGCCGTTCATACAGGAGATACAGGATCTCCTGAAGTTCAGATTGCCATTCTTTCCAAGAGAATTGCACTGCTGACAGAACATCTCAAAGTTCATAAGAAAGATCATCATTCCCGCCGGGGGCTTCTGAAACTGGTAGGACAGCGCCGCAATATGCTTGGCTATCTCCGCCGTACGGATATTGAAAGATACCGTGTGCTTGGTGAAAAGCTGGGTCTCCGGCTCAAATAATGCATCTGAAGCAGTACCTTTTAGAAGGTACTGCTTTTTTGCTGTCAGTCTTTGG
>DIDD01000091.1 GCA_002417965.1 Veillonellaceae bacterium UBA5809
TGTGCAAAGAACCATTGCCGCTTTGTGCGACTTGATTATGATCTCAAGTTTTCGATTCAAGGTCAATGCCGGATTTGCGTTTTGGAAAAAATTCTTTTCCGTGAAGCCCGTCGGACGAGGTCCGTTCACCGGCGACGTAGGTAATAATACCATACCCTTCTGACCCATGTCAACTGATTTTTGTTATTTTTTCTCTTTTTTCTGTTATCATTTCCATTCTGCCCTGTTCCTGTCTCCCATTTCTCCCCTGTAAGAAGCTTTTTTATCAGACAGTATCTGTATTTTTGGAATTCCGTCTTCCCTCCTGGAAACGATATCTGTCATAAAGAAAATCCGCTCTGCACCCGCCTGTTCCCCAGACGTCCCCTTTTTCCTGTTTTTTGCCTGATTTTCCGGATACTCCCGGCCCGGCATTTTCACAGGCAGGCACTTCCCTCTCTTCAGAATCCTCTTTTTATAAAAAAAGGCTTTTATTTTCTATGACATTTTATGTCCTGATGTGTACTTTTTCCTGCAGAAAAGCACTGCGTAAACAGCTTGACATCCGCCGTGCTTCCTGTATAATGAGCTACAATACTTTGCAGTGCAAAGCAACAAATATTACGATGAACGGGATCAAAAAAGAGGATTTTTATGACTTCAGAGAGCCGGCGTGCGGTGAAAGCCGGTGCATGAAATCCATCTGAATATATCACCCGTGAGTACCTGTTCCGAATTTTAGTAGGAACAGGCGCCGGTCCACGTTACGGCCGGAGATTTCTGATCCAGATCCACAACAGGGTGGCCGCGCACATATATGCGTCCCTGTTTCCGTATTAAGCGGAAACAGGGACTTTTCTTTTCTAAAAAGCGGTCTTCTTCTATGGAACTTCAGAAATCAGTATAATGCCAGGGTGGTACCGCGGTAACAGACGCCCCTGCTTTCAGTCTGCAGCTGAAAGCAGGGGCGTCTTTATCTATATACAGTCTCCTGCAGGGACTTGATTCAAAAAACAAAAAATCAGAAAAGGAGCAGACAGCGAAATGAAAAAACCATGGATGAAACGATGGATGGCTGCCGGTTTGTCGGCAGTCCTGCTGGCCGGCCTGTCCGGATGCGGCAGCGCACAGAATGAACAGAATGCATCAAAGGAGACGTCTGCCCGTATTGGATTTATCACTGCCTATACAGGTCCCGGATCTGCTTACGGTCAGGCCATGAAGGACGGCGTTGATCTGGCTGTCCGCGAAATCAACAGCAATCCCGGCACACGCGTGAAGATTGATCTGGTTACTTATGATACGAAACTGAATAAAACCGAAGCTATCAGCGCCATGAAGAAAGCCATCGAACAGGATAAGGTGCTCGCTGTGGAAGGTCCTATGACCTCCGGAGAGATGATGGCCGCCGGCCCTGTGGCCCAGCAGCTGAAGGCCGTGGCGTTTGGAACCGGCCCCACGGCGCCGGGCATTACCGACATCGGAGATTATATTTTCCGAAATGCCGTTCCAGGAGAGCTGTCCACCCCCATTGTCATCCGAAAGGCGGAATCCGCTCTGCACTTTAAGACCGCCGCTGTTTTGTACTCCTCCAACAATGACCAGGCCGTTTCAGAGAATCAAATTTATCAGTCTCTTCTCCGTGAAATGGGTGTGCAGATTGTAGATACCGAAACATTTGCCGATAAGGATACGGATTTCTCCGCCCAGCTTACTTCAATTCAGAGCAAGAATCCTGATGTGCTGATTATCGCCGGTTTATATCAGGAAGGGGCCCTCATCATGAAAAAGGCCCGGGAAATGGGAATGAACCAGCCTGTCATCGGAAGCAACGGATTCAACAGCCCCGCTTATCTGAAGCTGGCCGGCTCTTCCGCCGAAGGAACCATCGTGGCAACTCCATGGAATCCCGATAAAAAGACAGAAAAGGCGCAGCATTTCCGCCAGGCTTTTTTTGAGGCTTATAACCACGAGCCGGATCAGTTCGCCGCCCAGGCTTATGACGCCATGTATCTTATTCATGAAGCGGTTGAAAAATCGGGTTCTGTCACTGACCGGAAGAAATTCCGTGATACTCTGGCAGGCATTAAGGATTTCGAAGGCGCCACAGGACAGTTCGCTTTTGATGAAAAGAGAAATCCCCAGATGGATCTCGATATTTTGACTGTCCGCGGCGGAAAATGGGTTCCCATGACTGCTGAATAAAAGAATTTCTGTATTTCCTTTTATATTATTTTTCCTTATATTGCATAAAAAATACCCGCCTCAAAGAAAGAGCATAAAAATACGGGAATCCATTTGATCAACGGGTTCCCGTATTTTTTGTTTTTCTTATCTCCTTGCAACCAGGCCCACGAGGAAGAGCAGTACCACCGCCCCGAGAATGGATACAATGAAGCTCCAGATATTGAGGCCTGTAGCCGGCCCCAGTCCGAGGATTCCCACCAGCCATCCGCCGATGAAGGCCCCGATCACACCCACAACAATATTGAGGAAAATCCCCATCTGTGAATCGCGTCCCATAATTTTACTGGCAATCCAGCCTGAAAGGCCGCCCAGAATAATCCATACAATAAGACTGTTTACTTCCGGCATCATCTATCACCCTTTACTTTTTATGAATTTTATCAACCGCTTCATTGGCTTTTTCTGCGGCTTTTTCTTTCAATTTACGCGCTTTTTCCGCGGCTTCACTTTTCATCACCTGGACTTTGCCTTCCAGTTCAAGATCCTTTGCATCGGCTGCTTTTCCCACTGCCTCCTTGGTCTTTCCCACGGCATAATCGATTTTGTTCTCTAATTTGTTTTTCATCCAAAACACCTCCCAGGTGTAACTATGGTCAAAACCTGATTTTTTCAATCATTGATTTTGGTTTTGACTTTCTTAATATTTATCATATCTTTTGCAGAAAGTTCTGTCAAATCAAACTAAGTCTGGTTTAGGTTAAAAACGGTTCTGATACTGAATTTATGCTGTTTTTACGGATATGAAATACCCCTTCAGGACTATTTTTACAGCGGGGGGATTCTTTTTCTGTTTATTCTTTTTGCTTCTCATCCGCCTTCATTTTATGGAAATTTTCCCTCTTTTCACTGGAAAATAAAGAAGCAGAGAAAAAGNNCTTTTTCTCTGCTTCTTTATTTGTTATTCCCGCTCTGTGCTTCTCTCAATGTCTCCGTCAGTCCTTCCATCGCCAGCAGGTATCCCCGGAGTCCGAAGCCGCAGATCTGCGCAATACAGGCCGGCGCTGTCACGGAATGATGCCGGAATTCCTCACGGCCGTAGATATGGCTGATGTGGACTTCCACAGCCGGCACGGAAACGGCCTGCAGCGCATCCAGAACAGCAATGCTGTAATGGGTATAGGCGGCCGGATTGATAATCAGTCCGCTGCAGTCCTGCTGTGCCTCCTGGATATATGTCACCAGTTCTCCCTCGCTGTTTGTCTGGCGTATCTCTGTTTCAACGTCTAAAGACCGGCCTTTGTCCCTGATCATGCGGCACAGCGTTTCATAGTTTTCCCGGCCGTAGATACCAGGTTCCCTCTGCCCCAGCAGATTGATATTGGGTCCGTTGAGAATCATCAGCTTCATTTTTATCTTTCCCTCTCTTTTATAACTGCCGCCATACAGGCCAGCACTTCTTCAAAAGAACTGTCATTGCGGATCCGCACATGGCTGCACCGGGCATACAATTCTCTTCTTTCTCTGTAGAGTGTCCAGAGGCGCTGTTTTCCTTCCTGCAGCAGGGGACGCCCTTCTGTCACAATATCACGGGCAATTTCTTCCGAGCTGCGGTCTATCCAGCAGACACAGCCTGCTTTTCTGAGAATCAGGCGGTTGGCGGGACGGAGTATGGCCCCGCCTCCCGATGCAATGACCGCTTCCCTCGCGGCCGACAGACGGCGGAGTGTCCTTGTTTCGGCATCCCGGAAGACTTTTTCCCCGTAGATGCTGAAAATCTCCGTGACCGAACGTTTTTCCCACATTTCCAGACACCGGTCGGCATCATAGAAAGGCCGTTCCAGAACACGGGCCAGTTCTTCCCCGAACCGTGTTTTCCCGCTTCCCGGCATTCCGATCAGGATAATATTGTTCATGACTGACCCAGACGCCGCAGCGTCTCCTCCACCAGCGCCGGCGCAGCGGACCGCCCCGTCCATATTTCACGGGCTGCCGCCGCCTGCGCCGCCAGCATGTACATGCCGTTCATAACGGGGAGTCCCAGCCGTTCCGCCTGTTTCAGGAAAGCCGTGCGGGACGGATTATAAATCAGATCCGCCGCAGCGCTGAACCGGGCCGTTACGGATTCCGGCACCGGGCTGACGCCTTCCCGGGGCATCATGCCGACCGGCGTGCAGTTGATCAGAAGCCATCCCCGCCCCTGCTCCTCCAGTTCCTTATAACTTTCAATCCGCATTTCTTTTTCTCCTGCATGCTCTCTGATCCGGCCTGTCACGGAAGATGGATTACGGGAAACGACCGTGACCGGACCGGCTCCGGTTTCTTTCAGGCAGGCGCAGACAGCTTCCGCCGCCCCTCCGCTTCCCAGCACAGTGCAGGGCCGGCCCTCCGGCATGAGCCCGGCATGAAGCAGGGCCTGCCTGAATCCTTCCATATCCGTGTTGTATCCCCGCGTATGCCCGTTTTCCACAGCCACCGTATTAACTGCCCCCAGCCGTTCTGCTTCCGGAGACAGGCTGTCCAGCCAGGGAATCACATCCCGTTTGTAAGGGATGGTTACATTCCAGCCGCGGTAGACTTCTTTCATTTCCTGCAGTTTTATTTCCAGTCTGTCCGGTTCTGTTTCTTCCAGTTCATAGGAGGACGGGATTCCCGTCAGTTCCGCAAGAACGGCATGGACCTCCGGAGAAAGGCTGTGTCCCAGTGTCCGTCCCAACAGCGCCAGTTTCATGATGCGCCTCCCCGGTCGGCCCGGTAGTTGCCTAAAATCCGGCAGGATACGGTATTTTTCTGTAATGCCTCCAGCACTTCATGAACAGCCGGATCTTCCAGATTTCCCATGACATCAATATGAAAGAAATATTCAAAAGGATGGTTTTCACGGGGCCGGGATTCCAGATTCATCAGATTGAGTCCGCCTTTTTCAAAACATCCCAGCGCCCGGTACAGAGAGCCCGGTTCATGGGCCAGGGAAAGGACCAGGGTAATTTTATCCGCGCCTTCCACTTTTTCTTTTTTTCCCGAAATGACGAAAAACCGGGTGCAGTTCACAGTGCTCATATTAATGGGGCCTGCCAGAATCCGCAGTCCGTAGATGCGGGCCGCCAGCTGTCCTGCCACGGCGGCCTGTTCTTTTTTCCCTTCACGTCCGACAAAATCGGCCGACTGGGCCGTACTGAAATGGGGAATGCATTCCATGCGGGGATGGCGGCGGAAGAAATCCCGGCTCTGCCGGAATCCCTGGGGGTGGGAATAGACACGGCGGATGTCTTCTATAGAAGCCCCCGGAACCCCCATCAGATATTGCTCAACGGAAAGACATTTTTCTCCGGTAATAAAGCAGCCGCTCCCGCGCAGAAGGTCATAGACTTCCGTAATGCCTCCTGTGGATGAATTCTCTATGGGAAGTATTCCATAACGGACTTTGCCCGTACGGACTGCCCCGACCAGTTCTTCAAAGGTTCCGAAATACAGAACGGTCCGGTCTTCTTCTGAAAAAAAGGAAGTCATCGCCTCTGCTGTAAAAGCGCCGGGCAGTCCGAAACATCCCAGCGCCTCTGTCTCTGTTTTCATGCCTGCGTCCCCCTGTCTGTAAGCCACAGATCCATCAGTGTCCATGCCGCCGCTGCCTCGATGACGGGAACCGCCCGGGGCACGATGCACGGATCATGGCGTCCATGGATGACCATATCTGTATTGATCTTCTTTTCTATATCCACTGTCTTTTGCATCCGTCCTATGGATGGCGTAGGTTTGACGGCCGCCCGGAAC
>DIDD01000009.1:0-2052 GCA_002417965.1 Veillonellaceae bacterium UBA5809
CGGCTGGGGCAGGGGGTGTATTGTGGATCATTCTGGGGGCGGCCCTCAGGTTGTTTGACAATTCTTTTTCTTATTTTGACAGAGGCTTGTATTTTCTTGGCGCCGGCGTCATGCTGTCGGTTCTGGCGGCTGTTGTTCTATGGATCAGATACAAAGAAGAACATACCCTTCATGATAAAAGGAGGGGTTCTTTATGAAAATACGTATGGGGACAGCCGCAGTAGCTGTGCTGGCAGCCGTGGAAATTATTTTTTTAGGAAGTATCCGTTATGGATTTACCCATACGGCGGAGGCAGGGACAGCTTATCAGACTCCGGCATCGGTGGATTTCGGAAATAGTTTTTACAGCCGGAGTTACATTGTGATGAATATCCCCCTTCATGAGGCACAGTGGAAGGGCAGTAATCTTCCCCGTGCGGGAGAAACCATTTATTTGGCAGCAGCCCGTGATCAAAAAGGGGTTCTTTATATTAAATGGGCGGAACTGGATAAGCCTGAAGGAGATTACATTATAACAAGGGCACGGAGTATTGAAAACGGGATTGTTTATTTTGATATTCCATTCCGGCGTTTTTATGTCACACCGGAGGAAATGAAAAAGCTTCCAGTGAGTGAACTGTCGGAGCGGGTGGCGGCAGAAGACGGTACAACTGGACGGACAGTCACAAAAATGAAAAATCATGTGGAAGCTTTTTTTAGGCTGAAAGACGGGCAAGGTGTCATCACGGATATTTTGATCAACGGGGTTTCTGTCAAAAAATCATTTACTACATTTGGAGATCCTGCTGCAGTCAGTTATGCCGGCGCAGAAGGTTCGGCGTATGCAGAAGGACAATAGAGGAGGGAAGCAGTATGTATTTGATTCTGATGCGGCATGGAGATGCTGAACCTGTATCAGCAGGGACGGATAATTTTCACAGAAGCCTGATTCCCAAGGGGATGAGACGCGTGAGAAGAACTGCCAGGATGTTGTCTCATTTTTTGAAAGGAAGAACAGTACAGGTGTACTGCAGTCCTTTTGAAAGAACACGGCAGACTGCACAAATTGCAGCGGAAGAGTGGGCGGTTAATGAAATTCACACAGCAGGAGAATTGACGCAGCCCATGTGGGAATCCGTCAAAAATGGAATTTTGGTATCAGAAAACGGACCTGTTCTTCTTGTCAGTCATCAGCCTTTTCTCCAGCATTGGCTGTATGAAGTCACGGAGGATGTCCTTGCCTTCCAGCCCGGATCAGCTGCCGTCATACGATATGATAAAATTTCCGGCAAGGGTATGCTCAGTGCTTATCTGTCATCAGATTTGAGGCACCTAAAAAAGGAGGATTCATGAAACATCTATTAACAGTGGCGGGATCAGACTCTTCCGGAGGGGCAGGCATTCAGGCTGACCTGAAAACTTTTGCAGCGCTGGGGACATACGGCATGAGCTGTATTTGCGCTGTTACAGCCCAGAATACATGCGGAGTGTCCCAGGTTATCAATATACCGGTTCCTATGATCCGGTCACAGATGGAGGCAGTTTATGAAGATATTCCTCCTGACGGAGTCAAGACAGGCATGCTTTCTTCCCCTGAAATTGTACTTGCTGCGGCGGAATTTCTGAGGAAGCACAATGCGGCACCTTTGGTGGTGGATCCTGTCATGGTAGCCACGACGGGGGCGGTGCTGCTGGAACAGGAAGCGGTATCCTGCATGAGAGAAGCACTGATTCCGCTTGCAGATATAGTAACGCCTAATCTTTCTGAAGCAGAAATCCTGTGGGGACAGCCGGTCAGGTCAGAGAAGGATATGGAAAAAGCGGCGGAAGGAATTTTGGGTTTGGGGTGCCGTGCAGTTCTGGTTAAGGGCGGGCATCTGACTGACTGCGCTGATGATGTGCTGTTTGACGGAGATCATGTATGTTGGTTCCGCAGCCCTAAGATCCAGACGCGCAATACCCATGGCACTGGGTGTACACTGTCCAGCGCACTGGCGGTTATGATGGCAGACGGACTATCTGCGGCGGAGGCTGTGAAAAAAGCCAAAAAATATATGGAGGGAGCGATCCGTT
>DIDD01000009.1:2164-9816 GCA_002417965.1 Veillonellaceae bacterium UBA5809
GCTTCCCGAAAATGATGCAGAGCATACACTGCAGACAGCCATGATTGCCCATGGGCTGGCGCTGATCCGCCGTGAGGTGATGCATATTCCCTGTGATCCGGAGCATTGCGCAGTTTTGGCCATGTATCATGAAGTGAGTGAAATCTTTACCGGCGATATGCCTACCCCAGTGAAATACTTCAGCAGGGGGCTCAGAGAATCATATAAAGCTATTGAACAACAGGCCCGCAGGAATATTATGGGAACTTTGCCGGAAGAGCTTCAGCCCTTCTACAGCCCTTATATTCTGCATATGGAAGAGGATGGGCTGTGGCCTTTGGTTAAGGCGGCGGATACATTGTCAGCTTTTCTCAAATGTGCTGAAGAAAAGCAGGCGGGGAACCGTGAATTTGGAGAAGCATATGAGACCATACGGACCCGGCTTTATGAAATGAAGCTGCCAGAGGTAAACTGGTTTATGGATCATTTTGCAGGAAGCTTTGCGCTGACGCTGGATCAGATGAAAACGGATCGGGTATGAGTATGCATTCATGTTCATATTTATGAGCATTATGAATTTTCAGTATAGCGGTACATCTATAATTTTCGCGAAGAGAAGTATATAATATGTATATTGATAAAAATCAATATAAAATTTGCGGAGGTGGGGACATGATACGTTTTACTTTGCCGAGAGATCTGTACTGCGGCCCCGGAGCCATTGAGTCGCTGAAGGTTTTGAAAGGTCACCAAAAGGCGATTATATGTACCGGCGGAAGCTCTATGCGGAGAGGCGGATTCCTGCAGAAAACGGAAAAAGTTCTTCAGGAGGCGGGACTGCAGACTCAAATTATGGAGGGGATTGAACCGGATCCGTCTATTGAAACTGTTTTTAAAGGGGCCGCAGTCATGCGGAAATTCCAGCCTGATGTGATTGTGGCAATCGGCGGAGGATCACCCATCGACGCAGCGAAGGCCATGTGGATTTTTTATGAAAATCCTGATAAGACTTTTGATGACATCAAAGAGCCGTTTACACTTCCGAAGCTCCGCAGAAAAGCGATTTTTGTGGCGATCCCATCCACCAGCGGCACAGCTACAGAGGTAACGTCCTTTTCTGTAATAACAGACTATGCTACAGGCATTAAATATCCCCTGGCGGATTATGAAATTACGCCTGATATGGCCGTTCTTGATACAGATCTGCCGGTCACTATGCCGAAGAAACTGACAGCCCATACGGGTATGGATGCCTTGACTCATGCAACAGAAGCTTATGTGTCCCAGGTACATAACAGTTTTACTGATCCCTTGGCTCTGCAGGCAGTTTCTGATATTTTTGACTGTCTTCTTGCATCTTACCAGGGAGACAGAGAGGCCCGGGGGAAGATGCATATGGCACAGTGCCTGGCAGGGATGGCCTTTTCCAATGCGCTTTTGGGAATTACGCACAGCCTCGCCCATAAAATTGGAGCTGTTTTCCATGTTCCCCATGGATGCTGCAATGCCATTCTGATGCCCTATGTGATTCAGTATAATGCGAAAGCGTGTTTGTCCCGGTATGCGGATATTGCACGGACTGCCGGGCTGCCGGGCAGAACTGACGAGCAGCTGACACTGTCTTATGAAAATGCCATTAGGAAAATGAACCGCGCCATGGATATACCTTTTTCTTTTCAGGAATACGGGGTAGCAGAACAACTTTTTTTGGATAAAAAGAAGAGTATTGCCCATTATGCCGTTCTCGATCCATGTACAGGACCTAACCCGCGTGCAGTGAATGACGAAATTATGGAGAGAATTCTTACTTGTGCCTATTATGGTACATCTGTCGCTTTTTAAATAATTAACAGGATTCGTAGTTTGTGACGTACCTGTAAAAAGACAGCCAGTCATGGGAATATGCCGCATGGCTGGCTGTCAGGAGGGGCAGGAGATTTTTCTGAGACTGCCCTGTCATGGTGCGAGAGAAGGGGGTCGAACCCTCATGCCTTGCGGCGCCAGATCCTAAATCTGGTGCGTCTGCCATTCCGCCACTCTCGCATAGGACCTACTTATTATATAAAGCACCAGGACAAAACGTCAAGGAAGAGTTTTAAAAAAATGTCAATTTGCTATTGACAAATAACTTGACAATTGTTGAGCGGGTGGTATGATAATAAGTAAGAAAAAGAAGTTGCCGATTTGATCGTTGACTGATACAGAAAAGATACCTGACCGGGTATCGGGAAGAGCCTGCATTTGTGCTGCAGGCTCTTTTTCTTTGTTTGACTATCCCAGTTTGGTATGTCATAATGAAAAAAAGTTTTTCTCATGAAGATCGGAGGCTTTGTATGAAAAGGATGTTGGAAGAATTCAGGGAATTTGCACTCCGCGGCAATGTCATTGACTTGGCAGTCGGTGTTGTAATTGGAGCCGCTTTCACTAAAATTGTGACGGCCTTGGTGAATAATATCATTATGCCGCCTTTGGGGCTGCTCATCGGCGGAATTGATTTTTCCAATTTGTTTATTAATCTCAGCAGCAAACCTGTGGCAACTCTGCAGGAAGCACAGGCTGCCAATGTGCCGGTGATCGCTTACGGCGTTTTTCTGAATGCATTGATTGATTTTCTGA
Source organism: Veillonellaceae bacterium UBA5809 (assembly GCA_002417965.1). GTDB lineage: Bacteria > Bacillota > Negativicutes > Veillonellales > Dialisteraceae > UBA5809. The sequence goes on from DIDD01000009.1 coordinate 4,760, forward strand.
TTGTGGCATTTGCTATTTTTATTCTTATTAAGCAGATTAACCGCTTTATGCCGAAGAAGGCAGAAAAAGAAGACCGGCTGTGTCCGTTCTGCAGGGAAGCCATAGCTGATGATGCTACAAGGTGCCCCCACTGTACAGCAGAACTGACGGATGTAAACAAAGCATAAGGATTACAGAAGCAAAAATCTGCACAAAAAACACGGATTCATTATCGGAATGAATCCGTGTTTTTACGCTTTCTTCAGACTTTACAGAAGGAAGGGGATATCAGAGAACATGGTCTTTATAGAGTTCATCAATCTTGGAATCATCATAGGAAAGGAATTGTTTGAGAATTTCACGGGTATGCTGACCCAGTGTCGGGGCCGGTCCGTCTACACTCCCCGGAGTATCGCTCAGTTTAATAGGCACACCGGCCATTTTTACTTCACCGGCAACCGGATGATGGGTCGTGACAATCATGTCATGGGCGATTACAGAAGGATCCTTCATGACACGGTCTACCGTATTAATGGGACCTACCGGGATACCTGCGTCCTTGATTATATGGAGCCATTCATCAGTGGATTTGTTGACAAAGATTTTTTCCAGTTCCTCTTTCAGCGCCTTCTGGTTATCTGTACGCAGGGGGTTGGTTGTAAATCTTGGGTCGGCGCCAAGATCAGGACGGTCGACTAATTTGCAGAATTTCTGCCATAACGTGTCATTCCCGATGGCGATAATGACATAGCCGTCAGAAGTTTTGAAAGATTCAAAGGGAGTAATAGAAGGATGACGGTTGCCGATCGGCTTGGGCACGATACCTGTGTTTAAATACCGGGCAATGGCATTTTCCAGAATTGCAACCTGTCCGTCAAGCATAGAAACGTCGACTAACTGTCCTTTTTCCGTGCGGTCCCGGTTGTAAAGAGCGATCATAACACCAATGGCAGAGAATAAACCGGCTGTAATATCACCGATAGAAGCGCCTACACGGGTAGGCTCACCATTTTCCTGGCCGGTGATGGACATAATGCCGCCCATGCCCTGAACAATTACATCGTAAGCCGGATCATGCTTATAGGGCCCTGTCATGCCGAAACCGGTGCAGGATGAATACACCAGTCTGGGGTTAATTTCTTTTAGAACATCATATCCAAGCCCCAGTTTTTCCATGGTCCCGCCACGGAAATTTTCCAGCAATACATCAGCTTTCTTAACCAGTGCTTTCAGAATTTCTTTTCCCTCTGGGGCCTTGAGATTTAAAGTCATTGACCTTTTATCCCGGTTGAGACTCATGTAATAAGTGCTTTCACCATTGACAAAAGGTCCGAATGCACGGGCATCATCGCCCTTGCCCGGAGCTTCTATCTTGAGGACATCGGCCCCCATGTCAGCCAATATCATGCCTGTGTAAGGACCGGCCAATACACGGGTCATGTCTAATACGACTAAATCTTTTAACGGTTTGCTGCTCATAAAATCGCTCCTTTCATTGGGTCCGCGGAACCCGTATTTCCGGGGAAGGAAAGCCGGACTGCGGAGACGTACTGTCGATGGGTAATCCTGATCTGCGGGACTGCCCTGTATCTCTATTTTCCCATGCATATCGATAGAAATCAAATTCTATTTCAGCATTTTACCCCCTGAAATATGTATGATAGAAATAGAATTAATAGATATTGATATAAAAAGATGAATCATAAAAAAGAAAGACCGGCGGATAAAAGAGATTTTTGATGGAAATGCAGGGAGATTCGCTTTTTCTATTGAATTTCTTCGGCATAGTCAGTAAAATAAAATTGTATGTGACTGCGTTCTGTCAAAGAATGAAAGTATTTTGGGGGATATAAGGAGGACATAATGAAAAAGATCCGTACGGTTCTGGTGGCTAATCGCGGAGAAATTGCGATCCGTGTATTTCGTGCCTGTAATGAAATGGGCATACATACGGTGGCGATTTATTCCAAAGAGGATTCCTTGTCGCTGCACCGCAATCGCGCCGATGAGGCATATCTCGTAGGAGAGGGGAAAAAACCGGTGGATGCCTATCTCGATATTGAGGATATCATCCGCATTGCGAAAGAACATCATGTAGACGCCATTCATCCCGGATACGGATTTTTAGCAGAAAATGCTGATTTTGCACGGCGCTGCGAAGAGGAAGGGATTGTTTTTATCGGTCCCAGAGTAGAGCATCTGGTGATGTTCGGGGATAAAGTCAATGCCCGTATACAGGCGGCCAAAGCAGGAATTCCCATGATTCCAGGAACAAAAGGGGCAGTCGAAAATTTCGATGAGGTCCGTAAATTTGCGGAACAGTATGGTTTTCCGGTCATGATTAAAGCGGTCAACGGAGGCGGCGGACGGGGCATGCGGAATGTGGACCGCATGGAAGATTTGGAAGAAGCGTATCACCGGGCGCGTTCGGAAGCCAAGATGGCTTTTGGGGATGATTCTGTTTATGTAGAAAAATGTATCATGAACCCGAAGCATATTGAAGTGCAGATCCTTGGGGATACGCAGGGGCATGTCGTGCATCTGTTTGAGAGAGACTGCTCAATTCAGCGCCGGCATCAAAAGGTGATTGAAATGGCGCCGGCTTGGTCTCTGCCCCAGGCATTCCGCACCAGGATCTGTGATGCAGCGGTTGAATTGATGAAGAATGTGGGGTATGTGAATGCGGGAACTGTGGAATTCCTGGCAGACGGTGAAGAGAATTTCTATTTTATTGAAGTGAATCCCCGCGTTCAGGTAGAACATACAGTGACAGAGATGATTACCGACATTGATATCGTCAAAACACAGATCCTGATTGCAGAGGGGTATTCTCTGTATGAAGAGCCGATTGCCATTGGACGGCAGGAGGATATCTGGTACAAGGGCGTGGCCATTCAGTGCCGTATTACCACCGAAGATCCGCAGAATCACTTCATGCCGGATACGGGGAAAATTATTGCTTACCGCAGCGGCGGCGGATTCGGAGTCAGGCTGGATGCAGGTACCGCTTACACAGGTGCTGTGATTACGCCTTATTATGATTCTCTGCTTGTTAAAGTGACTGCTTTTGCTCTTCATCCGATGGATGCGATTCATAAAATGCTGCGGTGTCTGGGGGAGTTCAGAATCCGCGGCGTCAAAACCAATATTTCTTTTCTTATGAATATGCTCCACACCCGTGATTTTCAGGAAGGACGGTGTGATGTTAATTATATAGACCGGCATCCTGAATTACTGTCAGCACCCGAGACAAAAGACCGGGGAACAAAGCTGCTGACCTATATCGGGGATATTACAGTCAATGGATATGCTGATGCGGGCCCTAAGGAAAAACCGGCTTTTCTTCCTCTGAACAGGCTTCCCGACGAGAGCGGAAAAGAGGCACCGAAGGGAACAAAGCAGCTTCTGGATGAAATGGGACCCGAGAAGTTTGCCAAATGGCTCCAGGGGCAAAAAGAAGTGTTGTTTATGGACACTACATATCGTGATGCCCATCAGTCTCTTCTTGCCACACGGGTACGTACGCATGATATCATGAATGCAGTCCGGTATACGGCCAATCATCTTCCGCAGCTTTTTTCATTTGAAAACTGGGGCGGAGCTACATTTGATGTGGCTTACAGGTTTCTTGATGAAAGTCCCTGGGACCGTCTGCGCCGTATGAGAAAGGCAGCTCCCAATATTTTATTTCAGATGCTGACACGGGGAGCCAATACGGTGGGGTACACAAACTATGCGGATAATGTGGTACGCCATTTTATTGACCAGGCCAGTAAGAACGGCGTAGATGTATTTCGTATTTTTGACTGCCTGAATCAGCTGGATCATATGAGAACCACCATTGATGAAGTGCGCAGTCAGAATAAATTGGCAGAGGTGGCGATCTGCTATGCCGGAGATATTCTGGATTCCCAGCGGCAGAAATATTCGCTGCAGTATTACACACGGCTGGCTAAGGAGGCCGCCCAGGCAGGGGCCCATATTATTGCAGTGAAAGATATGGCCGGTCTTTTGAAGCCCGAGGCTTCTTATGCGCTCTGCGCAGCATTGAAGGATGCTGTGGATCTGCCTGTTCATTTTCACACTCATGAAGGCGGAGGATGTTCGGTGTATACTTATGCCAGGGCGGTAGACGCCGGTGTGGATGTCATCGATGTGGCTACAGGGGCTTTGGCAAACGGAACCAGCCAGCCGTCCATGAGCTCCATGTACTATGCACTGCAGAACCATCCGCGTCAGCCCCATATGGATGTTGAGGCCATGGAAACGATTGACCGCTACTGGCAGTCTGTGAGACCCTATTATGCCGGCGTTGACGGAAAAATGACCAGCCCTGACACCACCGTGTTCCAGCATGAAATGCCGGGCGGGCAGTATTCCAATCTGCGGCAGCAGGCATCAGCACTGGGGCTGGCGGAAGAATGGCCTCATATCTGCCGTATGTATGCCACGGTGAACATGATGTTTGGAGATATCATCAAAGTGACGCCTTCTTCTAAAGTAGTCGGAGACATGGCGCTTTATATGGTACAGAATCATCTGACAGAGCAGGATATATGGGATAAGGGCATGACGCTGGATTTCCCCCAGTCAGTAGTGGATTTCTTTGACGGAAAACTTGGGACACCTTATGGCGGATTCCCGGAAAAGCTTCAGCATATTATTCTCCGGGGTAAAAAACCTCATGCTGAAAGCCATCCTTCCGATGTAGACTGGGATGCAGTTAAGGCAGACATGAAAGAAAAACATATGCCTGTCCGTGAAGAAGACGTTTCTGCTTATTCTATCTATCCGAAAGTGTTCTCCGATTATGTAAAGCGGTACAAAAAATATGGAGATCTGTCAGTTCTTGATACACCCACATTCTTTTTTGGAATGAAGGCAGGGGAAGAAATACATGTTACGATTGAAGAAGGCAAGATGCTGATTATCCGCATGGACAGCATGACCAGACCTGATTCCAATGGGGACCGCACTGTTCAGTTTGAACTGAACGGCATGCCAAGGGAAATTGTGGTCAATGACAAAAATGTGGCGTCTTCTTCAGTCAAGGCAAGAAAAGCCAACGAAGATGAAAT
>DIDD01000080.1:0-2385 GCA_002417965.1 Veillonellaceae bacterium UBA5809
CCACGTTATATTGAATTTTTCCATAATAATCGTGCCATTGCCCCTTCACCCCCTTCTTATCTGTTTCCTGCTTTTCCGGATGGCTGTAAGAGATCCCCGTATAAAAAGAAAAATTTTCACTGCGCTGTACAGTCCATGTCAATTCTGCCCCTGTATTCCGAATATCTTCATTAGTATAAGTAATTGTCGGATAATTCGTTGTGTTGGCATCAATGCTGTCCTTGATCAAATAATGATATACAGCCAGCCTCCATGACTGATTTCCTATGTTTTTCTTCCACCCTGCTTCATAATGGACTCCATGCTGAGGTTTCAGACCCGGATTCGGTACAATATTTCCGCTCCCGTAAAGCTGGCTGAAAGTAGGCATCATAAATGATTTTCCGGCCTTCGCATAAATGGATGTATGGCTGTCCAGCATATGCATAAGCGTAATCTCCGGGGTAAACTTGCTGTAATTATTCCCCGCAGTTTCACTTCCTGTCCATGTTTCCCTCAAATTTAAATCAGCCTCTGTTTTCTTATTCAGAGCATACGCCATTTGTCCGTAAAAGGAATACATGTCCCTCTCATAATTTTTCCCCGGGACCCCCGTTACACTCTTATCCATTGTATCTCTCTGAAAATTAAACCCAAGCATGGCCGAATGGAGCCCAAAATCCCATCGGTTGGCTATATCAATTCCCCTGGATTCATCTGTATAAGCCGTTTTAGAATAAGAGGATGCCAATGACCGCGTTTCCTGTTCCCTGCGGTTATAAAACAAACTGGCTTTTATATTCCCTTCCTCATAATGCAATTGGGCAAGATTTTCTTTCGTCCCATGAAGTTCATTTTTATAAACCTTGTCATTGGAGGCAAATTGATACCGGTAATGATCACTGTTCTGCCCATAGATATGGGTAAAATAAAGATGACCGTTAAAATTATACCGCCAGTTAAAATTATTATGCTCCCCGCGGATGATATTAAAATACTTATAGCTATTGCTGGACGTCGGTGCCGATATATGATCAATTTTCCCTGTATGATCATAAGTATAAGTTATGCCCAGTTTCCCCAACTGGGCACTGACAGCATGATTCTGTATTCCATAATTGCCCCACCCCGTTTTAACCATATTCTCCCGGGTGCCTCGGGTAATAATATTAATAACTCCGCCGGCAGCCTCTGACCCATACAAAACTGCGCCGCCTCCCCTGACTATTTCTACCCGCTCGACAGTCTCTACGGGAATATCTTCCAGATTATACCTTCCGCTTTGATTAATAGGCACTCCGTCAATTAAAACGAGGGTCCCTTTCTCCACTCCTCTGATAACAACTTTGTTCGACATGGTCCCCTGCGAAATATTTCTTGGTCCCTGGGCATGAATAATAATGCCTGTGGTGAATTTCAATGCCTCCTGCAGGCCTGTAGCGCCTGTCTGCATCAATTGTTCCCTTGTCAGCACCGTCACAGCGGAAGGTGTCTTTAAATCTTCTGTAACGGTCCTTTCTGCTGTTACAAGTAATGGATCCAATTCATAAATTTGATCTGCGGCCTGTATTCCCCACACGGCTATGACCCATACCGCAGCGCCCAACAATAATGCCTTTCGGTCTCTTTTCATAATACCTCCCCTTCTGCTCTTTCCCTATAGCAGAAACATAACCATAAATAATTAAATAATAATATATTTCATTTTACATTTCAATAATTCGCAAGTCAAACAGAATGAATAAAAAAGCATAATATCCGTTTTCCTTTTTTGGAAGTCTCACTTGACGGACCTAAAAGTCTGTGCTATAGTAACTCATAACTTACATAGCTGCAAGGAAGAGAAGAGTATGCAGAAAACACCGTTACAGAGAACCCTGTCCGCTGAAAAAGGGTACGGCACTATTTGCAGAACATGGCCTCAGAGCATGATATGTCAAATGATTGAAAATCATCAGACAGTCCGGGTGTGCCCGTTACAGCGCTATGGTATTCACGGCCCTGCGCCCGCGTACCTGATAAGGCCTGTGCGGTGACGCATTGGCAAATTTGGGTGGTACACACGGAATCTTCCGTCCCTTTGGGGACGGGGGATTTTTTGTTTTATACAGGTCTATTTCATGTTTTTATTTCTTGTGAATGGAGAGGATTCTTATGTCAGAAAAAAATTATCATTTTGAAACACTTCAGCAGCACGCGGGCCAGGTGCCGGATCCGGCTACAGGCGCCCGGGCCGTTCCCATTTATCAGACCACTTCTTATGTTTTTAAAGACAGCCAGGAAGCAGAGGACCGCTTCGGACTCCGCAGTCCCGGTTATATTTACGGACGTCTGACCAATCCCACGCAGGATGTCTTTGAAAAAAGAGTGGCGGCCCTTGAAGGCGGTACTGCCGCCATTGCCCTG
>DIDD01000080.1:2701-6089 GCA_002417965.1 Veillonellaceae bacterium UBA5809
ATTCCTGTGCTCATTGACAACACCTTTGCTTCGCCCTATCTCTTCCGGCCCCTGGAGCACGGACTGGATATATCCATTCACTCGGCTACCAAATTCATCGGAGGCCATGGAACAACGCTGGGCGGTGTGATCATCGAAAACGGCCAGTTCGACTGGGCGGGATCGGGCCGGTTTAAGACCTTTGCGTCTCCGGATGAATCGTATCACGGGATTAATTTCGCCAAAGACATTCCGGGAGCAGGATTTGTGACAAGGGTGCGGGCGAAGATCCTGCGTGATACGGGGGCAGCAATCAGTCCGTTCAGCGCCTGGCTTCTTCTGCAGGGATTGGAAACACTGTCGCTGCGGCTGGAAAGGCATGTGGAAAATGCGGTGAAGGTGGCTGAATATCTGGAGAAACATCCAAAAGTAGCCCATGTGGGATATCCGGGACTCAAGAGTTCACCCTATCATGATCTGGCGGAGAAATATCTGCCGAAGGGGGCCGGATCCATTTTCTCATTTGAACTGAAAGGCGGCTATCATACAGCCCGTTCCTTTATTGACCGTCTGAAAATTTTCTCAGATCTGGCGAATGTGGGAGATTCGAAGTCCCTGGTGGTGCACCCTTCATCCACGACACACCAGCAGCTGGATGAAGCAGCGCAGAAAGCCGCCGGAATCACCCCGGGACTAGTCAGACTGTCGGTGGGACTGGAAAATATTGATGACCTGCTGACTGATCTGGAGCAGGCGCTGGAGGCGGCTGACTGATGCCTATTAAAATTGCTGACGGACTTTCCGCATCGGAAGCGCTCCGTAAAGAAGGAATTGTGACAATTGGTGAGCACCGGGCAAAGACGCAGGATATACGCCCTCTAAAAATATTAATTCTCAATCTTATGCCTTTAAAAAAACCTACAGAACTCCAGCTGCTCCGCCTTCTGGGTGATTCTCCTCTGCAGATTGAGATTGATTTTGCCCATACATCCACCCGTCTCGCCACACATACAGAGCCCACCTATCTGGACCGATGTTATTATACCTTTAATGAAATTAAAAACCGCTTTTATGACGGGCTGATCATTACAGGCGCGCCGGTAGAAATCATGCCTTATGAAGAAGTCGGTTACTGGCCTGAAATCCTGGATTATCTGCAGTGGGCAGATACACATGTTTTTTCGACTCTTCATTTCTGCTGGGCTGCACAGGCAGGCCTTTACCGTGATTACGGAATCGCAAAACGTCTGCTAGACCGGAAATTGTTCGGTATTTATCAGTACAGCCTTACCGTCCGGAGCCACCCTCTTCTCCGTGGATTTGATGACCGCTATTTCATCCCCCAGTCCCGTCATACAGCCATTGATGACCAGGCCGTCGACCATTGCCCTGATCTGGAAATTTTATCCCGTTCTGAAGAAAATGGAATTAATATTATATCTGACCATTCCTGTCGGAGAATCTTCATTTTGGGACATTTTGAATACGATGCAGATACGTTGGAATGGGAATATAAACGGGATCATGCCCGGGGTATGGAAACATCCCTTCCTGAACATTACTATCCTGGAAATAATCCCCAGAATCATCCCCGGTTTGTCTGGTGCAGCTATGCCCATCTGTTTTATCATAATTGGCTGAATCTGGTTTATCAGGATACGCCTTACAAACTAAATGATATGCCTGCTTACCGACACTGATCATTTAAAAAGTCAGAGCACAGATTTCTTACTGAAATGAGTGCTCTGACTTTTTAAATTGCCTTACTGCCGGATTCTGCCGTCAGTAAAAAGCCATAAGGAGTAAAAAAAAATCGATCGCGGGTTTTGTTGTGTATTTTTGTATGAATATTGAAAATATTCCTTTATTTTATTTTCTTTAAATGTTATAATTGATATAAGAATTTCAATCGTTTCCCCTCGAGGGGAAATACACATATCTTTTATCCCCTAAACAGCAGTTCTTATGCTGCCGGGAAATATTATTCTATCCAGGACAAGATTATGAACACATTACAGTATGAAGAACGCGATTTCACAGTCATCAGCCTTAAATACACACAACCACATAAAAAAGATGAATGTCAGATCGAAGAAATTGCCGCTCTGCGGATCAGAGACGGTCATACTGTCAATACCTGGACGGCACTGGTACGGGAATCCTCGGAAAATAATACATGTCTGTCTGCCGCCGAGTCAGACAGTGAATCTTCCTTTAAGCAGCTGCTCCACCAGTTTCTGGAATTTATAGGAACTGATATTATTGTAACTTATCAGGCAGATACCGTGATTCCCCTGATTAATAATGAATGCCGCCGTTTATCGCTTCCTTCTCTTTCGGGAACTTATATTGATATTCTTCCTATGGCCGAGAAAGTACTTCCCCGGCAAAGACGGTACGATCTGTCCGTATTGGCTGACCATTTTCAAATCACACCGCCCGATGGACGTACCATTTCAGAATGCTGGACAATTTTCCCTCTGTATATGCGTTTATCTGCCTGCCTGTACAGGCAGCGCAGAGAATGGCCCACATGGATGCCTGCGCTCTCTGAATCTCAATATCAATATATGGAAAAAGCCCTTCCCCGAAGAATTAAAAGAACTTTCCGGTGTTACCTATGCTGGGGATTCAGTGTCCATTATTTTTATCTGAAGCGCCCTCTTTTAAATCTTCTGTACTGGTGCTCTCTGGGGGGATTGGGTCTATGGTTTTTTATCGATTTATTCCGTATTCCCTTTCTCATTGATCAATATAATGAAAAGATATCCATGGAAACACTCAATGAGGCCAAGCAGTTATTCCCTGTATCAGAGAATCCTGCTGCACCGCCTTCTGCAGATCCGGATCTTTCTCTGTCCGCACTGCACCGCAGCGGACGACCCCTGCAGAATGGTTCATTCCCTCCAACTGCATAAAAGACAGTCTTTCTCTTTTCATTGTATAAAAAGAACATTCCTATTATAATACCCTTCATAAGTCCGGTTTAAGGCATCCAACTTATGGGGGGTATTTAATGTGGAAAAGTGACGCTGTTAAAACTGTCAATAAAGAATTAACTGCAGCAAATAATGAAAATGTCATGGTTGATTGTATAATCAAATGCACAGTCATAGATATTGAAAAAGTCATAACAGACCCTGTAAAATAAAGTCGTCTAAAACCCATTACAAGGAGGCCGCCATGACTCTGTCCCATTGCCGCATATCTACTGACTCTTTTCCCTCTTTCCGCCGTTTTCATCCACTTCATTGGGCACAGAGAATAATCTTCAACCCAATCTCAGACGGCCCAAGAAAGAACCCTTATCCGCTCTGCCAACGGCAAAATTCACCGGTATCCATCATTCTGCTGTTTACAGAGAAATCCGCAAAGGAACCGCTGCACAGCTTAATTCCAACTTACAAAC
>DIDD01000047.1 GCA_002417965.1 Veillonellaceae bacterium UBA5809
GTATATTACCGGTTTCCACACCAGTGCGGTGATCTTTAACCAGTGTATAAGGATGAAAAACATAAGAACGGATCTGACTGCCCCATTCGATGGCGCGCTGTTCGCCATCCAGATCCTTTTTCATTTCCTGCCGTTTTTCCATTTCCAGTTCAAAAAGCTTTGCCCGTAACAGACGGAGACACTGCTCTTTATTCTGCAGCTGTGACCGCTCATTTTGACACTGGGCCACAATTCCTGTGGGAATATGGGTCATTCTCACAGCCGAGCTTGTTTTATTGATGTGCTGTCCGCCGGCGCCGCTGGCCCGGTAATAATCGACACGGACATCATCCATATTCAGGTCTACCGTAATATTATCATCAATTTCGGGCATGACATCGACCGCGGAAAAAGAAGTATGACGTCTTTTGGCCGCATCAAAAGGTGAAATGCGGACAAGACGGTGAACGCCTTTTTCTGATTTGAGAAAACCGTAAGCATAGGCGCCGGTGATCATATATTCCGCACTTTTCATTCCAGCTTCTTCCCCCGGAAGCGAGTTCAGTTCCTGAACCTGGAATCCTTCATTTTGTGCCCAGCGCAGATACATGCGTATCAGCATCTGGGTCCAGTCCTGCGCTTCCGTCCCCCCTGCACCGGCATGAAATGTCAGTATGGCGTTGCTTTTGTCATACTCGCCGCTCAGGAGGATTTCCATTTCCTTTTTTTCTATAACAGCCCGCAGGGCATCCAGTTCTCCCTGAATCTCCCCTTCCATGGATTCATCGTCTTCCTCCACAGCCAGGTCAAGAATATCCTGAAGCGCTTCAATGCGGCTGAAAAGGCGCGTATAGGTTTCATAGGCATCCTTGGCTTCCGTGGCTTTCTGCGAAATATCCCGGGCTTTATCTACATCATCCCAAAAAGCGGGATCGCTCATCTGCACATCGTAACTTAAAATCCGTTCCTTCAATGCAGGCAAGTTAAAGTGAATCCCTTATTTCTTTTTCATGTGCAATCAATTCTGACAATGGTTTTTTCAAATCTTCCAGCATCTCTTGACATCCCTCTTCTCTGCGTATTTTTTTTCAAATGACTTTATTTATTTTCTCCGTCCCCATCAACGGACGGTTCTGTATTTTCATCGACATAATGGGCCGTGGCTCCCTGGAGGCGGTCTTCGGTCTTAGGAGTTTCCGGCTCTTCTGCATAATGAATCTGAATGTGATACAGATAGAGCACAATATTCTCCAGAATGGACTGTTTCATTTCTTCAAACATATCATAAGCTTCAAACTTATATTCAACGATAGGATTTCTCTGACCGTAGGAGCGGAGCCCAATGCCTTCGCGAAGCATGTCCATGGCGTCCAGGTGATCCATCCATTTGCTGTCAATAACCTTCAGCATGACCGCTTTTTCCAGTTCTCTCATCATGGGAGAGCCAATGGATTTTTCTCTGGCATCATACGTCTGGTGGGCACAGTCAATCAGCTTCTGCTCCACCTCTTCGCGTCCCAGGTTTTCCATCTGTTCCACAGTCACTTCGCCCGGAACCAGGAAATATTTCTCGCAGTACTGGATCAGCCCTGCAAAATCCCATTCCTCCGGATACAGCTTGGCATCCGCATAAGAATCCATACCCTTGCTGATAAGAGAGTCCACCATGGATAAAACCTGTTCCTTCATGGAATCTCCCATAAGAACCATACGGCGCTGCTGATACAGTACCTTCCTCTGCTGGTTCATGACATCATCATATTCCAGGACATACTTACGGATGTCAAAATTGCGGTTTTCCACACGTTTCTGGGCTTTTTGAATGGCATTGGAAACCATTTTGCTTTTGATTTCCTCATCTTCGCCCAGCCCCATGCGGTTCATGAAGTTTTTAATGCTGTCCCCTCCGAAAATACGGAGAAGATCATCTTCAAGGGACAGGAAAAACTGGCTGCAGCCAGGATCGCCCTGACGTCCTGAACGCCCGCGCAGCTGATTGTCAATACGCCGGCTTTCATGACGCTCCGTACCGATAATGGAAAGTCCTCCCAGCTCAGCCACGCCTTCTCCGAGCACGATGTCCGTGCCGCGGCCGGCCATATTAGTGGCAATGGTCACCTGCCCCTTTTGCCCGGCCTGCGCTACAATCATGGCTTCTTTTTCATGATATTTTGCATTCAGCACATTATGGACAACCCCGGCCTGTTTCAGCATATGGCTGAGTTCCTCTGACTGGGCGATTGACGTTGTGCCGATCAGCATGGGCTGTCCTGTCTGATGGCGTTTCACCACTTCGCGGACCACTGCGCGGTATTTTCCGTCTTTGCTCTTATAAATGACATCCGGCAGATCCATGCGCTGGCAGGGTTTGTTGGTCGGGATCTGATAGACCTCGAGGCCATATATTTTAATAAATTCCTGTTCCTCTGTTTTAGCGGTGCCCGTCATGCCTGCCAGTTTATCATACATACGGAAATAATTCTGGAATGTAATGGAGGCCAGTGTCTGACTTTCACGCTCTACCTTAAGTCCCTCTTTGGCTTCAATGGCCTGATGGAGCCCGTCGGAATAGCGCCGTCCGTACATCAGACGTCCTGTGAATTCATCAACGATAATGACCTGGCCGTCCTTCACCACATAATCACGGTCGCGGATCATCATAGTCTGCGCGCGCAGGGCCTGTACAAACAGGTGATTCAGCTCCAGGTTGGATGAATCATAAAGATTCTGCACTCCCAGAAGCTTCTCCATTTTCGCTACACCCGCCTCTGTAGGAGCCACAGTCTTGGCTTTTTCATCAATGGTGTAGTCTTCTTCCTGCTTCAGCTTGGGAACGAGTTTTGCCAGCACATAATAGTTATCCGTTGACTGCTGTCCCGGGCCGGAAATAATCAGAGGCGTACGGGCCTCATCAATCAAAATACTGTCTACTTCGTCAATGACGCAGTAATGAAGCGGCCGCTGAACCATCTGATCGGCCCGTATGACCATATTGTCACGGAGGTAATCAAATCCAAATTCATTATTCGTGCCGTAGGTAATATCCGAAGCATAGGCCAGTTTTCTCTGGTTGAAATCCATGTCATGGACGATCAGTCCCACCGTCATGCCGAGAAACTTATATACCTGCCCCATCCACTCACTGTCACGCTTGGCCAGATAATCATTCACTGTGATTACATGAACCCCCTGGCCCGCCAATGCATTCAGGTATACCGGTGCTGTAGCCACCAGCGTTTTTCCTTCACCTGTCTGCATTTCCGCGATATTTCCCTGATGGAGGACCATGCCTCCTACCAGCTGCACATCAAAGTGACGCATGCCGAGAACACGCCTTGATGCCTCCCGGACCACAGCAAACGCTTCCGTCAGAATATCATCCAGCGTTTCTCCCTGTCCCAGCCTGGTTTTAAATTCATTGGTTTTGGCCGCCAGAGAAGCATCGCTGAGACTCTTCAGTGAATCTTCCAGGGGATTGATCTTCTGCTCAACGATTCTGCGCATTTTTCGAATCTCGCGTTCATTAGAACCATTGAGCATTTTGTTGATAAATTTGAACATCAGCCCAGCCCCTTACTTTTTGAATCTTAAATTATGCATATCTGTTTTATTGTAGCAAAATAAGTACATATAGTCAAAAAAGGGAGCAGTCCTCTGCTCCCTTTTTTGGCTATATGATTACATCTCCGGTTCGATTAACCCGTATTTCCCGTCTTTTCTCCGGTAAATAATGGCAATTTTCTCTGTTTCCGCATTGAAGAAAACAAAGAAATCATGTTCCAGCAGATTCATTTGCAGAATGGCTTCATCCACATCCATAGGACTTACGGCAAACTGCTTTTTCTTAACCAGTTCAAAATCCGTGCTGTCCGTCTGCGGCTCTGCCGCAAACTCACGGGAAAGAACAGATTTTCCCTTAAATTTACGGGCCAGTCTTGTTTTATACTTATGAATCTGCCTTTCTACCTTATCAAAAACGAGATCAATCGATTTATACATATCATCGGATTTTTCCACACCTCTTACAATGACTCCGTCAATAAAAACGGTCACTTCACAGGTCTTTGTCATATTGGAGATGCGGAGGAGAACATTGATTTTCAGCGGTTTTTCGAAGTATCTCTGCACCTTGACCGTATGTTTCTCCACATAACTTCTGAGTGCCTCAGTAATTTCCAGATTTTTGCCTCTCACAGTTAATTCCATGGCATTCACCCTTTCCCTGACATGATAGCAATACGATTGCTTACTTATATTATATTACATATGGAGGAAAAAGGCGAAGAATAGAATGAAACAGTTTGGGAACTCTTCCTCTGTTCTCCCTTAATAAGCAAAACAGCAAGAAAAAAGTCCGGATTAACCGGACTTTTTGGACTGGAAAAACATATAGAAAAGCACAAGTCAGTTATGCTTTATATACATTTGCAGCCTGCGGTCCTCTGGCGCCGTCGATAATATCGAATTCGACCGGCTGTCCTTCGTTCAATGTTTTAAATCCGTCATCCTGAATTGCGGAAAAATGAACGAAAACATCACCGCCGTCTTCACGTTCGATAAAACCGTAGCCTTTTTCGGCACTGAACCACTTTACTGTACCCTTCATGAAGATTCCTCCTGACACATTACAACTCATCTACAAAGTATTATTTTATTCTAACATAGCTAAATATTTTCGTCAATCAGACATCTTTGGGTCATGTATAACCAGTCTGAAAAAACTTTTTACAGTACTTTGGAAAGGAAACTTTGCGTTCTTTCTTCTTTCGGATGGGAAAAAATCTGATCCGGTGTTCCTTCTTCGGCAATGATGCCTTCATCCAGGAAAAGAACACGGGAGGCCACCTCGCGGGCAAAGCCCATTTCATGGGTAACAACCACCATGGTCATGCCCTCATGGGCCAGATCTTTCATGACATCCAGCACTTCACGGACCATTTCCGGGTCCAGTGCCGAGGTAGGCTCATCAAAAAGCATAGCTTTTGGTTTCATGGCCAGAGCACGGGCAATGGCCACACGCTGCTGCTGTCCGCCGGACAGCTGGGCAGGACGTGACTCTGCCTTATCAATCAGACCCACCTTACGGAGAAGATCCATGCCTGTCTCTCTGGCTTCCTCCTCACTGGCCCCCCGCACTTTCATGGGAGCCAGCATCAGATTCCTTATAACACTCATGTGGGGAAACAGATTAAAACGCTGAAAGACCATGCCTATCTCTGTACGCACTGTATTGATGCTTTTTTCATCATCCATGCGGATTCCGTCAAAAATAATTTCTCCCGAGGTGGGCTCCTCCAGATAATTGATACAGCGGAGCAGTGTACTTTTCCCTGACCCTGACGGTCCGATGATAACCACGACCTCATTGCGGGCCACATCCAGATTAATATGCTTCAGAACAGATAAATCTCCGAATTGTTTGCTCACATCCCGCAGTGTAATCATGATGCCTGTCTCCGTTCCAGAAATGCTACAAACCTCGAAATGGCCAGTGTCATGACAAGGTAAATAAATGCCACTGAAAGCCAAATTTCAAAAGAACCGTAAGTCTGTGCAATAATAAGCTGCCCTCTCCGTGTCAATTCTTCAAAACCGATTACCGATACCAGGGAAGAATCCTTCAGCATGGCAATAAATTCATTGCCCAAAGGAGGAAGAATGGTATGGACCGCCTGGGGAAGAATGATGTAAATCATGGTCTGGCACCAGGTCATCCCCAATGAACGGCCTGCCTCCATCTGCCCCTTGTCGATGGACTGAATGCCTGCTCTGAAAATTTCAGATACATAGGCGCCGCTGTTGATTCCGCAGGCTGCGACCGCAGCAATGAAAGGTTCTACGGGTCTGTTGATCACCACGGGAATGGCAAAATAGATCAGAAAAATCTGTACCAGCAGCGGAGTTCCGCGGATGCAGTCTGTATAAACGGCAGCACAGACGCGCAGAACTTTTACCTGTGATATACGGGCTATGCCTACAAAAAGTCCGATCAAAAATCCGATTGCCACACTCACACTCGTAATTTCAATCGTGACAGCCGCCCCCATCAGCAGAAGAGGAAGCGAATGAATGATCAAGCTGAAATCAAAATGCATAAAAACAATACTCCTTGCGAAAACGGGGATATCCCCTGATATCTTTTGGCTTCATAAATCATTAATTTATTATATAATTCTGCCTGTCATGCGTCAATGAAAAACATTTTCACCGGCTGCAGAGACGCAGGCCTTTTTCCAGACGGTCCAGCACTTTTTCTTTTCCCAGCAGGGTAATAAGGCAGTACATGTCAGGTCCGTGCATAGATCCGGTCAGCGCAATGCGCACAGGCATAAAAGCATATTTTCCCTTTATGCCTGCAGCTTTCATGACTCCTTTGAAAACGGTCTTGATGCTGTCTTCATCAAAGCTGTCCATCCCCCGCACAGCATCGGCAAAAGCACGTAAAATGACGGGACTTGACTCCTCATGCATCATCTGAAGAAGCTCTTCTTCCGTCACTTCCGGGACATCACGGAAAAATACATCGATATTTTCTGCAGCCTGGGCGCCGTAGTACAAATGGTCCCTGACACACCAGACAGCCCGTTCAAGCCACTTCCTTTTTTCATTGGATATCGGCTCCGATACATAGCCGGCCTGTACGATAAAAGGAAGTGTCAAATCCAGAAGTGCCCCGGGGGACAGCTCTTTCATATAATGGAAATTAATCCAGTTCAATTTTTCAATATCGAAGACAGCATCATTTGAAGACACCCTGTCCATGGAGAATTCACGGATCAGCTCATCCCGTGAAAAAATTTCCTGTTCATCTTTAGGTGACCATCCCAGAAGCGCCAGATAGTTCACAACGGCGTCAGGAAGATATCCCATCCTTTTATATTCTTCCACAGAAGTAGCACCGTGGCGCTTGCTCATTTTTTTATGATCTTCCCCTAAAATTAAGGAAATGTGTCCGAAAACAGGAATATCATAACCTAATGCACGGTAAATCATAATCTGACGCGGTGTATTTGAGAGATGCTCTTCTGCACGGATGACATGGGTAATTTCCATGGAAGCATCATCGACAACTACGGCAAAATTATAAACAGGGATCCCGTCGGATTTGACAATGATGAAATCCCCCACTCCTGAGGAATCAAAAGTCACATGGCCGCGCACCATATCATCAAATTCAATGGGAATGCCTGAAGGAACACGGAGCCGGACCACAGGTTTTCTTCCTTCAGCGCGGTATTTCTGAATCTGTTCTTCCGTCAGGTGACGGCAGTGTCCGTTATACACAGGGGTTTTTCCTTCTGCCAACTGCTTTTTCCGGTCCTGCTCGATTTCCTCTTCCGTACAGTAACAGTAATAGGCTTTTCCTTCATCAATCAGCTTCTGTACAGCCTGATGATAAATATCCAGGCGTTCTGTCTGCCGGTAAGGCCCGTGGCTGCCGCCCACATCAATCCCTTCATCCCAGTCAAGCCCGAGCCAGCGCAGTGAATTTTTGATATTCTCCTCCGATTCACGGGAAGAACGCTGCAGATCTGTATCCTCTATGCGGATCAGAAACTGTCCCTTGGAATGACGGGCAAAAAGCCAGTTAAAGAGGGCGGAACGGGCCCCTCCTATATGAAAAGGTCCCGTAGGACTTGGTGCAAAACGTACACGTACAGACTGATTCATTCAAAAAAACCTCCTATATAGTAATACAGACGCAAAAGCAGCCATGCCTCTGCCTTTTCCCACTGGGCCGAGCCCTTCATGGGTTGTTGCTTTAATACTGATGCGGCTTTCATCTATCCCCAGGATCAGTGCCACCGTTTTTTTCATGCGGCCGATATAAGGCGCCAGTCTGGGCGCTTCCGCCAGAACCGTGCTGTCTATATTCACAATGCCCCAGGAATTTTCCTCCAGAATTTCACTGACCCGCTGCAGAAGAACTGTACTGTCTGCTCCTTCATAAGCCGGATCTGTATCGGGAAACCAGTGGCCGATGTCAGGAAGTCCTGCAGCGCCCAGCAGTGCATCCATAACTGCATGAATCAGCACATCTGCATCCGAATGGCCGGCCAGACCTCCGGAAGGCGCAATAAGGACACCGCCCAGCACCAGGGGACGGCTTGTCTCAATTCTATGGATATCATATCCCTGTCCTGTACGGAAAGGAATATCTTCTGATGCGGCTAAAATTTCAAAGCGTTTCCAATCCTCCGGAGAGGTCACTTTAAAAAAAGTATCCCGTCCGGGGATGGCCGTCACTGAAATTCCATTCTTTTCCATAACCGATGCATCATCAGTCAGCCTGTCGCCCCGCTCCCGGCAGCGTTTAAAAGCCTGCTGAAACGGCTCTCTCAAAAATCCCTGCGGGGTCTGGGCCCTGTACAGGGACGTCCGGTCTTCTGTTTTTTCTACCATTCCCCGCGCTGTGATTTTTTTTATCGTATCCACGGAAGCCAGTGCCGGAATCACGGCAGGATGGGATTCATCAATGTGCCGTATGACGGCATCTGCCGTATCTCCTCCGACCAGCGGGCGTGCCCCGTCATGTATCAATACCTTTTCAGTATGTGCATTCAGAGACTGCAGCCCGTTCCAGACAGAATCGGATCTGGCAGCGCCTCCCGTCACCAGACGGACAGGAAGCGTTTCCAATCCCGGAGAATGAAGCAGTTTTTCAAAGACATCTCTTTCCTCCTGCCTGATGACAAGAATAATTTCATCAAGAAGCCGGCTTTTCATCATATTATGAAGGGTATACCAAATCAAAGGCCGCCCTCCGGTTTTCAGAAGCAGCTTGTTTTTTCCTGCTCCCATACGGTGCCCCTGTCCGGCGGCGGCGATAATCATACTGTTCATAATGTATTCTCGTCCAATCTCGCAAAAATCATACGTCCTGCCGATGTCTGAAGAACAGAAGTAACGGTCACGGACACTTCCCGTCCGATGGCTGCATGCCCGTTTTCAACAACGATCATTGTTCCGTCTTCCAGATATGCCACGCCCTGCCCCTCTTCCTTTCCGGATTTAACGAGCTGGACAAAAAGCTGCTCTCCCGGAATGACAGCCGGTTTGAGTGCATTGGCCAGATCATTCAAATTCAAAACAGTAACACCCTGCAGTTCAGCCACTTTGTTCAGATTATAATCATTCGTCATGATCTTGCAGTGCATTTTCTGGGCCAGTTTGACCAGTTTGGAGTCCACCTCTGTCATATCATCAAAATCATCTGTTACAATCCGGATTTCTGTCTGGCCGTTTTTCCTCATGTGATTGAGAATGTCCAATCCTCTTCTTCCCCTGTTGCGCTTTAGGATATCCGATGAATCGGCAATCTTCTGAAGTTCCTCCAGGACAAAAACAGGAACAATCAAAGGTCCTTCAATAAATCCTGTACGGCACAGGTCATCAATACGTCCGTCAATAATGACGCTGGTATCAAGCAGTTTCCCATTGGGATTCTGTTTTTTCGGCGAACGCACCGCAGATCCCTCAGCGGCACGCAGTCTGAACCAGCCTGTGATCTCATTCTTTTTCCCGACGGACAGACGGAGTCCAGTATATCCCAGTACAATACTGAGTACCACCGGTACATAAAATCCGATAATAGGCACATGGATAAATGCAAGTCCTACCAGATTGGCAATAATCAATCCCAAAAACAGCCCCAGTGTTCCCAGCAGGATATCCTGCGTGGAAAATCCTGTCAGTGAGCGTTCTACCCATGATGCCATGGAAATCAGCTGCCGAGTCAGATAGGAGGATGCAAAGATGCCGGCTGCTCCGCCGATAATTCCTCCGATCAACATGGAAAAGAATGAAATCAGCGTAATGCCCCAAATACTCCCTGTTATGGAGGTATTGGACAGAAGACTGGTTAAAGCCGGCCCGGCCTGATTGGCCAGAGCCACGCCAAGAACAATAAAAAGACTGACAAAAATAACCCTTAATACTTTTTCCAGCACTTCTGCACCTCCTTTCCCGGCTGTATTGTCTGTCCGGGAACCCCTTCCCCTGTCAGCAAATAAAAATCCTCCGTAAATTCAATACTTTCTTAAATATCTATCATCATACATGAATGTCCATAGACGGTCAAGGCAGGATTTCCCCTGCTTTCCGTATCTCTATAATCAATTCTGAAATGTCTTTTCTGCATCGTACTGCCGCTGTCTTCTTCAGAAGACGCCTTACGGATTCACCCGTTTCACGGCAGGGGAAACGGGATTCCATTTCCCTGCGGAGCGCCTGCTCCACCGCCGGATCTCCATCTTTTCCCGAAAAGATGAAATGTCCGTTCTCACGCCAGAAAAGAAGATACCATTCAGCTTTTTGAAGATCCTGGACACCGCCCTTCATCGGCCACCGCCAGATATATTTAATCACCGTGCCCATGCAGTAGGCATCAATGCCGGATGTCTTCTCTGCTGCATACCGGATAAAATCGATGCATTCAAGAAAACGCCCTTCATAATGCGGCGGATGGTCAATCCAGTCTGTGGTCTGCCGGCCTTCTGATTTTTTGTTTTCTTTCACGATCCTTTTCTCCTCTCTCCTGAACGGATTCTATGAATTTCCGCTGCGGAGAGAATCTACCGCTTCCCCGATATGAGAAATCAGGGACACTGTGGTATCCTCCGGATGGGCTGCCGTAAAGCGGCGGGAATCTTCTTCATTCGAGGCAGGAAGCACAAAATGGGAAAACCCCATCTTATAAGCTTCCTTCATCCGTCTTTCCACATGATTCAGCGGAAGAATTTCACCCGTCAGCCCTACCTCTCCCATAACAACGGTTCCTGACGGAAGTCCCCGGTTCATCTGAATAGAGACCATAGACATGGCTGCCGCCAGATCAGCAGCTGTTTCTGTAATACGGAATCCGCTGACTACATTTATATATACATCGTGATCGGAAAAGGACAGACCCGTCTTTTTTTCCAGTACGGCCAGAAGAATAATCATGCGGTTATAGTCATATCCTACTGCAATACGCCGCGGAACCGCAAAAGCAGAATGCACGGTCAATGCCTGAATTTCTGCCAAAACCGGGCGCTGTCCTTCCATGCATGAAAAGATGACATTGCCGGGTGAAGAACGGATCTCCCTGTCCCGAAGAAGGAAGGCTGACGGATTTTCCATTTCTTTCAGACCTTTTTCATCCATCATAAACAGACCTGTTTCCGCCGTAGACCCAAAACGGTTTTTTACTGTACGGAGGATCCTGAACTGATAGCTCCGGTCTCCCTCCAGATAAAGGACAACGTCAACCATATGTTCCAGCATGCGGGGTCCTGCCAGATTTCCCTCTTTGGTTACATGGCCGATAATCATAACGGCGGTGCCCGTCTGTTTGGCAATGCGGACCAGATGATGGGTGCACTCCCGAATCTGCGCAGGGCTTCCGGGCGGAGAATCCAGTCCGGACAGATACATGGTCTGGATAGAATCAATCACGACAAGTCCCGGACGGAGAGAGGCGATCTGCTCCTCTGCCGAAGATAGATCCGGTGATGAGAGGATAAAACATTTTTCTTCATCCATGCCGAGACGGTTCGCTCTCATCTTGATCTGGAATTCGGATTCTTCTCCGCTGATATAGAGCACGGAACGCCCCGTACGGGATACAGCGCCGCAGATCTGAAGAACCAGCGTCGATTTGCCGATTCCCGGTTCTCCGCCCCATAAAATAACCGATCCGGGAACAATGCCTCCTCCCAGAGGACGGTCCACTTCCGGCATGGACAGTTTCCACCGCGGTTCTTTTCCTGCATCAATATCATGAAGAAGGACAGGCACTGACGGAGGGGAAGGTTCCATTCCGCCGGTAAAGCGCGCTGCCGGATCCGGCAGCGTCCTGAATTCCTTCATGGAATTCCATGCACCGCACATCGGACACCGTCCCAGCCATTTAGGGGATTCCGCTCCGCAGTCATCACAGACATATTTGATTTTTGTTCTTTTATTTTTTTCCATGAAATCCCCCAAAAAGAAAAGGATGCCCCTTTATAAAACCAGGGCACCCTTATTATACTACAAAATGATCTTATTCTGTCTGGAAAGTCAGCTTATGGTCCTGATCCTCCCCAACTTTAAGAATTTTTTTATCTTTCATTTTCTTTTCCAGAATCATTTCCGAAATGGGATCTTCAATTTCTTTCTGAATTGTCCGTTTCAGCGGGCGTGCTCCGTATTCAAAATCAGATCCGTCCCGGATGAGATGTTTCTGCGCTTCCTCCGACACATCCAGTTTCATATGGATATGACTCATTTTTTCTTCTACATTTTTCAGCATTAATTTGACAATGGACTGGAGATTGGATTCTGTCAGCGGACGGAAAACGACAATTTCATCAATCCTGTTCAAAAATTCAGGACGGAATGTATGCTTTACTTCACTGAGAATCATTTTTCTTGTTTCTTCAAAAGACTCTTTTTCCTTCTTTTCAGAAGCAGAACCTGTTGAGAATCCAAGAGGAAGTACATTGGATTTCAAGTGATTGGAACCCAGATTGCTGGTCATGATAATCACCGTATTGGTAAAGTCCACGGTCCGTCCCTGTCCGTCTGTAAGCCGTCCGTCATCCAGCACCTGAAGCAGTATATTGAAGAAATCCATATGGGCCTTTTCTACTTCATCAAAGAGAATTACGCTGTAAGGACGTACTCTGACAGCATCTGTGAGCTGTCCGCCTTCATCATATCCCACATACCCGGGAGGCGCTCCGACAAGACGGGAAACTTCATGCTTTTCCATATACTCCGACATAT
>DIDD01000095.1 GCA_002417965.1 Veillonellaceae bacterium UBA5809
GGTATACGCGTTTCATGGCGGACTGGCCGAATACAGAACAGGGGAAGTTGTTTCACGGCCGCTGCGTGCTTCGATTTCTGTCGGATGGGGCGGTTTCCGGGGAGGCCCCTGGGGACCGGGAGGTCCTTTCGGATTTGGTCCGGGCTGGCGGTTCGGCCCCTTCTTCTATGATCCGTGGTTCTGGGATCATTCTATGTATGATCAGGAGGAGATTCACCGGGGATATATAGACCGTTCCGGCCGTATCATCGCTGATGCTGCTCTGGATCATGTGTATCCCATGACTGATATCGGAGCCCTGGTCAAGAATAACGGACGCTACGGATGGATAAGCCGGACGGGCAATTATACTCTTCATATCCGCTATAAGAATATTGTGCCTCTTCCTGATCAGAATTTGTTCCTTGTGCAGGAAGAAAACGGACGTTGGGGAGCGCTGACCAATCCTGACGGGGCACAGGCTGTTCCGTCTCTGTATCAGGGTCTGTCTGATGCCGGATCCGGTCTGCTGGCTTACCGGCAGAACGGCAAATGGGGCCTTCTGCAAAGCCGTGACGGACGTATAGTTACACCGGCTGTTTATGATCAGACAGGCCGTTTCGGAGATGGGCTGATTCCTGTAAAATCCGGTCAATCATGGATGTATCTCAATGAATCGGGAAGTCCTGTGCTGACTTTCGGCCAGCCTGTCCAGGATGTTACCGATTTCCGGCAGGGACGCGCCGGCGTGCGCATCGGCGGACGCTGGGGACTGATTGATGCATCAGGGCATTTCCTGGTACAGCCTGCCTTTGATGATTTGAAGATTTTTTAGGATCATGCCGTCCGCCATATAAAAAGCTCTCTTTTCTGTTTTGAACTGTACTGCAGAAAAGAGAGCTTTTTTATAGATATATAATTGTAAAAACAAAAAGGACAATTCATTCATCCGTCAGGCCGGGTTTTCTCCCGGCTCTGCCTGCTCCGATTCTTGAATCAGGTCCGTGATGAGCTTGCCCGAAAGCATGCCGTCCATGGTTTTCTGCATCTGCATGTAGAATTTTCTCAGCTGGCATGTCTCCTGCATTCCCAGGCTGCAGTAGCAGTCCGGTTCCATGCACCGGGCAATGGCCATTTTGGGTTCCACTGCGCGGGTCACGTCATAAAGGTTGATTTTTTTCCGTGCAATTCGGAATCCTCCCTGAATACCGGAAAAGCGCTCGGCCAGCCCGGCTGCTGTCAGGTTTCTCATGATTTTCAGCACATAATGCTGAGGAATACCCATTTTTTCTGAAATCTCGTGGGATGTCACAATGGTCTTCCGTTCTGCCAGACAGTATATGATTCTTATTGCGTAATCGGTCGTTAAATTAAATTGCATAATCTCTCCCAGGAAGTTTATAATTTACTGCAACCGGTATAAATAATACATATCCGGTATAAAACGGTCATATTATTGTTTTACAGGACAATCTGATGATTGTCAATAATCAATATCAGTTCTGATTCATATTCAGGATCATTCGTGTCATTTTTGAATTTTTTGCGGTAAAATATCACTTTTTTCAGAAAGGAAGGGATACTTCACCGGCATGGGCTTTGTGTATTTTCTCTCTTTTCTCTGTTTTTCCCATGATCTTTTTCATTTCTTTTTTTTTACAGGAGAAGTCCTTTATCAATCTGATTGTACTGCTCTTTTCTTTTTATACCCTTATCCGTAATGTTCCTTATATTTCAGCTCTCTGTTCCAAAGGCAGGTGCCATGAATGGTATACTATAAATACATCAGAACCAACTCGATATCACTGATGATTACAGGAGGATTGATTGTCATGGTAAAATACGCAACCCGTAAAAGATTAGCCGTGCTGGCTGCTGCCGGAATGACCGCATTGGCGTTCGGACTGTATCCCGCGTCCGCTGCTGATGAGAGCGCAGTCACGTCTCTGTATCCGGGAATTTCCGCTTCTGCTTCCCAGTCTGCGCCGGAGAAAAAAAAATCATTGAATATAGATCAGCATATCCAGTCTTTTGTGACTGACGGAACGATTACTCAGTCACAGGCTGATATTTTGAAGGCTGCTGTGCAGAATTCGCTCACTGAACGGAAACAGAGCGCAGAAACCCACCGCCAGAAATGGACTGCCCTGAAGGAACAGCTGACTCAGCAGGCCGGTCTCACACAGGCTCAGAGTGATGCTGTCTTCCCGGCCCCGCCGGCCAAAGGCAGTTCTGAAAGAGATAAAAGGGAGAAACCGTCCGGTGAGCGTATGAAGAGTCCGGAATCCCGCATTCAGTCTCTGACTGACAACGGCACCATCACGGCTTCCCAGGCTTCTGTTCTGTCACAGGGACTGCGCCAGAATGCAGTGAGCAGCCGGAACGACATGAAACTCTTCCAGGAAAAAGAAACGGCTGAAAAAGCAGCGGCTGCCCGTCAGGCTGGCATTTCCGATGAAGTCATGAACCGTATTTTCCCCGGTCCTGGATTCTTCCCCCCTCATGAAAAAAGGGACGGCATGCACCGCAGCGCCTACCGTATGCGGACTGAGAAAATCCGTTCTCTGACGGCTGACGGCACAATCACCCAGAAGCAGGCTGACCAGCTGAACAATGCCTTGATTGATTTTGATCAGGCTCTGCGCAGCGGGCAGAACAGCCGTATCAAGGCGGATATGGATTTCCGTGAAAAAGCCGCCAAAGACGCCCATGTTTCTCCTGAAGTCGTGGATGAAGTGTTCGGATTCCACCGCCCTGACGGAGACCGCGGCTCTTTCCGCCCCAAGGACAGTCCTAAGGAAAAGCCGGCTCTGTCCGGTGCCGACAGCACCACCCGTTCACCGGCTGTCCGCGGAAGCATCCGCCGCATGACGCCGGCCGATAAGATTCAGGAGCTCCAGAACAACGGCACTTTGAATGAAAAGCAGGCCGGCGTGCTGAAGGAATATATCGCCAAAGCAGACAGCCAGCGGAAGTCAGACCGTCTGTCTTCTGAAAAGGACCGTGAACAGGCACGGGCCCAGCTCATCAAAAAGTCCGGCGTTTCCGCCGCTGTTATTGATCAGCTCTTCCCTCCCGCTCCTGCGGGGCCCCGCCGCTGATTTACGGGTTAAAAAGTGTTTTTATGCATGATAAAGGGACGGCAGGCCATTTCAGTCTGCCGTCCTTTTTCTGTATGTTGTCTTGCCCCTGACTGATCTGCAAAGAGAACAGGATCCCCTTCCGGCCTATGGCAGCCTGCAGGGGATCCTGTTCTTTGGTTGCATCATTCATATTATTTGTTTGATTTCACTGTTTTAGACTGGAGTTTCGTCAATGCTTCTTCCAGTGTGTGCCATCCGAGGACAGCACATTTTACGCGGACAGGCATTTTTGAGATGTCTTTCAGGGATACGGCCGCTTCCAGTTCTTCCAGCTGTGATTCGTCTGTGATTTTCCCCCGGATCATGTCAAGGAACAGGTGTACCAGCCGGAGAGCCTCGTCTGCAGTTCTCCCCGATACCAGTTCAATCATCATCGCAGTGGATGCCTGACTGATGGCACATCCGCTGCCTGTATAGGCCAGATCCTGAATAACGCCGTCCTTCATTTTTACCTGAAGGACAATGTCATCGCCGCAGTTCGGATTATGTCCATGCTCCGACAGTGTCGGATTTTCAACAGGCCGTTTGTTTGTCTTGTCTTTATTGTATTCCAGAATTAACTCTGTATACAGCTGATTCATGTCCATCAGTCATCATACCCCATCACAGAACGGACGGTCCGGAGGTGTTTCAGGAAGTACTGCACTTCTTCTTCTGTATTGTAAAAGTAAAAGCTCGCGCGGCAGCTGGCATAAATTCCCAGGTAGGTATGCAGGGGCTGGGCGCAGTGATGGCCTGTGCGGATGCAGATGCCCACCGCAGAAAGAATTTCCGCCACGTCATGGGGATGCACGTCATCCACGGTAAAGGAGACAAGTCCTTCTTTTTCTTCCGGATTTTCTGTGCCGATAATGCGTATATGAGGAATTTGCTGCATGCCCTGAATAGCCTGCGTTACCAGTTTTCTTTCCTGTTTCTGAATTTCATCAAACCCGATTTCATTCAGATAGCGGATGGCCGCTTCCAGGGATACGGCGCCTTCTACATTCTGTGTCCCCGCTTCAAATTTCGCGGGCAGTTCTGCAAAGTCCGTGCTTTGTTCGCGCACTTCTTCAATCATGTCACCGCCCAGATTAAAAGGTTCCATGTCGTCGAGAAGCTGTTCTTTTCCATAGAGTACGCCAATGCCTCCGGATGCGCACATTTTGTGTCCGGAAAAGGCGAAGAAGTCACAGTCCAGTTCCTGCACATCCACCCGGCGGTGCGGTGCGCTCTGGGCCCCGTCGAGCACAACTACGGCACCGGCCTCATGGGCTCTTTGAATCAGGGGCCGGGGATCAAATTCAATGCCCAGTACATTGCTCACCTGGGCAAAGGCTACAATTTTTACATTTTTATTAATCTTCTCCAGGTCTTTTTCCAGAAAATGGCCTGTTTTTTTATCTACATAAATGTAATCAAGAACAGCGCCTGTTTTCTGCGCCACTCTCTGCCATGTCACCAGGTTGGCATGATGTTCGGCAATGGTAATGACAATGTGATCTCCCTTTTTCAGGTGTGTTTCACCATAGGAACGGGCAATCAGGTTGAGGCTTTCCGTGGTGTTTCTGGTGTAAATAATTTCCTTTGGGCTCCGTTTATTGATGAAACGGCGCACTATTTCTTTGGAGCCGTCATAGGCTTCTGACGCGGATATGGCCAGCACATGGGCTCCGCGGTGGGGATTGCCGTTCCCCTGTGTATTGTATTCGTAGACCGCTTCCAGAACAGGAAGAGGTTTCTGAGAGGTAGCCGCGTTGTCCAAATAGACAATCGGCCGTCCCCCGCATTCTTTTTTAAGAATGGGAAAATCATTCCGTATCAATTCACTGTTCATCCGTTATTCTCCTTTGTGATTCAACTTTGTACGTATATCCTGCAGGGCTTCTTCCTGCAGGGACGGTTCCAGTCTGTCAATGACCGGCCGGACCAGGGATTCCACGGCGATGCGCCGGGCTTCTTCCGGTGAAAGGCCCCGGCTCATGAGGTAATACATTTTTTCTCTGTCCAGCTGGCCTGCACTGGAGGCGTGGTTTCCCACCACGTTGTCTTCTGTGCAGAGAAGAAGCGGCAGGGATATATTTTTGGCTCCCGGATCCAGCTGTACGGCATAGTCTCCTTCTGTTCCTTCTGCGCCGGAGCAGCCCCGTTTAAAATCGATGGTTCCCCTGAAGATTTTCCGTGACTGACCGGCCAGGGAACCGCGTACGTCAATCAGGGATTCCGACTCTTTCCCATGATGGGTAATGTGGTAAAAAAGGTCAAGGCGCTGGCGCCCTGTCCCCGCATAGCACAGGCTTTCTTTCATGACGGAATGGTCTCCGTCAAGTTCGCCCCGGCTGTGTACAATGGTATCTCCTCCGCCCAGTTCCGCGGATACAAAATCAGCCTGTCCGCCGCCGGCAATGCGGCATTCTCTCTGGTCACAGAGAAATGTATTTTCCATGCCGGTCTGTATTTTTGATACGCGGAGAACGGCCTCTTCCCCAACTTCATAGGAAGAGGCGGTGCAGCACCGTCCGGGCTTCCCGGTCCCTGTCCATTTCCAGGTCAGGTTCAGCCTGGCTTTTTTCCCCAGTCTGAAAAGGAATACGCCCGCGTAATCAGGACGGTCTTCTTTCAGCGCAACGGTGATGGTCAGCTCTTGCTCCGTGCCGTCCGGTATGTCAATGCGGCAGGCCGGTCCTGCCGCTGCCGCTTCCCTTGTTTCCCGGGAAGCTCCCTGAAAGGTGTCAGGGAGTGATCCTCCCGGTCTGACCAGTGCCAGGGAGGAGAATACGGCATCCGCCGTTTTGGCCTGCTGCGGGAAAGCGATCTCTGTTTCATTGGTATGTAAATGCCGATAGGTCAGCATCGGCAGTCTGTTAATCAGTATCTTTTCCATCACTGCCTCCTTACCCGATCGATCCTTCGAATTCCAAATCAATAAGCCGGTTCATTTCCACGGCATATTCAAGAGGAAGCGCTTTGGATATGGGTTCTGCAAAGCCTCTCACGAGCATGGCTTTGGCATCTTCTTCCGAAAGTCCTCTTGTCATGAGATAGTATATGTCTTCATCGGGAATTCTCCCTATTTTTGCTTCATGTCCCAGATCAATATCATCGTTTTCAATTTTAATGTCAGGTATGGTGTCTGATCTGGACTGGTTGTCCAGCATGAGGGATTCACAGCTTACGGCCGCTTTTGCGCCCTGGGCCTGCGGCCCTATATGGACCACGCCCCGGTAGACGGCTGTGCCGCCTCCTTTGGAGATGGATTTTGAATGGATGCTGGCCGTGGTTTTTTTGCCGAGCATTTCCACTTTTGATCCGGTATCCAGAAACTGGCCCTTCCCCGCGAAGGTAATTCCTGTAAATTCACAGGAGGAACGGTCCCCTTTCAGTACGGTGTCCGGGTAGAGGCATGATGTATGGGATCCAAAGGATCCGCTGACCCATATCATGGATCCCCCTTCTTCCACCAGGGATTTTTTTGTGTTCAGGTTATACATGTTTTTGGACCAGTTTTCAATGGTGGAATAGCGGAGCACAGCTCCTTTTTTGACAAACAGCTCCACTGCGCCCGCATGGAGGTTGGCCACATTGTACCGGGGCGCCGAGCAGCCTTCAATAAAATGGCATGTTGCCCCTTCTTCCACAATGATCAGGGTATGTTCAAACTGGCCTGCCCCCGGCGCATTCAGGCGGAAGTAGCTCTGCAGGGGCATGTCTACATGGACGCCTTTGGGAACGTATACGAAGGAGCCTCCCGACCAGACTGCATAGTGGAGGGCTGCAAATTTATGATAGGACGGAGGAATCAGCCGCCCGAAGTAGGGACGGATCAGGTCTCCGTACTGTCTGACCGCCGTCTCAAAGTCAACATAGATGACCCCCTGCCGCGCCAGTTCTTCCTGTACGTTATGGTAGACCACTTCTGAATCGTACTGGGCCCCTACGCCGGCCAGGGATTTCTTTTCCGCCTCGGGAATCCCCAGACGGTCAAAAGTGTCTCTTATGTTCTGGGGCAGATCTTCCCACCGCGCTTTCATATCTGTACGCGGTTTGATATAGGTGTCGATATGGTTCATATCCAATTCGGAAATGTCAGGCATCCACGGAGGAATATCGAGTTTCCTGTAGGTTTCCAGCGCCTGCAGGCGTTTTTCCAGCATCCACTGCGGTTCCTGTTTTTCTTCCGAAATTTCACGGATGATTTTCTCTGTCAGCCCTGATTCCGTTTTAAAGGAATATTCGACTTCATCTTTGACATCATATATGCTCCGGTTGATGTCTTCTATATGGCTTTTTTTCTTTTCTTCTTCAGCCATGGATATCACATCCCTTCGGCTGTGCGGTATGAATCAAAGCCGTGGGTTTCTATTTCTTCCACCAGTTCAGGCCCTCCTGTCTGAACGATTTGTCCGTTCATCAGAATGTGCACTTTGTCCGGCTGGATAAAACGGAGAATCTGATTTAAATGGGTAATCAGAAGCAGTGCATTGTTTTCATTGTGGAATTCTGAAATATTTTTCGATACAATCCGTACAGCATCTACGTCCAGCCCGGAATCTGTTTCATCAAGCATGGCCAGCACCGGGTCAAGAATCCTCATCTGAAGAATCTCGCTCTTTTTCCGTTCTCCTCCGGAGAAGCCGTCATTCAGGTATCTCTCTGCATAGGATGGATCCATGGAAAGGTCACTAAGGCGCTGTTTCATCAGCCTTTTAAAAGGAAACAGTCTCTGCTGCCTGCCGCTGACTGTTGTTTTGGCGGTACGTATAAAGTTTTCCATGGTAATGCCTGCCACCGAGACAGGGGACTGAAAGGATAAAAATATTCCCAACCGGGCCCGTTTATCTACAGACAGTTCTGTAATGTCCTGCCCTTCAAAATAGATTTTCCCCGAAGTTACCGTATAGGCGGGATTTCCCATAATAGCATGGAGCAGTGTCGATTTTCCCGCTCCGTTGACTCCCATGATGACATGGGTCTCTCCTTTATTCACAGTGAGACTGATACCGTGAAGCAGTTCTTTATCCCCCACGGCCACGTGGAGGTTTTCTATGCGAATCAA
Organism: Veillonellaceae bacterium UBA5809; assembly: GCA_002417965.1. GTDB lineage: Bacteria > Bacillota > Negativicutes > Veillonellales > Dialisteraceae > UBA5809. The sequence goes on from DIDD01000095.1 coordinate 8,158, forward strand.
TTCGCTCATTTTATCACCCCGGCAAATCCGTCAAATATAATCATTTCCAGGCCTGCATTTTTTGCAGACTCTATTTTATTGTATCTTATTTCACCTTATAAGTAAATAATATGAGAAGCGTTTCCAATTAGGCCATTTTCTGGCCTTTTATTCCCATCAAAAAAGACAGGCAGAAAATGAATTCTCTGTCTGTCTTCCCTGTCCCGGCATCAGTTCTGTTTGCCGAACCATTTTTCAAATATTTTGTCGTACGTTCCGTCCGCCTTGATCTCGGCAAGGGCTTTGTTGACACGGCTCTGCAGCTGTGTGTTGTTTTTCTTCATGGCCATGACCATGCCTGCCGATTCTTTAGGTGTCCCTACGATTTGAAGGTCCTGGTCTCCGCCCTTCTTCATGTAGTACATTCCCACAGCCCTGTCAATAATGACAGCATCTACCGTCTTTGCCTGCAGTTCAAGGAAACTCTGGGCATTGGAATCGAACTGTTTGACCTGGGCTGCCTTGTTGTCCTGGGCAATCTGTACCGGCTTGGTCCCCACCTGGGCTCCCACAACTTTCCCGTTCAGGTCATTCCAGTCATGAATCTGGTCATTATCTTTTCTGACCACAATCACATAGCCGCTCTGGTTGAAGTATACATCACTGAAAGCTACCTGCTTGGCCCGTTCCGGTGTGGCATCCATGCCTGCCACAATGAGGTCAATCTGTCCGCTCTGAACAGCCGGAATCAATGCATCAAAACCCATGCTCTTGAATTCCATGCGGGC
>DIDD01000012.1 GCA_002417965.1 Veillonellaceae bacterium UBA5809
CGTACAGCCCGCAGGAGAAAAGACCGATGACGAAACCGATAAGAGGAAAATAAGACACGCTTTTTCCAAAAGTCTCATCCTTCCATTCCTTCTGCGGAAAAATCCTGATCCGTGTTAAAAACTGCAGTCCGATCAAAAAAGCGTTCATCCATAATCACCTGATTAAAAGAATAAGAGTCTCCGCCGCTATAAAAAGCAGCGTTGCTGTATACATAAGAGCCAGTGTCCTTCCGATATGACCGGCCTCTACAGGCCTGTCGGGATCCCCCATATAGGCCCGGAATTCTGTTTTCCCCTCATACTGATTATAACCGCCCAGCCGGATATGAAGAGCCCCGGCTGCCGGCGCTTCCGCATATCCTCCGTTGGGACTGGGATGGAGAGACGCATCCCGTTTCCCGATACGCCATGCATTTCTCCAGTCCTCTCTGAGAAGGAAAGCCGCCGCCGTAAGAAGACAGAACGTAATCCGCGCAGGAATCCAGTTGACTACATCATCCAGACGGGCTGCACAGCGTCCGAAATAAAGATAACGGACATTCCGGTATCCCACCATGGAATCCATGGTATTGGCCGCTCTGTAACAGGCGGCGCCCACCGGTCCCAGCAGAAGGAACCAGAACAAAGGAGAGATCACCCCGTCCACCGTATTTTCGGCGATCGTCTCCACTGCTGCGCGGGAAACCCCGCTTTCATCGAGCCTGTCCGTGTCCCGTCCCACGATCCATGACAGACGCTTCCTGGCGCCTGCCAGATCTCCCTGCTGCAGCAGCTTTTGAATTTCCAGCCCGTCCCGTGCCAGCGAACGGGGTGTAATTGTAAAATACAGAATGACCGCCGATACCGCTCCATAAACCCACGGACCGCCGGAAGCCGCCGCCTCCAGCAGAATCCCTGATACAGCGCCGGTGACAGACAGAACGGCCAGAACCAGAAGACCGCCTGCCGTCAGCCTGACGGCAGGACTGTCATGAGACAGCGGATAAAGCTTCTCCTCGAGAAAACTGATCAGACGGCCTATGAGCACTACCGGATGCCAGGCGCTCCTGGGATCCCCGAACACACTGTCCAGAATCAGCGCCGTCAAAGGCACCCATGCATAAAAGAAAGAACTCATAACTTTTCATCCAGAATCTCATAGACACGCTTCATGTCAAAATGACGGCGCACTTCATCAGCCAGCCTGTCATACTGGGATTCCTTATACGGCTTGACACGGAACTGCACGGGAAGAGGCTCCAGTCCCTTTTTGACACGGAGCGCATTGATTACCGACCGGCGCAGGATGTCATTATCCATAATTCCGTGACAGTATGTACCGAAAACCTGTCCGTCAGGACTGATGAATCCGTCCTTCAGATCCACCGGTTCACCGCTTCTCGAGGTAATATGGAAAACCGGCTCAGCCGGCCCCACAGCCCGGGTTTCACCCATATGGATCTCATACGCATGCAGATTTTTTCCTGAAAATTTCATATTCAAAAACGGCAGAGAGTCACAGCCGCACGTTACCTGATAAGTATTTTTACTCCCCCGCATCGATGTGACCAGCGGGAGAAGACCTACGCCCTCCACTTCATCATTGCTGCTTTCCACATGAAGGGGATCCATGACCTTCTGCCCCAGCATCTGATAACCTCCGCAGATGCCGATGACAGGAACCCCGCCGGCCGCCAGAGCCCGTATATCCTCCACATAATGATGGCGGTGGAGATACAGCAGATCCTCCGTCGTATTTTTGCTGCCCGGAAGCATGACCAGATCAGGCGTGCCGAACGGGTCTCCCTGCTGCACAAAACGCACGGTGACATCCGGTTCACGGGACAGGGCGTCAAAATCCGTGAAATTGGAAATTTTCGGGGTCTGGATCACGGCAATGCGGATATCACGCATAACTGACTCAGACGGCAGATCCTGCAGAGATACAGAATCCTCATCATCAATGCCCAGCTTATCCAGATAGGGAACAACGCCCACCACGGGAATTCCTGTCTTTTCCTCCAGAAAATCAAGAGCCGGCGTCAGGAGATTGATATCCCCGCGGAATTTATTGATGACCAGTCCCCTGACGAGAGCCCTCTCATCAGGTTCCAGCAGCTCCAGCGTTCCTACAATAGACGCCAGCGCTCCTCCCCGGTCAATATCCGCGATCAGGAAAACCGGCGCCCGCGCCGTTTTGGCAATCCGCATATTGACAATATCATTCTTCTTCAGATTGACTTCTGCAGGACTTCCGGCGCCTTCAATCACCAGCGCTTCAAAATGGGATTCCATATAATCCAGGCTTTCCCGGACCTGTTTCCAGGCTTCCTGGCTGTAATGATTCTGATATTCAGCCGCACTGTAAGTGCCGATGGCCTTCCCCAGAAGAATCAGCTGGGATGACGCATTGCCCGTAGGCTTCAGAAGAACGGGATTCATCTGCACAATAGGCTCTGCGCCGGCAGCCTCCGCCTGGGCCACCGTCGACCTTCCGATCTCCCCGCCTGTCCGCGTCACATAAGAATTCAATGCCATATTCTGTGCCTTGAACGGCGCCGTACGGTACCCGTCCTGACTCAGAATGCGGCAGAAAGCCGTCGTCAATATACTTTTTCCCACATGGGAACTGGTTCCCTGAAACATCATTTTTTTCGGCATTACAAATGCACCTCTCTCCCCTTGAGCTCTGTAGTGATTCCGGCGACGGAAAAGTACACCTTTTCAGCCCGGGCCGCCACATACTGATTGGCCAGCCCCACCAGATCCCGGTAAACCCGGCTCATGGCATTCGCCGGAACAATTCCCATTCCCAGTTCATCCGATACAAAAATCATCTCTCTGCCGGATACTCCCGACAGGGCCCGGAACATGCGGTCCAGATCATCCTGGAGAACCCTCTGGAGCATTTCCAGATCAGCCACTCCCAGAGTTTCCGTATTTCTTTTCTCCATATGGGCCATCAGGAGATTGCTTACATACATGGTCAGGCAGTCAAAAAGAAAGGCATCAGCCTGCTGCAGAATGCCGTTCATCATATCTCCGCCGTCTTCCAGAATTTCAAACGTTTTCCATTCCCTGGGACGCCTGTCGCGGTGAATGCGGACACGGTACTCCATTTCCTCATCCAGCACGCGGCATGTGGCAATATACCCCTTGTTTTTTTTGTCCGAACGGATCAGGAGCTTTTCCGCGAATTCACTTTTTCCGCTTCTGGCTCCGCCCAGTACCAGAGTAATTTGATTCTCCATAAATGCCTCTTTTTCAGTTCCTGTGCTCCGGACAGAAAAACTGCCCCGGGCGCCTATTTATTCATATTACCATATTCAGACGAGCAGTGACAATAAAAGAAATCCCGTTTTCATCATCCCTTCATATGCTATAATAGAACTAAATTCTGATCACGCGGAGGCTGAAACAATGAATCAAACGCAGGATTTATACAAAGTGGATCTCATGCGGACCTTGTGGGAAAACACTTACCGGGGCACCGTTTTTAACTATGAGGGCCGGTACACGGCGACTGTCAGACTGATTTTGGGCATTCCCATGGACCGGGACAGCGTGCCTGAAAATGCGCCCGTCGTCCATCCTTATGTGACAGTTCTGGTGGAAGATACCGTGCTGACGCCTTCTGAAGTACTGGACTTTGAAGCCGTCCTGTCGAAAGTGGTCATCCAGCGCACCGCCAGCCAATATTTCCAGCCCGACCGGTGCATCTTCTTTTATCCCAGTCCGGCTGATGCCGTTCCCGACAAAGAAGAGCCATCCCGTCCCCGTTAAAGGCCCGGGACAATCAAAAATTCTCTTTGACCCGCACTGACAGGCAGGGTCAAAGAGAATTTTTTTATGCACCGCCTGTCATTCCACAGACAGATACAGGGGATACAGGGGCTGTCCGCCGCTGCACGCCTCAAAAGATACGCCGGGATACAGAGAACGGGCCTTCTCCATGAGGGGACGGCACTTTTCTTCAGAAAAATCTTCCCCGTAATACAAAGTCACGATCTCGGAATCAGAAGATATCAGATTCTTTAAAAGACGGAAAAAGCAGGATGCCAGATCCGGATCGGCAATCACGGGACAGGCAGAACCCAGTCCCATAAAATCGCCCTGATGAATCATTGTTCCGTCAACCACACTGTCCCGTACAGCAGAGGTCATTATGGCCGTCTGTATCTCACCGCGGCGCTGTTCCATGTCCGCCGCATTTTCCTCCAGGCTCCTCTCCCCGGAGAAAGCCATGGCCGCCGCCAGACCCTCCATGGGATTCACCGTCGGAATAATACGCAGCTTTTCACCCATGATCTTCTGCACCTGCTGGGCGGCAAGAATAATGTTTTTATTATTGGGAAGAATGATATACTTATCCGCACTGCCGTTCGTAATCGCCTCTGAAAGCTCCTGTACGGAAGGATTCATGGTCTGTCCTCCGCGGACAATATCACAGCCCAGATTCTTCATGAGAGATTCCCAGCCCTTTCCGGATACCACCGCCAGCATGCCCAGAGGCTTCTTTTCACGGTGCAGGCTCATTTCACGGTTCTTATTAAACTGATCCATCATATTGTCGCATTTAATATCATGAAGCGTTCCCCAGTTCGCCGCCATATCCAGAACATGGCCCGGGCGCTGGGCATGAATATGCACCTTGATCAGATTGTCCCCTTCGGCGACAATCATGGATTCTCCCCAGGAACTGAGTGCCGTCCGTACTTCCTTGGCTTTCAGCTTGCAGGGACTGACAATAAATTCCGTGCAGTAGGGATATTCAATGGAAAAAGCCTCTCCCTTGGCTTCCATGCGCTGAATCACAGGCTGCACCGGCGCCATGGCATCCAGATCGCCCGCTTCCCCCGTCAGTCCGTTAAGACAGCCCTGCAGGAAAAAAAGAAGTCCCTGTCCGCCTGCATCCACCACATTGGCGTCCTTCAGCACCTGGAGCTGATCCGGCGTCCGGGCCAGCGCTTCCTCTCCGGACTGGATGGCCGCTTCCAGCACCTTGCTGAAATCCCTTTCCGTGCGGAGAACTTCCCTCGTACCCTTGGCAATGCCCCTCGCCACAGAAAGAATCGTTCCCTCCACGGGTTTCGTAACCGACCGGTAGGCATAGAGGATGCCGTACTGGAACGCCTTGCTCATTTCCCCGCAGGTAGCCGTTTTCTTCCCGTGAAGGCCCCGGCTGATGCCATGGATAATCTGGGATAAAATGACGCCGGAATTGCCCCGGGCTCCCATAATGGCGCCGGCCGCGGCTTTTTCCGCCAGAATGCCCACTGCCTCATGATCATCCTGACTGATCATGCTGTACATGGAACGCAGCGTATTCAGCATATTGTTTCCCGTATCACCGTCAGGCACGGGAAACACATTCAGCTGATTGATAATCGTATATTTTTTTTCAACTAACTGATAGGCACCAGCCAGCATATTCTTAAAACAAATCCCGTCAATCACTGTATACATGTCTTGTCATGTCACTCCGCTTTCTCAAATATAATTCCCGCCAGACCCGGGCCGAGATAAGCAGCAAGCACGGGTGTTCCCGTCGAGACAGTCACTGTCTGACCGGGATATAATTTCTGAACCTGATCCTGCAGGGCCTTCGCCCCCTCAGGATTTTCTATGTGCACAATGCCGATCCTCCGGCAGGGAGCATTCTCCTGCAGAAACTGGAGCATCCGCGCAAAACCCTTCTTTTCCGTACGGACCTTGGCCAGTACATCCACTTCATCCTTTTCATTCAGAAAAATGACCGGGCGGATATTCAGAATCGATCCGATGAGTCCTGCCGCCTTGCCGATCCGTCCTCCCCGCCGGAGATATTCCAGCGTGCCCGGCACAAAAGTGGTCCGCATCCGAAGAGCCGCTTTATTCAGTCTATCTGATATATCCTCAAAAGACAAGCCATTTTCAATGTCTTCCAG
>DIDD01000145.1 GCA_002417965.1 Veillonellaceae bacterium UBA5809
GATGGAGAGGAACAGCAGAAAATATTGCAGGCCGTACGGTCAAGCGCATGCAGGAAGTCTTTGGAAGTATTCCTGGGAACATATTGGCAGCAGAGGGACCGGCCATCGGGCCTTCCTGTTTTGAGGTCGGAGAGGATGTGCGGAAAGCTTTTGTATGTCTCTTTCAAGAAGAGCAGCAAAATTGTCTATTCAGGAACAAAGGAGGCGGAAAATATCTTTTTAGTCTTGCCGAAGCAAACCGCCTCTTGATGATTAGGGCAGGAATACGTCCGGAGCATATTGAACTGTCGGATATATGCACATATACAAGGGATGATCTTTTCTATTCTCACCGTCATTCGGGGGGCAGGACGGGACGGCATATGACGGTGGTCATGCTGAAATGAGGAAAACTTACTGTTGTATGCTGTATGGATTTAGAGATTTTCAGGTGTTGACACTTTCCTTTAGCATAATGTATAATTAAATAACGAAAATATACGGCAAAGGCGCCCTCTCTTTCAGGAGGGTGCCCTTTTTGCATGCATAATGTCTGCAGAAAAAAGGCATAAAAAGGCCGTCCTGTGCGAAGAAAGGAAGGGGTAGAAATGATGGGAATGAGAAAACTGATGGGCGTGCTGCTGGGAGCATGCCTTTTGACAGCCGGTCTTGCAGGGTGCGGCGGCCAGGGGGGCAGCGGATCTTCAGGCGCGCCGGCACAGTCTACAACACTGCAGCAGGTCAAGGACAGAGGAGTATTGAAAGTGGGGATCCGTGTGGATGTGCCCCGGCTTGGATATAAAGATCCTGCAACAGGGAAAATTGAGGGACTGGAGATTGATCTGGCCCATTTGCTGGCGAAAAAAATTTTGGGAGATGAGAATAAGGTAGAATTGATTCCTGTAACGGCAAAATCAAGGGGAGCTTTGATCGACAACGGAGACATTGATGCCACTATTTCCATTTTTACAATTACGGATGAGCGAAAAAAAAGTTATAATTTTTCCGCTCCTTATTATGTGGATCATGTGGGACTGATGGTTAAGAAGGATTCGGGAATTAACAGTCTAAAGGACATGGATGGCAAAACTGTGGGATCAGCGCAGGGATCTACCGCGGGGAAAGCGGTTATGGATGAGGCCAAAAAAGAAGGAATCAATATCAAGGTCAGTGAGTTTGCGTCCCACACGGAAATTAAATCCGCATTGGAGGCAGGCCGTGTTGATGCCCACTGCGGAGATATTATGATTATTTCAGGATATTATCTGAATAATCCGGATTATAAGGTGCTTCCCGACCGTTTCATGTATGAAGAACAGGGAATTGTGACTAAGAAAAATAATACAGAACTTGCCAAGGCTGCCGATGATTTAATTAAAGAGCTTGATCAGTCAGGACAACTGAAGCAGATGCGTGAGAAGTGGGGATTTATTGACTGATTGAGGATCAAGCCGACAAAAAACGGATCTGCGGAGAAGTCATTTTCTTCGCAGATCCGTTTTTTGTCTTGATTTTATAAACTCCGTTCACCCAGGACAGGATGGCGGACGGGCCGTAGGCTGCGGTGTTCTATAAGGAAGAGCGCAGCCTCCATGGAAATGTCCTCCCGCCGATCTCCATTTTCGTAGACAGCAAGGGGACAATCTGTATCTATTTCGCTGCCTGGGAGATATACATATTCAGATGTCTGGGGATCTCCGTAAATATAACCGCACAGAAGCCGGCTTTCTGTCATTTTTTTCATATATCAGCTCCAAAATCATGAATACAGCAGGGAATAAACTTCAGATAATCAGCTGATGTCAGGTGCAGCCGGATGCCTTCCAGTGTTTCGGGAAGATTGGAGAAATTGGCTTCTCCGTGTATATGTCCGTAAATACATTCCTGCACACCGTATTCTTTCATCAGAAGAAGCATTCTGGTAGGCTGTCTCTTATCATCAAAAGGTGGGTAGTGAGTGACGGCTATTAATTCAGGACGGTTTAGCTTTACGGCCTCCTGAAGAGAACGGGTCATCCGTTCTTCTTCCCGCCGCAGGATAGGAATATCTTTTTCTGTAAAGGCAGGGGATGTTTCAGGAATCCAGCCTCTTGTGCCGGCTAAGGCAGCCGAACCAGACGCCAATGCCGTATTGTGCAGAAACTCGAAAGCATTTCCTGTCAGACGGTTCATTTTTGTGACGGTATCCCACCAATAATCATGGTTTCCGCGGACAATAATTTTTCGTCCGGGAAGAGAAGCAATCATCAGCAAGTCAGACTCGGCTTCTTTCAGATTCATGGCCCACGAGAGGTCACCGGCCAGAATAACTGTATCTTCTTTTTTTATATATTTTTTCCAGGACTCCATGATTTTTCGGCGGTGATCCGTCCAGATGCTGCCAAAAATGTCCATGGGTTTGGATGGGGGATCCCCGGATAAGTGAAAATCACTGAATGCAAATAGTTTCATAAGCGGTATCTATTCATCAAAATAAGATTGGGATTTTAATTTTTTTAAAATTACATGTCTGCTTTCCGCATTGACCACCTGTGTTATTTTGTATCCAAGATAAAGAGGACTGGCAATATAGCGCGGAAATATTTTTACATAAATATTTTTCAGGCGGTAAAAAAATAAATTATAGCTGTCACAAGGGATGGGAAAATCATGAAGAACAAATTTTACGATGGTCTGCATGGTATCCGCAAATGTATCAGTCGTTCCGTCAGGCTTCAGCATCACATTGAATTCCGCCATGCCGCATATGGGATAGTCGGACAATGTGGCAATGCAGCTGCGGTCTTCGTGAAATACAGGACCCCAAAAATTTTCATCCCGGATATTATCTGTGTAATCATAATGGTACATGCCGATGATCTGGGAGTGGGGATGACGGATGGATCCGCCTGAACGGGGACCAAAGTTACGGAAGTAGATGACAGATTTAAAACGGCGGTCCTTTTCCATCTGATGCCATTTTTCAAGGCCAAAGGAGACAACTTCATGAAGCTGCCCCGGGCTGTATTCCGACAGTTCACTTTTGTGGCGGTCTGTTTCAATCAGGACTGTGGGCCATGTGTCACTGAATACAGGATATTTGTTCATAAGCCAGATCATTTCCCCCCGTTTTTCCAAGATATTAGTCAATTTTTCGGGGGTACAAAAAGGACAGGCATCATGATTTTTGGAATAAGGTTTTTTCCTGCCTATACAGAGGTCAAATTGGATTGGGTTTGTCATGGATTCTGCCTCTCATTCTTTATTTATTATAACATACGTGTCTCTGTCAAAGAGGAGGGAAACAGACAAAATACAATAGAACAGAAAAACAAATGGAAAAAGGATTTTCTATAAAAATCTTTGACAATTCAAAGGATATCAGATAAAATAAATTTGTAAAGTAATTTCTTTAAACATGTAAAGAGGTAGAGAGATCAAAAGGGAGCTGTTAAAAGTGACACATTGGAAGAAATTTATAACAGCAGGTCTGGCCGTACTGGGAACGGCAGCATTAATAGCCGGCTGTTCGGGAAATGCAGGAAGCAGCCATTCTGCAGAATCTTTACAGAGTGCTCCTGAAAAAGCATTCGTGATTGGGCTGGATGATAATTTTCCTCCCTTCGGATTTCATGACAAGCAGGGGAATTTGGTGGGTTTTGATGTGGATATGGCGAAAGAGGCGGCCCGAAGAATGGGCGTAAAGGCAGAATTTAAGCCCATTGACTGGAGTGCCAAGGAAGCGGAATTGAAAGGTCATAAAATTGATGCCATATGGAGCGGACTGTCCATCACTCCGCAGCGGGAAGAGAAAATGCTGTTTTCCAGACCTTATCAGAATGCACGCCAGATTATCCTGGTTAAAGAGGATTCTCCTATACGCAGCAAGTCTGATCTGGCCGGGAAAACGGTGGGGACGCAGGAGGGGAGTACAGGTCTGGCAGCCATTAATAAAGATACGGATATGAAGGCTCAGCTGAAGGATTTAAAGTTATATTCTGACAATGTTTCCGGATTTATGGATTTAAAGATTGGCAGGATCGATGCCATGGTTGTGGCGGAGGTAGTGGCGCTTTATTATAATCATCAAAATCAGGCGGGGTTCAGAGTCGTCGACGGAGGTTATGATTTTGTTCCTACGGGGGTTGGCATCGCTAAGGATAATCAGGCGCTTAAAGATCAGCTGGATAAGGCACTGGAGTCTATGCATGAGGACGGAACCGCCTCCGAAATTTCAAAGAAATGGTTTGGGGAAGATATTACAAAGTAACAAAGGGGATGGCAGATATGACATGGAAAAAATGGGCAGCTGCGGGTCTGATGGCAGCTGCGGCCGCCGGTCTGCTTGCGGGCTGCGGCAGCAGCACAAAAGCGGTTTCTTCCGCATCTGTACCGCAGAAAATTGTTGTCGGTCTGGATGATAGTTTCCCGCCGATGGGATTTAAAGATGAAAGCGGAAACCTGGTGGGCTTTGATATTGATCTGGCCCGTGCGGTAGCCAAAGAAGCCGGCGTGCAGGTGGAATTTAAGCCGATTGACTGGAACAGCAAGGAGGCAGAGCTTTCTTCAGGCCGGATCGACTGCCTTTGGAACGGGCTCACGATCACTGATGAACGGAAACAAAAAATTGATTTTTCCCAGCCGTATATGAATAATGATCAAATTATCGTGACGATGAAGGATTCTGCTGTTTCTTCCAAAGAAGATCTCTCAGGGAAAATTGTGGGCACTCAGGAGGGGAGCAGCAGTGTAGATGCCCTGAATAAAATGCCGGAGCTGAAAAAAAGTTTTAAGGAATTAAAGTTGTATGGAGATTTTACTTCGGCGTTGATGGATTTGCAGGCAGGACGCTTGGATGCAGTGGTGATTGACAGCGTGGTCGGCCGTTATTATATGACAAAAAAGCCGGACGTTTTTAAAGAATTACCCGGGAAACTGGCGACGGAGCAGTTTGGCGTAGGGGTTAAAAAAGGAAATGAGCCGCTGCTGAACCTGATTAATCAGGGACTGGACAAGGTCCGGAAGGACGGAACCGGGGCACAGATTTCACAAAAGTGGTTCGGAATGAATGTTATGAATTGACAGAGACGGACAACAGCCGGCGTTTACCGTCGGCTTCTTGTGCGTTTCATAGGTCCGGAGGGAGTTATTGATGATTGATTATATCCTGTCCATTGTTCCCGGCCTGCTGGGCGGGCTCTGGGTATCAGGGCAGATTTTTCTGCTGACTATTGTACTGTCACTGCCTTTGGGGATTTTTCTGGCCATGGTCAGACTGTCCCATGTTCTGGTGCTGCGGAAAACAGCAGAAATATATATCTATGTAATGCGGGGAACGCCTCTCATGCTGCAGATTCTTTTTATTTATTACGGACTTCCGCTGATTCCGGGGGTTCATATTGAGTTATCTGATTTTCCGGCGGCCATACTGGCTTTTGTAGCTAATTATGCAGCTTATTTTGCTGAAATTTTCCGGGGTGGGATCCAGTCCATCAGCCGTGGGCAGTATGAAGGAGCACGGGTGCTTGGTTTTACCTACGGACAGACAATGTGGCATGTGGTTCTTCCCCAGGTTGTCAAAAGAGTGCTGCCTCCGCTGGGAAATGAGACGATCACTCTGCTGAAGGATACATCACTGGTGTATATACTGGCCATGAATGATCTGATGCGGCTGACACGTGCGGTTGTACAGCGCGATTTTGATACGACGGCTTTTTTTGTGGCAGCTGTATTTTATCTGGTATGTACGTATGTACTTACAAGAATTTTTTCCTGGCTTGAAAAGCACTATGCAGTCTATGAAGATTAAGGGGACCATCATGCATTTTATTGAAATGAAAAATATACGCAAACAATTTGGGCCGCTGACAGTGCTGCATGATGTAAGTATGTCACTGGAAAAAGGTCAGGTTGTATCTATTATCGGGCCGTCAGGAGCAGGGAAAAGCACATTTTTACGGTGTCTGAATCATCTGGAGGTGATTCAGTCCGGTTCTATTTGTGTAGACGGTGATTATCTGGTCCGCACAGATCAGGGGAAGGCCGTATATGCAGGGGAAAAGAACATACGTAAAATCTGCGGGCGTATGGGGATGGTTTTTCAGTCATTCAATTTGTTTCCCCATATGACAGTGCTGGATAATGTGACGGCAGCCCCCCTATATGTCAAAAAGATGGAAAAAAAGGATATTTTGCCTGTTGCGGAAGAACTTCTTCAGAAGGTGGGACTGTGGGAAAAAAGAGATGTTTATCCGGGCAGTCTGTCCGGGGGGCAGAAACAGCGTGTAGCCATAGCCCGGGCTCTGGCCATGTCTCCGGATATTATGTTGTTTGATGAGCCCACCAGTGCTTTGGATCCTGAGCTGACGGGAGAGGTGCTTAAAACAATTCACCAGCTGGCCGATGAGAATATGACTATGGTCATTGTGACGCATGAGATGGCATTTGCCAAATCGGTATCAGATAAAGTTCTTTTTATGGTGGATGGGCGTGTGGAGGAAGAAGGAAGCAGTTCTGATGTTTTTGATTCACCCCAGAGCGGACGGACGCGTGCTTTTCTTCAGTCAATTCTCCATTAAAAGGGAATTCAGGCCTTTCCATAAAACACAGAGA
>DIDD01000074.1:0-519 GCA_002417965.1 Veillonellaceae bacterium UBA5809
TCAAATCCCGGAGAAAGGATAAATGAATCCCCTAAATCTTCCCGGAACCGGGCGGGAAGAATCATTCGTCCTTTGGCATCTATGGTATGTGAATACTCGTTCATGAACATGATTCTTCCCCCCTTTCCACCACTTTTATCCACATTCTACCACAATCCCCCACTTTATGGCAATCAAAATTACAGAATCTGAAGAAATTTATTCAATCCCGAAAATTTTATTTTTTCTTCTTTTCTTCTCATAAAATATGGATTCTCTTCTCCTTTTTGTTCTGCTGGCCATGCAAAAACTGCCTCTTCCGAAGAAGAGGCAGTACGCGGACTGTTTGATTTAGTTGAAAATACGCCCCACCGCAATGTGCGGTTCTGTCAGGCGCGTGCATATCTCAAAGGGAATTTCCTCCGCCGCCCGGCGGGCGCTGAAGGACTCCGGCCGGGAAAGGGCCCCCGCCAGCCAGAGAAGGCTTCCCAGGAACCGGCCGGCGCTCATGCCGTCTCTGTGAAGCTCTCTCCATGTGAT
>DIDD01000074.1:536-8670 GCA_002417965.1 Veillonellaceae bacterium UBA5809
GGCAGATGTCCGTAAACAGGCGCGGAAAATCCCATACGGCGGATCAGTGATATCTGACCGAAAGCAGAGGGCAGAAGATCCCGTCCCCGGAACACATGGGTCACTCCCATGGCGCCGTCATCTGCCGAGGAGGCCAGCTGATAGGACACCATGCCGTCCGCCCGGAAAAGGACAGGGTCGTCCCGCCCCGGGACAAGGCTGGCTGTCTGAATGCCGGCCAGAAGATCCCGGAAGGATACGGTTTCCTCTTCCGTCCGGAAGCGCCATGAGGGTGTTTTTGTTTCCCCGGCGCGCTGTGCCGGAGTCAGGGAACGGCAGTGTCCGTCATAAAAGGGAAGAGCCTCTCCTGTATGGGGCGCGGAAGCAATATGCTGGAGTCTGGCACGGGAACAGTAGCAGGGATAGAGCCATCCCTCCTCTGTCCACTGCTTCCGGATCTGTCCGTAAAAATCCATTCTCTCATGCTGCATGACCGGTCCCTCATCCCAATCCAGTCCCAGGGAAAGAAGATCTTCCATAAGACACCGGGCATACTCCGTCCGGCATCTCTGGCGGTCAATATCTTCGATACGGAGCAGGAGGATTCCTCCATGCTGCCGTGTCCACAGCCAGTTCAGAAAAGCTGTCCACAGATTGCCCGCATGAAGAAATCCCGTGGGACTGGGGGCAAAGCGTGTGCGCGGAACCGGTTTCATTCCGGAAGGGAGATGACCCGGTCAAAGAGTTTTTCATCCCCGCGGATGCGGTCTTCGCTCCCCATGACACAGAAATAGGGTTCCTTCATGATGCTTTCCACCAGCGGCGCCAGAGCCCGGATATCTCCGTCTGTACACTGGATGATTTCCCGGCGTGTGCGGATGCGGTCTTCCTTTGTCATCCCGGTGAACCGGAACATCATGGCCCGTTCTCCCTTCATGACAGGCGTATATTGAATTTCCGCCTGCGCCATGGTGCCGATCACATACTTGGTCATTTCTCTGTCTGATATATGGAAATCCCGGAGATAGTCCGGAAGCTCTTCATAAATATGGAGTGTTTCCGCCAGATTGGGATCCCTGTAGGAGCAAATGAGGGAATTGCCGTTCATTCCAAACTGGGTAAAGGCTCCGTAGGCTCCGCCCTGGATACGTACTTTTTTCCACAGATATTCATAGCGCAGAATGGTTTCCATGACCTGCAGCGCTCCGGTGTATGTGAATCCGTTCCGTCTGAAATTTCCGCCTTTGGCTACGTACTGCACTTTTCCGGAAGTCATAATGCCTTCATTGATGCCTGATTCCGGGAAATCGAAGGCAAGCGTGCTGCAGGGAACTCCTTCCGGCATATCGGACGTGAGGCTGTCCAGACAGCCCTTCACGGCCTCTTTTTCCGCTTCCTGTCCTATGACCTGCAGCGTCAGGCTGCTGCGCGTAAAAATTTTCTTCATGACTGCCTGAAGGCGTTCAGCCAGCTGTTCATGAATACTGTCGAAATTTCTCACCAGTCCGGCCAGGAAGTAATAATAAGTCAGATCTCCCTGTTCGCGGAATTTTTCCACCGGCGAGAAATAGGAAAGAAGTCTGTGCATGACCAGCGTATGTCCCCGTCCGAAGGTTGTCATATCCCAGTCG
Source organism: Veillonellaceae bacterium UBA5809 (assembly GCA_002417965.1). GTDB lineage: Bacteria > Bacillota > Negativicutes > Veillonellales > Dialisteraceae > UBA5809. The sequence continues at coordinate 2,147 of DIDD01000074.1, forward strand.
GATTTTTCTTCCTGAAGCAGTTCCTTCAGTCTCCCTATGTCGGCAAAGGATGTATGCAGCATCACATCTCCCAGAAGATCCATCAGCTGCGCTGTCTGGGCCGTCAGTGCTTTTCCCCTCACTGTCATAACCGGCACATACTGGCTGTCATCATCTTTCCGGCTGTATCCGCTGACGCCGAAGCTCATCCCCCCGGTGCAGGCATTGGACAGGCGGGCAATATCCCGGTAAGACCGTTTTTCCGTATCCATGGCTCCCAGCAGATCAGTCAGCAGGTGCGCATAGCAGAGGTCTTCCGCTTCCAGTCCGTACAGTGTGAAATACAGGCTGACATAGGCAATGCCCGATGTATCGGTTTTATAGTGCAGGAAAGAGATCCCGTCTGCCTTTTCTTCTTCCATGGGATCCTCTTCTATTTTTCTCTTTAAATCTTCCCGGGAAAGAAGGGGGATGGTCTCCAGATGCTCTGCGGTATCAGGTTCGCTCTGTCTTTTCTTCAGTGCTTTTGTATCTTCGATAATCCGGTCAATCTGTTCCGGCGAAAGGCTGTGCTTGAAGGTAGCCAGTTTTTCCGCTGTTTCCGCATTTTTCTTTTCTGTCAGTCCTTTTTCGGCACGCATGGTGGCCAGCACCTGATGGGTGTTTTTCAGGAAATAACGGATCAGAAGGTTTTCAAAAAATCCGTCTTTCATGTGCGACCGTATGAAAGCCAGATCCTCCTCATAGCGGAGAGCGTCAAAAGGATCTTTGTCATAGAGCCACAGGTCCATGACGCGGACTCCGTAAAACAGGCCTTTCGGACGGCCCTGATAGTCGCTTTCCCGAAGAATGAATTCTGTCCTGTTCAGAGCTGCTTCCAGCATATCCCGGTCGATTCCGTTCAGCGCCAGGGAGCGGAGAGCGCCGTCCACCGTACGTCCGAAGTCTTCTCCCCGGTCCGGCTCCGAGCCTGTCACTTCCAGACTCCATACCGGCTGTTTATAGCTGTCGCTGTAGCTTCCCGACAAATCCGTTCCCAGCCCGGCGTCAATAACGGCTTTTTTCAGGGGTGCCCCTTCCATCTCAACCAGCGTATAGTTCAGAATCCGGAAGCCCAGCGCTTCGGCTGTGGATACATGGTCGGTAAAAGCTGTATACAGTGCGTGCACGGCCTTGCCTTTTTCATTTTCTCCCGCTGCGATGCCGTAGGTTCCTTCCGTCAGACGGCGCTGTTCAAAGGCTGACTGGGTCCTGATATGGGAATCCACATCATGTCTGTCAAAAAGGGAAAGATAGGAGCCGTTGATCTCCTTCAGGGTCTCCCGGATATCCATGTTGCCGTACAGGTAGATATAGCTGTTGGACGGATGATAAAAACGGCGGTGGAAATCGGTAAATTCCTTAAATGTCAGTGACGGAATCACTTCCGGATCTCCCCCTGATTCCACCCCGTATGTGGTATCGGGAAACAGGGCTTTCATGGCCGTGTCGTCCAGGAGGGCATCCGGTGAAGACAGAGCCCCTTTCATTTCGTTGTAAACGACGCCGTTATAGGTGAGAGGACCGTCTTTCCCGTCCATCTCATAATGCCAGCCTTCCTGCATAAGAATCTGGGGGTCCTTCAGGCAGTTGGGAAAAAACACGGCATCCAGATAGACATCCATGAGATTTCTGAAGTCCGCCTCATTCCGGCTGGCTACGGGATACATGGTCTTGTCCGGCCATGTAATGGCATTCAGAAATGTATTGAGAGATCCTTTAGCCAGTTCCACAAAGGGTTCTTTCAGCGGAAATTTACGGGATCCGCAGAGTGTCGAATGTTCCATGATATGGGGTGTGCCCTTGGAATTATCCGGCGGCGTGCGGAAACAGATATAAAACACTTTATTGTCATCCGGACTGTCCAAATAGAGCAGACGCGCTCCTGACCGGCTGTGCTCCATGAGATAGGCATCGGCATTTACTTCTTCAATTCTGGATGAACGGATAATCTGAAATCCTTCCATCTGGTCTCCAACTGAATATTTCATTTTATGTCTCCTCTTATTGAATTTGATTGTTATTTCTATTATAACGTAAATCCTCATTCCAGACAAAAAGAGACTGCCATGAAAACCAGGAAGTTTTCCACTGCAGCCTCTTATTATTCTGTATTTCTGTCAATGGCCGGCAAAAAACCGGGCATGAATGGCGCGGACCGCTTTTGTCATGTCCTTTTCTCCGATCAGACAGGAAATGCTGATCTCCGAGGTACTGATAATATCAATATTGATACCGGCATCACCCAGGGCGCCGAACATCTCCGCCGCCGCTCCGGGACTTCCCAGCATACCCGCCCCGACGATGGAGACCTTCGCCACCTTGTCGTTATAAACCACATCGGAAATGCGGCCTTCCGCCTGAAGACGGCACAGCACCTCCCGTGTATCATCCAGATCATTCCGGCTGATGGTAAAAATCATATCCGTTTTGTCATCATGAATTTCTCTGACGCTCTGGACAATCATGTCCACTACAATATGGCTTTCCGCCAGCGCGGAAAAAAGCATATGGGCCACACCGGGCTGATTTTTAACTCCCAGCACAGCCACCTTGGCTGTATCTGCATCCTGCGCCACTCCGGTAATCATATATTTCGATCCCTCCGTCAGTATTTTTTCCCGGATCACGGTTCCTTCGTCGTCTGTAAAGGTTGACCGCACATGAATCGGTATCTGGTACCGGCTTCCCATTTCGACGCTCCGGGGCTGCATGACGCCGGCTCCCAGACGGGCCATTTCCAGCATTTCCATGTAGGTGATATCCTTCATTTTAACCGCATCGGGCACACAGCGGGGATCCGCTGAATAGATACCGTCCACATCCGTATAAATTTCGCACATATCGGCCTTCAGGGCTCCGGCCAGCGCCACTGCCGTCGTATCGCTGCCGCCGCGGCCCAGTGTGATGAGGTCTCCCTCTTCCGTCTCTCCCTGGAACCCGGCGACAATCACAACTTTCCCCTCTTCCAGGGCATGAAAAATCCTTTCCGGATGAATCTCCCGGATGCATCCCTTCCCGAAGCTGCCTGATACACGGATGCCCGCCTGGGCTCCCGTCATGGATACCGCAGGAACTCCCATTTCAATAAAGGTCATGGCCATCAGCGCCACGGAAACCTGCTCCCCCGTGGTCAGGAGCATGTCCATTTCACGTCCGTAATGGCGGGGACTGACCTGCCGCGCCAGATGAAGGAGATCATCCGTACTGTCTCCCATGGCCGACACCACAATAACAACGCGGTCTTCCGGTTTTTTATCTTTTAAGACCCGTTCCGCAATATGACGCATTTTCTCCGGCGACGCTACGGAGCTGCCGCCGAATTTCTTTACAAATAAAGCCAAATTCCATCCCTCATTTACTTGGAGATTCTTGACAAGATTACATAGATTTTAGCATGACCGGCCTTTGATGTAAAGATAATGTCTTGTATTCTTTCAGAGAAAACAGTTCTTAAAACTCAATCCCTTTTCTGGCGCGGATTCCCTTCTGAAAAGCATGTTTGACCAGCTTCATTTCCGTGACTGTATCCGCCAGTTCAATGAGTTCCGGCGCTGCGCAGCGGCCCGTAAGGATCAGATTCAGACCGTCAGGACGTTCCTTCACCAGCCGGACCACCTGTGAGACATCCACCAGTCCGAAATGAACGGCATAGTTGATCTCATCCAGGACAATCAGATCCCACTTTCCTCCGGATACTTCTTCTTCCACCACGGTCCAGGCCTGCTCCGCTTTTTTCTTCTTTTCTTCAAAAAGCGCGGCGTCACCGCGGTCTTTATTGTGAAAAACGAATCCGTCTCCCATCGGCATGATGCGGATGCGCTCTCCCAGCGCCTTCACAGCCTCCAGTTCGCCGTATTTCCAGGCTCCCTTGATAAATTGAAGAATCAGCACGCGCTGCCCGTCTCCCCAGGCACGGAAAGCCGTACCCAGCGCCGCTGTAGTCTTCCCCTTTCCATCTCCCGTATTAATCAGAACAAGTCCTTTTGGCTCCATGGTTTTTTTCCTCCTTGTATTTCATGCATACTGAAAGAAAGTGCTGCGCCGCAGCCGGGTTTCCCTCAAAAGACAGATGCAGATAGGTCGCCAGGACCCGGCCCTGTGCATAGCCCTCGTTATGGGGCGTTTTCTGCCTCGTTCCCTGAAGCCGGTAAGCATAGGGAAAATCCGCCGGCTCCCCGTCCAGCATGGAAAAATGAAATTCATGCCCCTTCAGCCGGTCTCCTGTATTCCCCAGAATATGGGGCTTTAGAATTTCCGCCGTGACATAGCCGACGCGCTGAAGCCGTTTTTCCATGGCGCATCCCGCGGGGACAACTCCTGTCATGGAATAGTCATGCCCTTCAAAATCCCGGATGCTCCGGCACAGATACATCAGACCCCCGCATTCTGCATAAACAGGCATTCCCGCCGATGCGGCGGACCGTATGGAGGACTGCATGGCACGGTTTTCCGACAGTCTGTCTAAAAACATTTCCGGAAATCCCCCTCCGAAGATCAGTCCGTCCGCATCCGGGACAGCGCTGTCCTGCAGGGGACTGAAGGGAACAAGCTCGGCGCCGAGGCGTTCCAGGGCTTTCAGGCTGGCCGGATAGTAGAAGGAAAAGGCCTCATCCATGGCGACTCCGATCCGTACAGGCCAGGTCACCCCGGGAGCCGGTTCCGCGGAAGCCTGAAAATCCGGAGCCGACCGGGCAATCCGCAGAAGAGCTTCCCCGTCCACAGACTGTTCCGCTGCTTCTTTCATGTGTCTGATCACTTCAGAGGCATCGGTCTCGGTCACCGGTGTCAGTCCCAGGTGGCGTTCCGGTGTTTTCAGACTTTCTTCTCTGTGAAGTGCGCCCAAAACCGGTATGCGGAGGGCTTCCATGGCCTCCCGGATCATCGCTTCATGGGTATCAGATCCCAGCCGGTTGAGAATCACGCCGGCCATATTGACATCCCTGTCATAGGTAAAAAATCCCAGTGCCTCCGCCGCTGCGCTGACTCCGACGGACTGGCAGTTCAGGACCAGAATGACAGGAGCCTGCAGTTTTTTGGCAATATCCGCTGTACTGCTGACACCGCCCCTTCCTCCGTCAAAGAGACCCATCACACCTTCAATGACCGACAGGTCCGCGTCTTCTGAAAGGGCTGCAAAATCAGGCACCAGTCTTTCTTCCGGAACCAGCCATGTATCCAGGTTATAGGATTCCCGCCCCGCGGCTTTGCTGTGAAAGCCGGGGTCAATGTAGTCCGGTCCGATTTTAAAGGGCTGCACCTTCAGGCCCCGGCTGCGGAACATGGCTAAAAGACCTGTGGCCAGCGTTGTTTTCCCTACGCCGCTTCCGGTCCCGGCCAGCACAAACCGGGGCCTGTGCCATGTTTTCATGACTCCCGGTCCCTTCTGGCCAGAATGGTGCTCAGATAATTGGGTTTGTAATCGGCAGGAACCTGATCCAGATCTCTAAGGACAATTTCATCTGGCAGCCCGGCCCGGGAAATCATCACAGAAGAATGGATCATCCCATGTTTTCTCAGCATTTTCTGGATGAAAGGCCAGCTTTTATAGACTTTCATGATTACTGCGTGGTCGGCCACAGACAGCACCTTGTCAATTTTTTCCGGATCGGCCGTCGCCGGAAGGATGACAGCCGTTTCTTCCCATTCAGCCACAGGCATATTCAGATAGGAAGCGATGGCAAGAAATGTGGGGATGCCTGGAATGGTTTCAATGTCATAGCCGGATCCCTCAAATGCATGAAAAATATACATGTAGGTGCTGTAGAGCATGGGGTCTCCCAGTGTCAGGAATACCACATTTTTCCCTTCATCCAGTTTTTCTGCAATCAGCGCCGCATTTTCCTTCCACTGCGCCTTCAGCACGGAGGGATCGGTCACCATGGGAAAAACCATGGGAAGCACCTCAGCGGTCTCAGGAATATAAGGGGCCGCAATGTTCCACGCCACGGAACCTTCTTTTTTCTCCGTTTTCGGTGTAATAATCAGGTCGGCCTCTTTCACCAGACGGACTGCTTTTACTGTCATTAATCCGGAATCTCCGGGTCCTACGCCAATACCGTATAATTTACCTTTTTTCATAAGTGCCTCCTTGCATTTTCACTTCGTTTATTATAGCAAAACATGTCCTAAAAATCACAAAAATATCCGCACCGCGGAATCCCCGTGTGCGGATATTTTCCCTGTTCTCTACCGGAGACGGAATGTCACAGGAACTGTCGCTCTCGCCTGAACCGGCGTACCGTTCTGTTTGGCCGGGGCAAAGCTCCAGTTATAGACGCCGTTCACCGCAGCCTGGTCCAGCTGCGAATTTCCGGAGGATCCCACCAGATGGGCCTCCGAGACGGAGCCGTCTGTGTCAATGACCAGAGAAACCTCAGCCGTTCCTTCAATATTGGCAGCCCGGGCCGCCGGCGGATACGAGGGCAGAGGAGCGCTGAGCAGAACCGGGCCCATGGTGTCGCCGATGCCTTCTCCGGATCCGCTTCCCTCCCCGGATCCCGATC
>DIDD01000135.1 GCA_002417965.1 Veillonellaceae bacterium UBA5809
ATCCGCATATTGACATTGCCGGCTTTCCAGTGACTGAGAGCCCCGACAGCCGTTGTAGGAATCACCGTAGCCAGAGATGTGGAAGCGGCAATGGCGGGAGGAATATTGAAAACAGCCGTCAGTGCGCCTACATACACGGCGCCGCCTCCACCTCCCAGAGAAATAATTAAAAGCCCCGTGATAAAACCGAGCAGGGGCAGAAGCCATACCGTCATAACAGCCTCCTGAAGAAAAATGACAGCCGCCCTATAGGCGGCCTGAAACAGTTTCCATTATTATATCATGCACTGAAAGAAGAATGAATTAACAAAACGCATGATATTTTGTGAAGGAAACATCTATTTTACCAAACTGTTTCAAATATGACAGGATCTGTAATCCCCTGTCATTCCTCTTTTACACTGCCTGTTTATGATCAACAGTGGGAACAATGAATTGGGTTGAAACGGGAGGATGAAACATGAAACATCGGTCTTTACAATGGAAAAAAGCACTGATTCTGAGCATGGCGGCTGCCAGTCTGTTCACCGTGGGGGCTTACGGGGCGACCTCCCACTGGGCGGACGCATCTTTGACGCCCGCTGCTGTCACACGCACGGCGGCAGGGGACAGCACGGACTGGAATACATGGAAACAGTCATGGGAACAGATCAAAAACAACCATGAACAGGTCTCCATGGCGCCGGGGGCAGATTTCTCGAAATTGAACTTCGGATGGTATTCCAAAGAAGAAACCACACCGGAAGTACGGGTTTCCACGAGAAAAGATATGAAAAATGCCCGGGTATTCAAGGGAACGGTAAAGGAAGGGACTGTTCTTGAAGGGGTGACCTACTACACCAACCGTGTAACGGCCGAAGGCTTCCAGCCGGAAAAAACCTACTGGTATCAGGTGAAGGTGGACGGTGTGTGGCAGGAAGCCCAGTCCTACAGAACAGGAAATCCCCACGAATATTCCTTCATGTATGTAGGCGATCCGCAGATCGGCGCTTCCATAGGACAGACTCCGGCGGAAGGAACCGGGAAAATGGACGGCGAACTGGCTGCCCGGAATGATGCCTATAACTGGAACAAAACATTGAACGAAGCCCTCAGCCGGCACCCGGAGATTAACTTCCTCGTCTCCCCGGGCGATCAGATCAATGAACCTGCCGCTGACGGCAGTCCGGAAAAAATAGCACTGCAGGAACATCAGTATGCGGGATACCTGTCAGCAGCCGCATTGAAAAATCTCCCCGAAGCCACAGCGATCGGCAATCACGACAGCATGACGCCGGGGTACGGGAATCACTTCAATGTGCCGAATCCTTTTACAGAAGAAACCAGCCCTACCAAAGCAGGGCACGGATATTTCTATACCTACGGGAATGCCCTCTTTATCGTGATCAATGCCAACAACTACAATGCGGCTGATCATAAAGCTCTGATCGAAAAAGCCATTAAGGCCCATCCGGATACGAAATGGCGCATTGTAGTCATGCATCAGGATATTTACGGATCCGGCCTGGATCATTCCGACTCGGACGGTATTATTCTCAGGAACCAGCTGACCCCCATCTATGACGCCAACCATATCGACGTAGTGCTCCAGGGCCATGACCATACCTATGCCCGCACTTACCAGCTCAGCGGAGACGGGGCCCAGCATGCTTCCTTTGATGAAATGAAAGCGGCGGGACAGAGCGGACAGCACCATAACCTGCTGGATGCCAAGATGAAGGAAAGCTCTTTTAAGGATTACTACGAATCCCAGAACCGGTGCTATACCATTGCCGACATGAAACAGGGAACACTGGTGAATCCCAAGGGGGTATTCTACATGACATCCAACTCGGCGACAGGATCCAAGTTCTATAACCTCATTGCCCAGCAGCAGGACTATATCGCGGCGCGCAGCCAGACATGGCGGCCCACCTATTCTGTGGTCAACATGACAGATACCTCTTTCCGCATTACCACCTATGATGCAGAGACGGGCAGTCCTATCGATGAATCCTATACCATCATCAAAAAATAATCCGGGACGGCAGAACGGACTGCGGGACATGGTTTCCGCAGTCTTTCTGCGTCGTCTGTCCCGGAGAGGAGGAAGGGCATGAATCATATATGGAAGAAAAAAGCCGTCCGGGCGGCGGTGATTCTGATTTTGGCGGCGGTATTCTTTCTGTTTCTGCAGTCCTATAACCGGATCGATAAGCCCGTCATGGTAAGCACACAGGGACGCACCTTTGAACAGGCCCGTGTGACAGAAGTGCTGCGTGACAATATCCAGGAGAACGGAAGCCGCATCGGCGACCAGATTGTACGGCTTCAGATGGAAAGCGGACCTGAGAAAGGACAGCTCAGGGAAGCGAACAGCCCCAACGGGCTTCTTTTCGGAGCTGTCTGCTATCCGGGCATGCGGGTTATTGCTATTGCCAGTCATGTGGGGAACCTGAACGTAACCACGGTATACAACCGGGACCGTTCCTGGCCGGTGTACGGTTTCATCCTGACCTTCCTGGCGCTTCTCTGCCTGATCGGCGGGGAAAGGGGTGTGCGGTCCGCCCTGGCCCTGGTCTTTACCTTTATCTGTTTTCTGTTTCTCTTTTTCCCCATGATCATGCGGGGAATGCCCCCCTTTGAAGCGGCCGCGCTCCTGTCGGCCCTGATCCTGACGGTGACCATCTGTTTAATCAACGGCTTTACCGTGAAAGCCTTTTCCGCGGTTCTGTCCGCCTTCCTGGGCATCCTGGCAGCGGGACTGTCCGCCTTTGCTTTCGGGTGGGCCACCTCCGTGTCCGGATACAATGTGGCGGATATTGAACAGCTCATTTTTGTGGCGCAGAATACACTCATTGATGTGGGAGACCTCCTCTTTGCGGGCATCCTTTTTGCCAGCCTGGGGGCCGTTATGGATATTGCCATGGATATCTCCTCGGCAGTCTGGGAAATCCGCAGAAAAAATCCGCGCCTGTCCCCGCCGGAACTGTTCCGGAGCGGCATGAACGTAGGACGGGATGTCATGGGCACCATGTCTACCACGCTCATCCTGGCCTTCTTCGGAGGATCTC
>DIDD01000147.1 GCA_002417965.1 Veillonellaceae bacterium UBA5809
AAAAAATCTTCAATGCTACAATATGGACAGATCGATTATTTTATATTTATTTTTGACCAGGAGGATGCAAAATGAAAAAAGAACAGCACTGCGAAACAGAAAACCATCCGCACAACTGCGGATGCCACTGCTGCTGCCATGGAGAACATGAAACAGTCAGCACCCATGAAGATGATTCGGGGAGTGAAAATACCGACGACCCTGACGGCCCCAGGCGGGGCGGATCTTCTGCAGAAGAAGACACCGCCCTTCACGATCACAGCCATGATCCGGATTTGAAAGAATACCGCACAGATGTCAGGGATGTCATGAAAATGGACGACGAGATTGATGCCGATGAACGGCGTGCGCTCGGCCATTATCACGAAGATGCCCAGCCCCATCACGTACCGGGACACCCGGCTGACTGCCGCTGCCCCGGATGTGAGGAAGACCTCTGTGATTACTGCGGAAAAGAACTGTCCGACTGTTCCTGTGAACAGCCGCGGAAGGGATACCGGAGGAAGATCTACCGGATGACCCGTCTTGACTGCCCCGTATGCGCAGCCAAAATGGAGAAAAAAATCCGGGAGCTTCCTTCTGTTACCTTTGCCTCAGTCAGCTTTCTGAGCAAACAGCTCCGTGTGGTATCCTCATCAGATCCGGATTTTCTTGTCCCCGACCTTCTGCGGATCTGCCGGGCCATTGACTCAGCGGTGGGCATTGAGCCCTGGAAAGCTTCCGACAGCGGTTACTACCGGACGGAGATGTACCTGATTCCCACACTGGACTGCGCCGCCTGCGCAGCCAAACTGGAGCAGCGGATCAACCGCGTTCCCGGTGTGGTATCCGCCACCCTTTCCTATGCCACCAAACAGCTCCGTCTGACGGCGGAAACTCCCGATGCCCTGATTCCGGCAGTCACCGCCGCCTGCAATGAAACAGAAGCCGGCACCGTCATTGAGAAAAAAGCAGCGGCCCCCCTTCGGGAAGAACCGGCTCCCCCCATCTACAAAACTCTTTTCAGCCGCAGCGCCCTCGTTCTGGCGGCAGGAGCAGTTCTCTTTGCCGCAGGCATCGTGATGACCTACCTGCCCGGACGGATTGTACCCGCCGACAGTACGGCCGCCGACATACTTCTGCTGGCATCCTATGCACTGCTGGGCGGGCGTGTCATCATAACCGCCCTGCGCAACCTTTTCAAAGGGGAAGTGTTCGACGAAAACTTTCTTATGACCCTCGCCACTGCCGGAGCCGTGGCCATTCATGAAATTCCCGAGGCTGCCGGCGTCATGCTTTTCTACCGCATCGGCGAATACCTGGAAGACCGGGCCTCGGACCGGAGCCGGAAGCAGATCATGGATGCCGTGGATATGCGGCCGGAAACCGTAACAAGAACCAGGGGCGGAGAAACAGAAGTGATCCCCGCCGGAGAAGCGCAGATCGGCGACATTCTGATGATCCGGGCCGGAGAACGGATTCCCCTGGACGGCATTGTCACCGAAGGCGCTTCACAGCTGGATACATCCCCCATCACAGGCGAACCGGTTCCCCGGAGAATCCAGCCCGGCGATTCCATCAGCTCAGGCTGCATCAACCAGGGCGGACTGATCCGGATGCGTGTTGAAAAAGTACTGGCCGAATCCATGGTTACCCGTATTCTTGATTCTGTGGAAAACGCCGTTGCCAATAAACCGAAAATGGACCGTTTTATTACCCGTTTCTCCCGCATCTATACACCGGCCGTGGTATTTCTGGCAGTTTTTATTGCCCTGGTCCCTTCTTTTATTACAGGAAACTGGAACTACTGGATCTATACAGCGCTGACTTTCCTGGTCATCAGCTGTCCCTGTGCACTGGTTCTCTCCGTTCCCCTTTCCTTCTTTTCCGGCATCGGCGCAGGATCCCGACTGGGCATCCTGTTCAAGGGCGGCACCTCCATGGAAGCGGTCAGCCGTACAGATGCCGTGGCCATGGATAAAACCGGCACCTTAACCAAAGGACATTTTGCCGTACAGGAGGTCCGCCCGTTTCAAAACCTGACATCCGGCGCCATACTGGCGCTGGCTGCCGGCGCAGAACAGCTTTCCACCCATCCCATTGCCGCTTCCATCGTCACGGCCGCCAAAGAAAAGAATCTGCCCTTTTCCCTGTGCACTGAGCTGGAAGAAACAGCGGGAGAAGGACTCACCTGCATCACAGAAGGACAGAAAGCCGCAGTGGGAAACCGCCGCCTTATGAACCGTCTCGGGATTTCTCTGCAGTCTCTGCCGGATGCCTCATCGGGGGGCACGGAAGTGCTGGTTGCCCTGAACGGCGTTCTGACCGGACAGATTCTGATTTCTGATACGGTCAAGCCTGATGCGGCGGCCGCCGTCGGACAGCTGACCCGCATGGGACTCTCTGCCGTCATGCTGACCGGTGATACGCCCCAGGGCGCAGAGGCAGTGGCCCGGGAAACAGGCATTTCCGACGTCCGGGCCGGACTTCTTCCCCAGGACAAGCTGAAAGAAATGAACCGGATCCGCAGCAATTACGGGTCAGTCATGTTTGTCGGCGACGGCATTAATGATGCTCCGGTACTGGCCGGAGCCGATGCCGGGGCTGCCATGGGAAGCGGCGCGGATGCCGCCATTGAGGCGGCGGATATTGTATTCCTGAATTCCGAAGTCCGTTCCATTCCCCAGTCCATCACGCTGGCAAAAGCTGTCATGCATACAGCCTGGCAGAACGTTCTGCTGGCGCTGATTGTCAAAATTTCCGTCATGGCCCTGGGGCTCTTCGGATATGCCAGTATGTGGATGGCTGTATTTGCCGACACGGGCGTGACCATTCTCTGTATCATGAATTCTGTGCGTCTTTTGTATAAAAAATTTGACTGACTCCCTGAATCTGCAGAACAGGCAGATCATGAAGAGTCCGGATACTGAAAACGGATGCAGGCATATGCCTGCATCCGTTTTCAGTATCAAAAGCAGATCCTGTCAGATCAAATCATAATCCTTCATCAGCTTTGTGATAAAAGCCGTTTCCTCTTCATTCGGTTCCACCATGGGAAGGCGGAATGTGCCGCCGGGAAGTCCCAGCAGATTCACAGCCTTTTTCACGGGAATCGGGCTGGTAATGAAAAACAGCCCCTTCATCATCGGAAACAGATGAAGGTGAAGCTGGGCCGCCCTGTGGAAATCTCCGGCATGGCAGGCTTCCACCATACTGCGAAGCTCATCGCCCACAACATGGCTGGCCACACTGATAATCCCCTGCCCGCCGATGGAAAGAATCGGAAGAGAGAAAGAATCATCTCCGCTGTAAATCATAAAATCTTCAGGCAGTATGCGCCGTTCTTCAGAAACCTGGTCCCAGCTGCCGCTGGCTTCTTTAATCCCCACAATATTCGGGCAGGCTTCCGTCAGCCTCTTCACTGTGGAAGGCACAATATTGGATCCCGTCCGTCCGGGGACAGTATAAAGGATAACGGGAAGCTCCGTGGCGTCGGCAATGGCCTTAAAATGACGGTACAGCCCTTCCTGCGTAGGTTTCACATAATAAGGCACAATGGCAAGAACCGCGTCAATTCCCGTCTTTTCCGCCTGTTTCGTAAAAGCTGCGGAAGCGGCCGTATCAACACTGCCCGTATTGCCCATAACCAGCACACGGTCTCCCACGGTACGGACAACTGTTTCATACAGCTTCAGCTTTTCATCGGCGCTCATGGTGGCGCCCTCACCGGTGGTGCCTCCGACCAGAATGCCGTCGGAGCCGTGATCCGCCAAATACCGCGCCAGCACGGCAGCCCCTTCATAATCTACAGAACCGTCCTGACGGAACGGTGTAATCATCGCCGTGATAAGATGTCCAAATTTTTTCATTTTAATTCCTCCCTGATGACCTGTCAGACAAACCGCTGCGGACCATGGCCTCGGCGATCTGAATGGCATTCAATGCCGCACCCTTGCGGATCTGATCGCCGGACGCCCACAGATTGATGCCCCGCGGCTCCGCCAGATCGGCCCGGATACGGCCTACATAGACATCATCCCGGCCGGACGTATCACAGGGCATGGGATAAACCATACGGGACGGATCATCCGCCACCTGTGTCCCCGGAAAATCCTGCAGAGCCCTGCGGATCTGGTCCGCCGTCAGAGCTGATTCCGTTTCAATATAAATCGATTCCGCATGGCTCCTGACCACAGGAACGCGGACAGCCGTTGCCGTAATGCCGATCTTGGAGTCATGAAGAATTTTATGAGTTTCATTGACCATTTTCATTTCTTCTTTAGTATAGTCATTATCCAGGAACACATCGATCTGGGGAATCACATTATACGCGATGGGATAATGAACCGGGAGTGACGCCGACGGGAGAATGCGGGGCTCATAAGAAGTCCCTGACAGGCCGGCCTTCACCTCATCATACAGTTCATTGATTCCCTCCTTGCCGGCTCCGGAAACCGCCTGGTATGTGCTTACAATAATACGGCGGATCGGAGACAGGTCATAAATCGGCTTCAATGCCATCAGCATAATAATGGTAGAGCAGTTCGGATTGGCAATAATGCCGTGATGAAGAGCTATATCTTCGGGATTGATTTCCGGAATGACCAGGGGCACATCAGGATCCATGCGGTAGGTGCTTGAATTGTCAATCACCACGGCACCGCGTCTGACTGCTTCGGGAGCCAGCACGCCGCTGATGCTTCCGCCGGCAAACAGGGCTATGTCAATCCCCTCAAAAGACCCGGGAACCGCTTCTTCCACCGTATATTCCCGTCCTGCACAGGAAATTCTGCTTCCTGCGGAACGGGATGAAGCCAGCAGCTTCAGAGAACCGATGGGAAAGCGGCGTTCCTCCAGAAGTCGGATTAATTCCTGGCCTACAGCGCCCGTAGCGCCGAGAACAGCGATATTCGGCTTTCTTTCCATACGCATTCACACTCCGTCATAAATAATTTTCCAGGCCGTAAGTCACGCCGGGAACCGTCAGCACCTTTTTACAGGCCAGCACCACGCCGGGCATAAAAGATTTTCTGTCCAGAGAATCGTGACGGATGGTAAGAATTTCGCCTTCTCCTCCGAACAATACCTCCTGGTGTGCCACATAGCCGGGAAGCCGCACGCTGTGAATGCGGATTCCCTCCACAACAGCGCCCCGCGCACCGGGAATGCTCTCGGCAGTCCGGTCTTCGCAGGGCTCCTGTTTTCGCGCTGCCCCCATTTTTTCAGCGGTCAGGCGGGATGTGCCCGAAGGTGCGTCATATTTATGATTATGGTGAAGTTCTATAATTTCCGCATTGGGAAGATAGGCTGATATTTTTTCAGCGGCTTCCATCATCAGAACCGCTCCCAGAGAAAAATTGGGCGCTATCAGCGCATTGGCTCCGGTGCGGGAAGAAATCTCCTGCAGAAGAGTCCTCTGCTTCTCCGTGAGTCCTGTTGTTCCGATGACCATGGACAGGCCTTTTTCCATGACGGCTGCGGCATTGTCAAAAATAACAGAAGGACTGGTAAAATCCACAACCACCTGCGGATGTGTCTCTTCCAGAACCGTCTGCAGGGAACCGCCGACAGTCACGCCGTTCCGTTCTGTTCCTGCCAGAATGCCTGCATCTTCCCCCTTATGGGAGGGATCCACAGCTCCTGCCAGCTCCAGCTCCGGATCCGCTGCAACAGCCTTGACCACTTCCCGGCCCATTTTTCCGCCGGCCCCGTTGACTACAATACGAATCATGCTCGCTGCCTCCTCAATCAATTACTTGTACTGATTCATAAGTTACTATAAATCATGACATGAGTCAACGTATAAAATTATTTTTTTAACGACCGGCATAGTTCCTCCGCCGATTTAAAGGCATTTTCCGAAAAATTCTTCCCTGAAATCATCTGCGCGATTTCTTCTATGTGGGCCTTTCCTTCCAGCCGGGAAGCCTCAGTCATAGTTCTCCCACCGCGGATTTCCTTGCTCAGGCGGTAATGACAGTCAGCTATAGCCGCAGTCTGCGGCAGATGAGTGATGCACAGCACCTGCACCGTATGGGAAATCTGGCGTATCTGGGCCGCCACGCGGAAAGCCACCTCTCCGCTGATGCCTGTATCAATTTCATCAAAAACCAGTGTTTCGCCGGAGAAAAGACCTGCGTTCAGACTTTCCATGGCCAGCGAGATACGGGTCATCTCTCCGCCGGAAGCTACCCGCCGCATGGGACGAAGCGGTTCTCCCTCATTGGCCGAAAAAAGAAACTCTGTCTCCTCAGCCGCCCCCGGAACCGGAACTGCCGCCGGCACCAGCCGGAACTGCAGCCGGGCATGGGGCATGCCCAGGCGGTGAAGGATCTCTCCGATGCGGGGACAGAGACTGTCTCCGTTTTGGGTTCTTTCCCTGTTGAGCGCCCCTGCTTTTTCCATAACAGATTCCGTCAGCGCCTGCCATTTCTTCTCCGCCTCTTCATTTTCATAAATCATCGAATGAAGACGTTCATATTCGGCCGTCCCCTTTTCAAAATAAGCCAGCACATCAGACAGTGCGGGACCATATTTTTTCTTCATGCCGTTCAGGATCTCATCCCGCTGCTGCAGCTCATTCAGTTCCTCTTCGGAAAACTCCGTGCTTTCCGCATACGCAGCCAGATCCCGGGATGCTTCCTGCGCCAGATACACCGCAGAGGACACCTTTTCCGCGAGAGCTTCCAGCGCCCCGTCATAACGGGCTGCCTGCGTCAGACTGCGGACAGCCTCAGACAGCCTTTCAATCCCTCCGTCTTCATCCTCCAGAAACCGGAGGGCCGCCGCTGTATTTTTATAAATTTTTTCTCTGTTTTCTGCAATATCCAGCTTTTTTTCAATTTCATCATCTTCTCCGGGACGGATGTCCGCAGAACGGATTTCTTCCGTTTCCCACTTCAGAATATCCAGACGGCGTTCATTTTCCTGCCTTTTGGCCGCAAAAGCACGGCGTTCCTCATCCATGGCCCTCCACTGTCTGTAGAGACTGTCATAATCAGCGGACAGACGGCGTCCCTTCTCCGAATAGCTGTCCGTCATACGGCGGCAGAAACCCGCTGCCAGCAGCCTCTCATTATCATTCTGCTCATGGAGACGGACCAGCTTCTGCCCCATCTGTTCGAGCTGCCTGACAGAGCAGAGCGTGCCGTTGATCCGGCACTGGCCCCGCCCGCTGCTGTTCAGACGCCGTGTCAGAACAATATCGGTTCCCTCATCAGGTTCAAACCCGCAGTCCTCCAGAATCCGGTTCCGTATTTCCGGACTTTCCGCAGAAAAAACCCCTTCAATCTGAAAGAAAGGGGTTCCTCTGCGGATATCCTCTACAGAAGCGCGGCGTCCGGTCAAAACCGCCAGCGCATCCACCAGCACTGATTTCCCTGCACCGGTTTCCCCCGTAAAAATGGAAACGCCCCGGTCCAGTTCAAAAGAGACATCCTCTATAATGACGAAATTGACGATATGAAGGCTCTGAAGCATGGATGCAGGCTCCCTTCTACTCTTCCAAAAAGCCCTGAATACGGGCCATCAGTCCGGGAACATCCCCTTCGGACCGTATGACCATGAGAATGGTATCGTCACCGGCCAGTGTCCCCAGTACGGCATCCAGTCCGGAATGATCAATGGCCGATGCCACAGAAGGCGCTGATCCGGGAAGGGTATGGATGACAATCATATTTCCGCTGTTCTCAATGCGGAGAACAGCCTCCTGAAAGAGAAGATTGATATGTGCCTTGGACATGCCCGTTCCCTTTTCAGGAGACACCGCATAACGGTAACGCCCATCCTGATAAGGAACCTTGATCAGGCCCAGTTCCTTAATATCTCTGGATACCGTAGCCTGGGTGACGGCAATGCCTTCCCGGTGCAGAGCCGCGGCCAGCTCCTCCTGGGTCTCAATAACCTGTGTCTGCACAATGTCCCTGATTTTAGCGCTTCTGTTACGTTTCATCATCAATCCCTCTCATCTCTTTTCAATTCAATGCTCCGCCTTCACGCCGGCCGTTTCAAGAGAAGGCGCGGTGCTGTCTCTCCGCAGAAGCCGGGAAAACAGAGTTGTGAAAAATTCCTGATCCTTAAACCGGATAAACCGGATCTTTTTTATACAGCTCCGAATACAGAGCTGGGACCGGTTGTCCAGTGTATAAGAAGCATCCCCGTCCACAGATACTGTCAGAAACCGCTCCCTTTCAGGCAGTGTGACGCGCACCTCGTCGGAATCGCAGAGCAGAAGAGGAATATTTCTCATCAAATGGGCGCAGATCGGGACCACGAGAATCTGGCGCGCCGCAGAATGCAGAATGGGACCGCCGCAGGACAGGGCATAACTCGTTGATCCCGTAGGTGTGGACACGATAAGTCCGTCTGCCGGATATTCCTGGGTATACTGCCCGTTGATCCAGAGCCTGACCCGGGACATTTTGCCTGTCTTATTGCGTCCCACCACCACATCATTCAGCGCATCGGGCAGCTTCCGGCAGGTTTTGCTTTCTCCTTCTTCTATATAAGAAGAAAGGAACATTCTTTCTTCCACGCGGTAGTCATTTCTTTCAATCTGATCCAGACGCTCTTCCAGACGGTCCGGGGCAATTTCATTCAAAAATCCCAATTCCCCCAGATTAATGCCTACCAGAAGCACAGGATAATCAGACATCTGCCGGGCCACCTGGAGAAAAGAACCGTCTCCGCCGACAGAAAAAACATAACGTACGTGATTTCCGATCCAGTCAATTGACTTAAAATGCTCTCCGTCAACATGAATTTTCTTCTTCTCAAATTCAGGACGCAGCCCGTCAGGCAGATAAAAACGGATATTTTTTTTATCAAATATCTTTTCCAGTGTCTGGAAAAATGGAAACACGGTGGGTTTCACCGCATTGGGAAAGACAGCGACTTCCATATATATCACCTCTTCAAATTTTCATGGGCTTCCGCCACCACGCGGGCAGCCATCCGGTCAGGATCTTCACCCGTTCCGTCCGGGCCGGCTTTCTTCCGTCCGGCCCACAGCAGGAATTCCACATTTCCCGACGTTCCCTTGATCGGCGAATAAGTCAGTCCGAGGACAGACCAGCCGTCTTCCCGGAGAGCGGCCATAGTATGGACCAGCACGCTCCGGTGTACGGCCGGATCATGAATGATTCCGCCCTTTCCCACCTGCTCCCGTCCGGCTTCAAACTGGGGCTTGACGAGAATCACCATAGTTCCCTCCGGCTTTAAAACAGCATCAACAGCGGGAAGGATTTTCAGCACTGAAATAAAAGATACATCAGCCGACACAAAATCGACAGGCTCCCCCAGCGTCTCCAATGTCACATCCTTGATATTGGTTCTTTCCAGACTGATGACCTGGGAAAGGCGGCGCAGCTTCCAGTCAAGCTGATTGGTGCCCACATCAATGGCATATACCCTGGAGGCGCCGTGCTGCAGGGCGCAGTCGGTAAATCCGCCGGTGGAAGCTCCTATATCGGCCATAACGGCCCCCTTGAGGCTGATGGGAAAAAGAGACAGCGCCTTTTCCAGCTTATAACCGCCCCGTCCCACATAAGGCATGACTTTTCCCCGGATTCTGATCGGCGCATCCCGGTCCACCCTTGTACCGGCCTTATCTACCGGACGGTCATGCACCAGTATGACTCCGGCCATAATATGGCGCTTTGCCTTTTCACGGGTCTCAAAAAATCCCCGTTCCACCAACAGCACGTCCAGACGTTCTTTTTCCATGCCTCTCCCTGATTCCATTATACAATGACATAATAACAATAAGAAACGGCAATTCCCAAAACCGCTCCGGCCAGCACTTCCACCGGAGTATGCCCCAGCAGCTCCCGGAGCCTGGCAGGACTGACCCCTTCCCCGCGGTCGACTTCATCAAGAAGCGTATTGAGAATACGGGCCTGCTCTCCTGCCGCCCGGCGCACGCCGGCGGCGTCATACATGACAATCGCCGCAAAAACGCAGGCCAGCGCAAAAATTTCAGAATTCATTCCATCCAGAATGCCGATGGATGTGCAGAGGGCCGTCACCAGGGCTGAATGGGAGCTGGGCATGCCCCCGGATCCCACAAGACGCTCAATATCCCATTTTTTATGAGTCATGGCAAACAGGAAAATTTTGGCAATCTGAGCGATCAGCCATGCCAGCACGGATGAAATCAGCACACCGTTTCCCCACAGCTCATGCAGATAAAAACTCACGGACGTGTCACCCTTTCATTTTGTTCTTTCAATTAAATAAAGGGGAAGATCCCTCAGTATACGGCCGAAGACCGGCAGACGGGCAGCCAGCGCCGCTGCCTGCTGCGCCTCATCCTGCGCCTTCCGTGCAGCTTCCCCATAACCCAGTACGGTTACATAAGTGGGCTTGTCCATGACTTCATCCTGCCCGGACTTTTTCCCCATCTGCTCCAGCGTTCCCGATACATCCAGCATATCATCGGTAATCTGAAACAACAGCCCTATATGCCGGCCCCACTGCGCAAGAATATCCCGTTCTTCTCCGGGAAGAGACAGAACCGCCGCCGCCATATCCACAGGAGCGCACAGAAGACATCCGGTCTTGCAGGCATCCATGACCCGGAGCTCCTCCAGACTCAGGCGCCGGTGCTCAGATGAAATATCCTGCGCCTGTCCCCCCACCATGCCGGCAGGACCCGCCGCTTCCGCCAGTATCCGGACAAGTTCACAGCGGACATCCGGGGAAATCCCCTTCTGCCGGGACAGGAGCTGAAAAGCAAAGGTCAGCAGTCCGTCTCCCGCCAACGTCGCCATGCCGGCTCCGTATACCTTATGATTGGTCAGCCGTCCGCGGCGGAATTCATCATTATCCATCGCCGGAAGATCATCATGAATCAGAGAATACGTATGAATGCATTCCAGCGCACAGGCTGCATCCATATACATCTCCGGATCCAGTCCTCCTTCTTCCAGAAGAAGGAGGAACAGGGACGGCCTGATTCTCTTTCCCCCTGCAAGAAGACTGTAATTCATAGCCTCATAAAGAATTTTATGTTCTCCGCAGTCCGGAGAGAGAATCGTTTCAAGATACCTGTCAATGAGAGCTTTCTTCTCCTCCATTATCGATTGGATCATTTTCTTTTTTCCTCCCGTCGCCGGTAAGATTTTTCAGCGTGTCTGATGCGGACCGCACACTCTCTTCGGCCCGGTTCAGAAGCTCCATGCAGTGTTCCGCCAGTTCCATGCCTTCCTGAAACCGGGCGGTAACCTCCTGCAGGGGCAGTTTTTCCGTCTGCAGTGAAAAGGCCAGCTTTTCCAGCCTGTCCAGAGAAGACTCAAAAGACCTGTCCCGGGGCATCTCCGTCTGTTTCCCGTTTTCTTCCATATATTTCATTTCCTCTGTTTTTCCAATGCTGTCATTTTTTCCAGCAGCTGTGCATATCGATTTTTCAAATGAGTTTCCATATTTCTCTGCAGACGCATGACGGCCATGCGGAGCTGCATCCGTTCCTGTTCCGTTTTCCCGGAAGCGCCTGAAGCCTGCATGCGCCACAGCGCTGTATACAGCCGTCCCCGCCCGTCTGTCAGCGCCGATTCCGCTCCCCGGAGGAGCCGATCCCTGCAGGAAGCAATCTGCTCCTGCCAGTCCCCGAGTTCAGGCACAGCCATTTCAGCGGCCTGTGTGGGCGTGGCGGCTCTCCGGTCTGCCGTCAGATCTGCCAGCGTCACATCCCGTTCATGACCGACTGCTGAAATAACAGGAACCTCCGCGTCATGCACTGCTTTCAGCACAGCGGG
>DIDD01000084.1 GCA_002417965.1 Veillonellaceae bacterium UBA5809
ATTATAGGCAGGCACCGTTTTCGGCGCTGTAAAAACCCCGCGGAAAGAACGGACTTCATCGGGATCTCTTTCTTCAATCACAATCTCCTGCCCTGCAGGCAGGGAAAAATCAAAGGTGGAAAACGGGGCTGCAATGAAAAACGGAATATGATGATAAGCCGCCGCCACAGCCAGTCCGTAAGTCCCGATTTTATTGGCGGTATCTCCATTTCTCGCAATGCGGTCGGCGCCCGTGATAACAGCATCTACCTTTTTATCCCGCATGACCGCCGGCGCCATGGAATCACAGATCAGGCAGCATGGGATTTCCTCATGCATCAGCTCTGAAGCCGTCAGGCGGGATCCCTGAAGAAGAGGGCGTGTTTCATCCATATACACACATTTCAACTGACTTCTTTCATGGAGCGTCCGGATGACGCCCAGCGCCGTGCCGATTCCCGAGGCAGCCAGGGATCCCGTATTGCAGTGTGTCAGAAGAACCAGCTCACTTTTCCCGGAAAACAGGGAAGCGCCCCTCTCACCAATGCAGCGGTTGACCAGTTTATCTTCTTTCTCAATCAGAACCGCTTCTTCCTGGAGTATCTGGGACCATCTTTTTTTCCGCCAGTTCGCCTGGAATACGCGGTACATTCTTTTTACGGCCCAGAACAGATTGACTGCGGTGGGCCGCGCTTCACAGAGACAGTGGCAGGCCCCCTCGAACCAGGCCTTCTTCTCATCGGATGTCAGATTCTCTCCGTCCATGCGCCGCGATTCAAGAACCAGAGCATAAGCGGCCGCCACGCCGATCGCCGGTGCGCCGCGTACGATCAGTTTTCGGATGGCATCTGCCGTATCTTCCACATTGTAACAGGTTTTATAAGAGATTGTTTCAGGAAGGAGTGTCTGGTCCAGGAGAATCAGGCGGTCACCCTTCCAGTACAGCGCGGACAGTCTCCTTTTCATAACCGGAATCCCCCGAATTCAGAAGCGGCATGGCGGCAGGAACAGTCACGGTCTGTGTCATAAGAAGAAGCCAGTACGGAAATGATCTGCTGAAAATGGGAAATATTGCGGTTCATGCATTCCAGTACCTCACTGTGCGTCAGAGGTTCACTG
The DNA here is from genome assembly GCA_002417965.1 of Veillonellaceae bacterium UBA5809. Taxonomy (GTDB): domain Bacteria; phylum Bacillota; class Negativicutes; order Veillonellales; family Dialisteraceae; genus UBA5809. The sequence goes on from DIDD01000084.1 coordinate 1,099, forward strand.
GACATGCCGGCCGCGAAATTTGTCACCATGGAAATTGTGGAATAACAGATTTCTGCCTCCCGGGCAAGCTGGGCTTCCGGGACATTGGTCATCCCCACCACATCCGCGCCCCAGCTTCGGAATGCGCGGATCTCGGCAGGCGTCTCAAACCGGGGGCCTTCCGTACAGATATAAGTGCCTCCGTCATGGACAGTGATGCCCTGTTTCCGTCCCGCCTCCACAACCGCGCTCCGGAGAGACGGACAATAGGGATCTGTCATATCAATATGGGCCACGCCGCGGTGCACGCCGTCAAAAAAAGTGCCTTCCCTCGACTTGGTCATATCAATAAACTGATCAATGAGAACCAGATCCCCCGGACGGAAGTCCGGGTTCAGGGAGCCCACGGCTGTTGTTGAAACAGCGGCCGTGACATCCAGCATTTTTAAAGCATAGATATTGGCCCTGTAATTAATCTTGTGGGGAGGAATGGTATGATGAACCCCGTGACGGGCCAGAAAAATAATATCCCTGGATCCATAATGTCCGATCTCATAAGCAGCTTCTCCGTAAGGTGTTGTGATCCGCTCTGAACGGATATCCGTCAGAATATGCGGATCGTAGACACCGGTTCCGCCGATAAAAGCGAGTTTTCCCATGTTATGATACATCTCCCTTTCTTTGTTCATGAAACCACTGATTCAGAGTCTCTCTGGAAATTTCATATTTCCGTCCGCAGTAATGGCACACAATTTCAATACTGGAGTCCTTCAGAAGCGATTCCTTCTCCTGCGCAGGAAGAAGTGAAAGATTGTGCCGGATATGCTCCAGCGAACAGGTGCACCGGAAAGAAACCGGCGACTGATAGAGCGGAATAAATTCTTTTTTCCAGAGAGATTCAAATTCCGCCTGTCCGGGGTCCTTTGATTTTTCAGGATGAAAAAGCTGCCATTCCTCTGTTTTCCTGAACAGAGAAGCCATTTTTTCCCTGTCCCCTTCAGGCATGAGCTGTGCCATGATTCCCCCCGCATGGACGACCTTTCCCTTTCCGTCAAAGAGCACTTCCAGACGGACTGCCGACAAAACCTGTTCCGAGAGATTCAGATAAGCGGATATCACATCCGACACATCGCCCGGCCATAAATTGACAGCACTCGTATAGGGCTGCCGGAGAAGTGAATAGCGGGTGACAATGAGCTGCCCCGCCCCGGTAATAACGCCTTTTTCATCATCCGGACAGGCTGCGCCCGCCTCCGGGTGTTCCGTATATCCCCTCAGATAACGGCCTTCATAGGCATCTGCATAAACCGGGCCTGAAGGCCCGTCCGTCAGCATTTTCAGACTGACCCCCTCATGATTTTTGAAATCATTGGCCAGAATGGCCGCGGCCGTCATAGCCTTTCCCAGAACAGATGCCGACAAGGGTCTCATGTGATGAATACGGCAGGCGGTCCGGACGGCTTCCGTTGTATCGGCTGCTGTCAGACGGATTCCGGAAGGACTTAAAAAATGCTGAATGGTATTGGGTTCAATCATGACATTCTCCTTCAATCATAATAGGCCTGCACAGACCAGGCTGTACTCTTATCATATACTATAGAACGGCAAATGAAAACTCATACTGTTTCCCAAAAGGGATCTGTATGAGTTCTTTGGCGGCACACGGCCGGGGTCAGCCCCGCAGCGCCGTAATCATCTTTTTCCTGTCCTCAGCCCCGAAAACCGCCGATCCGGCCACCAGCCTGTCAGCCCCTGCGATCTTCAGGAGGGGCGCATTCTCCGGATTGATTCCGCCGTCTGCTTCAATTTTAAGACGGTGGCAGCACGTATCCGCCATACGGCGCAGGATATGGATCTTATCAATGCAGTACGGTATCAGCTTCTGCCCTCCGAAACCGGGATTGACCGTCATAACCAGGACAAAATCAAGCTGGGGAAGAACCGTATCCAGAAGCGACAGAGAGGTCCCCGGATTCACGGCCATTCCCGGCGACATGCCCCGGCTCCGTATATCCGAGATAATCTTGTCGGCATGAACGGCGGCTTCGGCATGAAAGGACAGCATCTGCACACCGGCTTCAGCCATAGGCCCTACATAATCTTCCGGATTTTCCACCATGAGATGGGCATCAAAGAGAAGATCTGTACATGGCCGGAGTGCACGGATAACAGGGGCACCAAAGGTGAGATTCGGCACAAAATGCCCGTCCATCACATCCAGATGCACCATATCGGCACCGGCTTTTTTAATACTTTCCAGTTCTTCGGATAGGCGGGAAAAATCCGCTGACAGCAGAGAAGGCGCAATTTGTATCATCAGTCATATCTCCGTAATTGAAAATCCTTCAGTTCATGAAGTAAATGCAGGTACGATCGGTAGCGGGATACAGCCACGGCGCCGGATTCACAGGCCTTCCGCACAGCGCATCCCGGTTCTGATTCATGCAGGCAGTCTGAAAAACGGCACTGCCCGAGATAAGGGGAAAATTCCCTGAACAGCAGACCGGCTTCCGATGGAAGCAGTCCTCCCGCAGACAGCGCAGTATAGCCCGGCGTATCCATCACCAGCGTTTCCGCATCCAGCGGCACCAGTTCAGCATGACGCGTGGTATTCCGTCCTCTTCCTGTTTTCCGGCTCACGGCCTGCGCTTCAAAGCGGTCCGTTCCGAGGAGTCTGTTCAGCAGTGTGGACTTCCCCGTTCCGGAAGCTCCCGAAAAAGCGGTCACGCCCGGCTCCGCCATCTGCCTGGCCGCACCGGCTCCGTCACCATTCACAGAAGACGAACAGACACAGGGATAACCCGCCCGGCGGGAGAGAGCTGAAAGCCCCTTTCCTGTCTCACGAT
>DIDD01000103.1:0-5009 GCA_002417965.1 Veillonellaceae bacterium UBA5809
GAGTCCATTATGAAGCAGGGTGGAAGAAAAATATAGGAAATCAGTCATGGAGGCTGGCTGTATATCATTATTTGATCAAGGACAGCATTGATGCCAACACAACGAATTATCCGACAATTACTTATACTAATGAAGATATTCGGAATACAGGGGCAGAATTGACATGGACTGTACAGCGCAGTGAAAATTTTTCTTTTTATACGGGGATCTCTTACAGCCATCCGGAAAAGCAGGAAACAGATAAGAAGGGGGTGAAGGGGCAATGGCACGATTATTATGGAAAAATTCAATATAACGTGGGCTCCGTCTGGAAGTCCGGAAAATTAACCACGGCGGCTAATTTGAGTTTCCTGGGGAAAAGAATCCGCGATGCGGCTCCTTATAAAAGTTTTAAACCACAGTTATTTACCGATATTAATCTTTCCTATGCGCCTAACCGGGAAGGACGTTTTTTCCTGAATGTTGACAATATTTTAGACCGGCAGGATATTATTTCCACTTCATCATCTACATTTTACAGCCTTGGAAGAAATTTCATGGCAGGCTATGAATACAAATTTTAAAGGCAATAAATAAAAAACCGGCCTTCAGGAATTCCAATTCCAAAAGGTCGGATTTTTTCTCTGCAGGGCATATAGGCACTGGTTGAAATTGACTGCTTTTGCCACGACGCATACGGTAAAAAACCAGGGCATGTAATCCCATCCAAACAGCTCCAGACCGAAACAGACCGGAGCCAGCAGCGTGTTGGTGGCTCCGGTGAATACGCCGATGGCGCCGCAGGCCGCCATAAATGACGGGGGAAGGCCGGTTAAGGGGGAGATGAGAACTCCCAGTGAAGCGCCTATGCAGAGAACAGGCATCAATTCTCCGCCCTGGAACCCTCCGGCTCTGGTCACGAGAGTCATGACATATTTGCATATCCAGTCGGAGGAATAAATCATTCCTCCCGTAAAGGCAGCTGTCATCAGTGAAAGAGAAAGCCCTGAATAACGGCCGCTGTGAAGGAGAAGGGAAAGAATGGCTACAGCTGCGCCGCACACCGCAATGCGGCGGTACGGATCAGGAAAGAAATAGGTCAGACACTGTCTTGTGCGGGCCATGGACCAGGCGAAACTTCCGCCGACTGTGCCAAAAAGGATACCGCAGGCAGCCAGAATAAAAATAACTCCTATGTGAACAGGGATGATCTCATGCTGTACCAGGGCCAGCCGCGGCATCCCCAGCTCGGAAGCGGTGAAGTAGGCGCTCCATGAAGCGGCCAGTGCGGGGAAAAAGGCATCATTTTCGAACCGTCCGAACGCCAGTATTTCCATGGCAAAAAACACCGCGGCCACCGGAGTCTGGAAAAGACCTCCAAATCCTGCAGCCATGCCTGCGATTAGCAGGATATGCATGGTACGGCGTCCGCGGATAAATTTTCTCATATGACTGGCTAAAACAGCACCTATAGGAATGGCAACGCCAATACGTCCCGCACTGCCTCCGAAGAAGTGCGTCAGCCAAGTGGCGCCCATGCAGAAGGGAATGGTCCGCCAGGGCAGAGGTTCTTTTTGCCCAAAGGCAGCCCGGAAAACGTTATTCATTGCGTAAAAACAGTTTCCGCCCCATTTTCGGTAAGTGCCAATAATTATTATTCCAGCCAGCGGCAAAAGAGGAATTGTCAGAAAAGGATAGAGGCTGCGGTAGGCATCTAAATGGAGCAGCGTGATTCCAAATAGAGAATCGAGGATGCCTGTGGCAATTCCCACGGCGGCAGAAGAAAGAAAAAGAAGGAAAAAACTTTGGATCTTCCCAAGAAGGAGGCGGGTACGCTGTTTCCTGATCAGGGGCTCCATGATTAAATTTTCACCTGATAGGTCAGGATGGCATCCACATGGGTGATTCCTTTTTCCCATTCTTTCAGAGCCCCTTCTATATCCGCTTTATAAAAATCGTCAGTAATTGATTTCAAATTAATCTGTATATTAAGGAAGGAGGCCCTCATGCTTGCCTGGGCCAGCTGCAGGGCAATGACAGCATCTGTAATGGCATTGCGGTTTCCTTTAATTAAGATGGTTGTAAAGAGTTCCAGCAGATCATTCATGGTGTCGGCCATTTGGTAAGGGGCTTCAATCGCTTTTTTCAGGGCTGTCTGCACTACAATTTTACGGGATTCTTTTTCGGAATCTGTTTCCTTCGGAAGACGGATGGCTTCCATTAAAAAAAGAAAGTTCCTGGCATCTTCATCTATCAGATCCAGCATGATAGCCTGACCGCTTCTGCACAGTTCTTTCCATTCTGCGGCTTCAGAGGCTACATCTTTATAATTTTTATTGCTTAGTGTCAGACTGCAGACCATTTCGGCCAGTGCGCAGGCCTGTGCACCTGTCAGTCCTGCGGCGGCACCGCCGCCGGGTGCAGGAGATCCATCGCCCATTTTGTCTAAAAATTCGTGAATCGGGCGGTCCTTCCATTGCTGTGATGTCATTATACCGTGCCTCCCTCTATTACTGATTGTATTTTAGCATAGAATAAGAGCAGGAAAAAAGGAATAGCCTATATTTTAATCAGTGAATTTTCAAATTTATGAATGATTCTAAAAATCGATGTATTTATATAATGCAATGGCATAGCATCAAAGTGTTGACAAGTTAAAGTTCAAGAATTATGATATGAATATATCATAATTGCAGAAAGTAAAAGCACAAAGAAGTGCACCCGGCCCGAAAGGGCTGCGGTGCTTTTTTGTTATCCGAGAGGAAATGCTGTTCTGCTGCAGGTATGAAAGGTAAAAAGGGTTTTGCCAGAATGTCTGGCAGCATGTCAGAGGTGATTGACAGAGAAAGGGAGGGATGTACATGATGAGACGCCGGAGTGCGGCAGCCTGCCTGGCCGGCGCGGCTTTAGTATCGGCGCTTGCCGGCTGCGCCTCAGAGAATAAGACGGCTCAGTCCAATCTGATTGTAATCGGGGCCAACCTGGAAATGACAGGGTCCAATGCATCTTTCGGCACATCTTCGCTGAACGGCATTCATATGGCGGTGGAGGATGCCAATATCAAGGGAGGCATCTTAGGGAAAAAAGTGCAGGTTGTCGGTGTGGATAACCGGAGTGAGGTGGCCGGATCGGCGGATGCACTGGCCAAGCTGGTTACAGCCGGAGCCGTAGGTGTTATCGGACCGGATACCAGTTCCAATGTAATTGCACTGGCGCCGCTGGTGTCGTCCGATAAAATTCCGCTGATTACACCGAGCGGCACCAATCCGTCGATTACAGTAGATCCTTCAACGGGCAAAACGAGAGAGTTTATTTTCAGAGCCTGTTTTACGGATCCTTATCAGGGGCGGATTATGGCTGATTTTGCAGCTGACCGCCTGAAAGCCAAAAAGGCAGCAGTTCTGGTTGATAATTCCAGTGACTATTCCATGGGACTGGCAGATTTTTTTACCCAGCAGTTTGAGCGTAAAGGCGGCGCTGTCTCAGGACGTGAAGCGTATATGGCCAAGGATGTGGATTTCAAACCGATTCTGACCAAAATTCTTGCACAAAATCCGGATATTATTTTCATTCCCGGCTATTATCAGGAAGTGGGGCTGATTATCCGTCAGGCCAGGGAGATGGGAGCTTCCATGCCGATTCTGGGAGGTGACGGATGGGACAGTGACAAGCTGGTGGAAATTGCTTCACCGCAGAATCTTCAGAATACCTATTTCTGCAATCATTATTCTCAGGATGACAATAATCCTGCACTGCAGGAATTTATTAGAAAGTATGAAGCCCGGTATGGATATAAACCTGATTCTTTTGCCGTTACCGCTTATGATTCTGCGAATTTGATGATGGAAGCCATAGAGCGTGCGGGATCTACAAAAGCTGAAGCCGTTTCAGGAGAATTGACTAAAATAAGGGATTTCCCCGGGATCAGCGGACAGATTACGATTGATGACAAGCATAATACAGTGTCATCCGGTATTATTATGAAATTTTCCGGCGGTAAACGGGAGTTCGTAGAACGTATTGATCCGGTATGATTCAGTACGGATCTGCAGAGCGCAGCCCGATGTATAACAAGGAGGAGTTTCTATGAAAAACCTGTCTAAAAAAATACTTATTGCTTCGTTGGCCGCCGTTACGGCAGCCAGTGTTTTGGCCGGATGCGGGGGAGAAAAAGGCGGATCAGGATCCGCTAAAGGGGACACCATCAAAATAGGCACGGATCTTGAAATGACCGGCAATCAGGCGGCTTATGGAATGGATGCACTCCATGGGGCGCAGCTGGCGGTTGAGGAAATCAACAAAGCCGGCGGCGTTCTCGGGAAAAAGCTGGAATTGGTTTCTCTGGATAATAAGTCGGAGCCTTCGGAAGCAGCTTCGGCGGCGCAGAAGCTGGTCGATGAGGGCGTTGTTGCCATGGTGGCGCCGAATATGAGCTCGAATGCACTGGCTGCCGTACCGATTACAGGAGGCGCTAAAATCCCCAGTATTTCCCCGGGAGCCACAAATCCCAAGGTTACAGTGGATGATAAAACGGGAAAAACACGTCCTTATTCTTTCCGGGCCTGTTTCATTGATCCCTATCAGGGCGAGGTTATGGCTAATTTTGCGGCCAAGAAGCTCAATGTAAAAAAAGCAGCGATTTTGATTGATAATTCTTCCGATTATTCTAAAGGCCTGGCCAAATATTTTGAAGAAAATTTCACGAAGCTCGGCGGACAGGTAGTGGGAACAGAAGCGTATCTCCAGAAGGATACTGACTTCAATGCGACGCTTACAAAAATCAAGGCATTGAATCCTGATTTTATATATGTGCCCGGTTATTATCAGGAAGTGGGACTGATTGTGAAGCAGGCCCGTGAGATGGGAATTACGGTTCCCTTTGCCGGCGGCGACGGATGGGATTCCCAGACACTGGCGCAGATTGCAGGTGCTGATGCGCTGAATAATACCTATTATACTAATCACTATGCAGTACAGCAGGATAATAAAAAGGTCATGGACTTTGTCAATGCCTATAAAACAAAATTCAA
>DIDD01000103.1:5218-8703 GCA_002417965.1 Veillonellaceae bacterium UBA5809
TTTGAGGATAAAGTCAGTGCGGAATAATTGAAGTCAGTTTTCAGAAAAGCTCCATAGCATGATACATGATGCAGAGGGAGGTTCCCCTGCATCATGTTTTTAAGGAGGTGCAGCAATTGGATAACGGCATTTTGGCCCAATTTATTCAACAGATTATTAACGGCGTTTCCCTGGGAAGTATTTATGCATTGATTGCGCTTGGATATACCATGGTATACGGAATTATGCGGCTCATCAATTTTGCCCACGGGGATATTTACATGCTGGGAGCCTATGTCGGTTTTTTTGTTACAACACAGCTGAAGCTCGGATTTTTTCCGGCGTTGATTCTGGCCATGATTGCTATTGCGGCGATTGGTGTTGTGGTGGAGAAGCTGGCTTATAAACCGCTCCGGCACAGTTCCAAGATATCAATTCTTATTACAGCGATCGGTGTATCTCTTTTTATTGAATATACAACTATGTATTTTCTTTCACCCCAACCCCGTACATTTCCGCCGGTTCTTCCCAACCAGGTATTTCATCTGGGATCGGTGATGATTTCTTTTCAGCAGATTGTTATTTTGGCTTCCACTGTAGTTCTTATGCTGATGCTCTGGTATATTGTACAGTATACTAAAATGGGAAAAGCCATGAGGGCTGTTTCATATGATACAGATGCAGCATTGTTAATGGGCATTAATGTGGATCATGTTATCTCTTTTACTTTTGCTGTAGGATCAGGGCTGGCCGGAGCTGCCGGGGTCCTGGTGGGCATTTACTATAATACGATTGATCCTTTGATGGGAATTATGCCCGGTCTCAAGGCTTTCATTGCCGCTGTGCTGGGAGGTATAGGGATTATTCCGGGGGCCATGATGGGAGGCATCATTCTGGGAGTTGTGGAGGCACTGGTATCGGGATTTCTGTCATCCACATTCCGTGATGCAGCCGCTTTTGGAATTTTGATTATTATTCTGCTGATTAAGCCGACCGGGCTGTTGGGCAAGAATGAAACGGAGAAGGTGTGAGCCATGAATGTAATGAAGACTATGCGCAGATACGACCTGGCTCTCCTGGCTCTTTCGGTCGTGACTTATTTGATTTTCAGCTTCTTAATTGATGAACGGGTTATTTCTTCTTTCTGGCGGCTGCAGATTGTGCTGATGTGCATCAATGTTATTTTGGCCGCCAGTCTGAATTTGATTAATGGAATTACGGGTCAGTTTTCGCTGGGGCATGCGGGATTTATGGCTGTAGGCGCTTATGTATCGGCGGTTATGACCATGTGGTATGATCTGCCCTTTGGGCTGGCGCTCCTCATCGGAGGGCTGGCAGCGGCGTTTATCGGTATTATCATAGGAATTCCCACACTGCGTCTTGACGGTGATTATCTGGCGATTGCCACGTTGGGCATGGGAGAAATTATACGTATTACGATTTTAAATATTCCGGCCGTAGGCGGTGCGTCAGGACTGACAGGCATTCCCCGTCTGACCGATTTTACCTGGGTTTTCTGGGCGATGATTATTACTTTGTTCTTTATTAAGAATATGGTCAATTCCACTTTCGGACGGAGCTGTATTTCCGTCAGGGAAAATGCGATCGCAGCCACGGCAATGGGAATCAACACGACGTATGCCAAGGTGCTGGCCTTTGCTGTAGGGGCGCTGTTCGCCGGTGTGGCAGGAGGATTGTTTTCCCATTACTTTTCGATCGCCCATCCTTCTTCATTCACATTCCTGAACTCCTTTAATTACCTGACTATGGTTGTTTTGGGAGGACTCGGTTCTATGTCCGGAGCCATTGTGGGTGCAACATTGCTCACATTTATTACCGCAGCGCTGGCTGATTATCCGGAAATCCGCATGATCATTTATGCACTGTGTCTGATTCTCCTTATGATATTCAGACCGCAGGGCGTTTTTGGAAATCAGGAATTTTCGCTGCTTCTGCAGAGACTGATGAAGCGCAGAAAGGGGGGCAAGGGAAATGGGCAGGCTTCTTGAAACAGTAGAACTTTCCAAGTCCTTCGGCGGAATCAAGGCAGTGCAGAATTTTATTATTCACATTGATCAGGGGGAGGTGATCGGACTGATCGGCCCCAACGGCGCCGGTAAGACGACTGCCTTTAATCTTCTGACCGGTGTTTATAAGCCTACCACAGGGCAAATCCTTTTTGAGGGCAAAGATATTTCAGGGAAGAAACCTTATCAAATTACAGCCATGGGAATCGCCCGTACATTTCAAAACATCCGGCTTTTCGGAGAACTGTCAGTTCTGGAGAATGTAAAGATTGCGTTTACCATGCATTCTAATTATTCTTTTCCGGAAGCGATTCTCCGTCTCGGCCGATATGGAAAAGAAGAACAGATCATTGATAACCGGGCCAGAGAATTGCTGACCATGTTTAAACTGGAACATGTAACCGATGAGCAGGCTAAGAATCTTCCTTACGGGCAGCAGCGGCGGCTGGAGATCGCCCGGGCACTGGCGACTGAACCCCGGCTGCTTCTGCTGGATGAACCGGCGGCGGGCATGAATCCGCAGGAGACACAGGAACTGATGGAGATGATCCGGTGGATACGGGATCAGTTTAAACTGACGATATTGCTGATTGAACATGATATGGCGCTGGTTATGAATATCTGTGAGCGCATTTATGTGCTGGATTACGGGAAAATTCTGGCCGAAGGCGTGCCGGCGGATATCAAAAATAATCCCGCCGTCATTAAAGCATACCTTGGAACGGAGGAATAGTTATGGCTTTACTGGAACTCAATGATCTGCATGTGTACTATGGAGCCATTCATGCGCTGAAGGGAATTTCCATGAAGGTCGAAAAAGGGCAGGTAGTGGCATTGATCGGAGCCAACGGGGCCGGAAAAACAACGACGCTCCGAACAATTTCAGGCCTGCTCCGGCCCAAGGACGGCAGTATTCTGTATGATGGTCAGCCTATTCATAAAATGAAGGCGCAGTCTATTGTAAAGGCGGGGATTTCCCAGGTGCCGGAGGGACGGAGAATCTTTGCCCCTCTTACGGTGTTGGAAAATCTCGAGCTGGGCGCTTTCCTAAGAAGCGACAAGGAGGGCATTGCACGGGATATGGAGATGATTTTTACTTCTTTCCCGCGTCTGCAGGAAAGAACGTCCCAGAAGGCGGGCACACTGTCCGGAGGGGAGCAGCAGATGCTGGCCATGGGCAGGGCTCTTATGAGCCGTCCAAAGGTTCTTCTCATGGATGAGCCTTCTATGGGCCTTTCTCCGATTTTTGTCCAGGAAATTTTCAATATCATTAAGAAAATCAATGAAGAGGGGACTACAGTTCTGCTGGTAGAACAGAATGCCCGTATGGCTTTAAGCATTGCGGATTATGCCTATGTATTGGAGACAGGAACCATTGCGCTGGAAGGAACCGGTGAGGAACTGGCATCTTCGGAAGAGGTTCGCAAGGCCTATCTGGGGAGGGTGATGTTTTGCTTTTCTGTTCAGACAGGATTGACG
>DIDD01000062.1 GCA_002417965.1 Veillonellaceae bacterium UBA5809
CCGCAGACCGTGCTTTTTGATGTCTTCATACAACTGGGGATCTAATTCTCTCACCATCTGTATAATGGGGGATTTTTCCGTCGCTTCCCAGCGGTAGTGTCCGAAGGGCCCTTTTTGTTCTGCCAGTTCACAGGAGGCGCGGAGGGCATTAAGAAGCATGGTTTTCATGACATGGCCCATCAGTTCGTTGGCTTCTTCACCGCCGTAGCGCAGTTTCATGGCGATCAGGGCATCGGCAACGCCGTAGAGGCCGAGGCCCAGCGAGCGCCAGTTGTCGATGCAGGTGCGGTTTTCATCAAGGGGCTGGGAATCATAGCCGTAATCAAGAATTTCATCGAGGGCATAAATGGAATCTTTGACAATTTCTGCAAATTTTTCTTCATTGAAGACGGGGTGATCTCCGAATTTGTCATCAATGAGGTTGTAGAGATTGATGCTTTCCAGATTGCATGCGTTATAGGCATTTCCGCCAAATTCTCCGCAGGGATTTGTGATTTCAATTTTGTATTCTGGATATCCGGAGAGGAGTGTGTAGTTGTTGAGGGGATCAATAAAAAGAGCTCCCGGATCTCCCCAGTCCCACTGGGTACGGCAGAATTCTTCAAAGAATTTCCGTGCCTGAATGGTGCGGCATATGGTTTCTCCCGTAGATTCCACTTTGAAATGAAGAGTGAACTCCGTGTCGTCCCGCACGGCAGTCATGAATTCATCCGTGAAAAGGATGCTGATATTCATGCTGGCCAGTTTTTCATTGTTCTGTTTGATATGCAGAAATTCATAAATGTCCGGGTGATCGCAGTTCAGTCCGACCATCATGGCGCCGCGCCGTCCGTTCTGGCTGATGACTTCTCCTGTTACATTGAATATTTTCAAAAAGGAGACAGCCCCGGTAGAGGTGCGGGCCGCATTGTTGACACGGCTGTCTTTCGGGCGGAGACGGGAAATATTTACGCCGATTCCGCCTCCATAGGAGAAAATCCGCGCAATTTCACTGTTGACTTTAAAAATGGATTCAATATTGTCTTCCGGAGAGGGAAGAATATAGCAGTTTGACATGGATACTTTAAATTTATTCTTGGCTCCTGAAGCGTACAGCGTGCGTCCTGCCGGACAGACGGTGGCGTCTTCCAGATAAGTCCTCATTTTGGGGCGCAGGTTATCATCAAATACAGAGCAGACGCGGTCCATAAACTGTTCGGGGCTTGTTTCCCCTTCGTGATAATATTTGGCTTTTAAAATGCCCTGGCTGACATCATTTTCATACCATTTTTCCATTATTTACAACCTCTTTCCCTGAATCAAAGCGGAAGGCATTATGGGAGTTCCATAACGGGCCGCTGTTCTTCTTTTTTTACTGTTCCGGATTTTTTGTGAGAATCATCCGATTTGTTTTTTGGAGGCACAACTACAATATATTGTGCATAGACATTGTATCAGTATCCATATATAGACGTCAATGGAGATTTTTTCTTTTTTGCAGCCGAACGGGGATATAAGATTTTCATTTGCAGAAGGGAGGCATGCGTCGGTCCCTGTTTCCTGCTGTTTCAGAACAGGATGATTCTCATTTAATCAGGCGGAAGGGGGGACAATTGCTTCTAAAATCTATTTACACCACCGTAAAGGGTCAGTATAAAAGGACATGGCACAGGAAGGGATGTCATGTCCTTTTATACTGGGACTATTGGGGGGAAAAGAGGTGTCAGTACAACGGGAAAAAAGTTATATATGTATATATATAATTAAACCGATAAAATTTTATTCTTTTTTCCGGCTGATTCCGCTTTGACAGCTGTTCCATATCATGCCGGAAATAATAAGGAATATGCCAAGAAACCCCATGCTGTCCGGTGATGGATCACGGAGAAACCAGATGCCTCCCAGCAGAGTAAAAAGTACTTCGCCTGACTGGGTAGACTCAATAACGGCCAGACGGCAGTGATTGTTTTTAACGAGATCGGTGGCTTTGAAAAAGAGAAGAGTGGCGGCTACACCGGAAAAAAGGGCTACAAGAAGGGACTGAAAAGCCTGGCCTGCAGAAGGCAGGCCTTCCTGGAACAGCCCCCAGACGGAAAGCATGATCCAAAAGGGAAGGCTGCAGAGTGTCATGCCGTAGGTCCGGTCCAGCGTAGAGAGGCCGGTGTTTTCCAGAGCCATCATTTTTCTGTTTCCCAGGGGATAGGATATGGCGGCGATAAGGATGGGGAGAAGTGTAAAAAGTGTCAGGCGGAGATCAGTTCCGGACAGCCGGTGGAACTGCAGGAGAAAGACGCCCAGCAGAATCAGTGCAGAAGCCAGCAGGTTCATAAAGGGAATTCTCTGGCGGAAGAAGGGAGACAGAAGAAGTCCCATGACAATCGTCATCTGCCAGGAGGCGGCAATCAGCCATGATTCTCCGTAATCTCCGGCATAGGTGAGGGGGGCATAGAACAGACCGAATCCTACGGTGCTCCATAGAAGCCAATACCCCGGACTTTTCCGGATGATCCTGTGTACATGTTTCAGCGGATACCGGCGGCGGACGAGAAGCGCCAGAAGGGGAAGCATAAACAGATACCGGAGGCTGGCGCTCCATATCCAATTTCCTCCGGATAGATTCATACTGCGGTTTAAAAGAAAAGTAAAAGCAAAAAAAAATGATCCTGCAATTCCCAGAAGCAATGCTTTTTTCATCTGTTTACCGGTCTCCTTTCCTGTCCTGTACGGAAAGATGGGGATAAAAAATCATATTTAAAACCGAACAGCGTTCCGGGAAGGGATTGCTGTAAATATGGGGTATATCGGCTTTAAAACGAAAGCACTGCGCTTCTGTAAGCAGCACTGTCTCATGGCCTGTTTTGATTTTCATACGTCCTTCTTTTACAAAAATATATTCCTCAACACCTGTCATATGTCCGTCAGAAGGGTGAATGCAGCCGGGATCCCATTCAATATAAAGCATTTCCAGACTCCTTGACGGATCATACGGGAAAATCGTACGGGTCTTCATTTTCCCGTCTTCACCCAATACAGCAGGAGTGTTCCATGTATCGATCAGGGATGAACCGGCTAATTCTGCATTCAAAAACCATGTAAGAGGCACTTTGTAACCGGCTGCCATTTTCCAGAGAGTTGTTACAGTCGGTGTTGACTGGCCCCGCTCAATCTGGCTGATCATGGCCTTGCTGATTTCTGTGCAGTGTGAGGCTTCATCCAGACTCAGCCGCCGGTCGTTCCGTATACGCCGCGCCTGTCTGGCAATTGTTTCTTTGATCATATCCATGATATTCCTCCGTTATTACGTATAATATCTACTATAACATATAAGCGCGGATAAAATAGATTAACGAAGAAAAAATTTTAATTTTAACGCTTCGCAGGGGATATACGGAAATTTATGAGATTTTGTCCTGTTTTCCTTGACAAAGTAAGAAAGTCATCATACAATATTACTTGTGAGATTTGTCCGGAAACCACTAGCCCCGGAGGAAGGACATTGTCTTGCGGTCAGTTTTAAAGGAGGATTCACAGCATGAAAACCACATTTATGGCCAATCCGGGCAATGTTGAACGGAAATGGTATATTGTTGACGCTGAGGGTAAGACGCTGGGTCGTCTGGCTGCGCGAGTCGCCGAAGTCCTTCGGGGAAAAAATAAAGTGACTTTTACGCCTCATGTGGACACAGGCGATTTCGTCATTGTCATCAATGCAGACAAGGTTGTACTGACAGGCAGAAAGCTTGTTCAGAAGCAGTATTTCCACTATACGGGATATCCCGGAGGCGACCGTTACGTGTCAGCCGGAGATATGTTGAAAAGACAGCCTGCCAAGATGGTCGAGAAGGCTATCCGCGGCATGCTTCCGAAAACCAAGCTGGGTGATCAGATGTACCGCAAGCTGAATGTTTATGCCGGTGCAGAGCATCCGCATATGGCACAGAAGCCGGAAGAATTAAAGTTAGATATCCGCTGATACCGGGAAGGAAGGAACCAATATGGCAGAAGCTACATACTACGGCACAGGCCGCAGAAAAACATCCGTTGCCAGAGTTCGTCTGGTACCGGGACAGGGCAATATTACGATTAACAAGCGTGCTCTCCGTGATTATTTCGATCTGAAGACACTGGAACTGATTATCAAACAGCCGTTGGAACTGACAGGCACAACGACGGCTTATGATGTCATTGCCAATGTGCAGGGCGGCGGACGGACCGGCCAGGCCGGCGCTATCCGTCACGGCATCAGCCGTGCTCTTCTGGACGTAGACAAGGATTACAGAAAAGTGCTGAAAAGCGCAGGACTGCTGACCCGTGATCCGCGTATGAAGGAACGTAAGAAATACGGACTCAAAAAAGCAAGAAAGGCCAGTCAGTTTTCCAAGCGCTGATGGCATCTTCAAAGGGTGTACACTTTCGGGTGTACCCCTTTTTTGTATCTTTTGTTTATATGTAAACGGTTATCATTATCGAATATGAGAATAAAATCTTTTTCTAACGGGACCGTCATGCAGTATACGGACGGATATGTTATTATTAGCTATGTTATTCATTATATCCGGCATAAAAGGGAGTAGCCCTCGAAATAAGTCAACATACTAACCGCAGTGCGGTTTGGCTGTTTTAACCAGGCGAGACTTTTAGCATCGTAATTCAACGGTGCTGAAAGTCTCTTTTTTTATACGGATATCCGGGAGATGAAATATCGGCAGATACGCCTTATTGAGATATTGTATTTGTGAATTCGTTGATAAGGAGAAAATGTATGATTGCTTTTTGGAGTGCTCTTGGTTTTGTCGTACTGGCTGAAATGGGAGATAAGACACAGCTTCTGGCCATGGCTTTTGCTGCCCGGTTTTCCTGGAAGACTGTCATGCTGGGGGTTTTTGCAGCGACTCTTTTCAACCATCTGCTGGCTGTATGGGTGGGTTCATGGCTGACATCTTTCATTCCTATGAATGTCATTTCCATAGGCGCGTCTCTGTCCTTTATCCTTTTTGGGCTGTGGACGCTGCGGGGGGATAAGCTGAACGGAGAGGACCAGAAGAACTGCGGACGGTCTCCTTTCTGGACGGTGGCCCTTGCGTTCTTTATGGCTGAAATGGGAGATAAAACACAATTGGCAACGATTGCGCTGGCAGCCCAGTTTCATACGGTCATTCCTGTATGGGCAGGGACAACAACAGGAATGATGATTGCCGACGGGGCCGGAATTCTTCTCGGAGGCGCCCTGGGGAAAAAATTGTCGGACAGGACGATCCGCCTGGGAGCTGCGGCTATTTTTATTCTCTGCGGCATCTGGGGCCTTTATGAGTCTCTGTAAATTCTCCGTGTTCCCCGGAGAAAAAATATATGTCGGTAGAGGAAAATTTACAATTCATGTATAATAAAAAACATCTTTCGGTTTTCTGCATAAAAGGACTGGAAGATGTTTATTTTATGGAAGGAGGTACGGGATTGACAGAAAATCTTGATGTAAGATCTGCTGTGAAGGAAACACTTCCCACCATTTTCGGCTATATAGGAATTGGTTTGGCTTTCGGTATGGTCGGAAAAGCGGCCGGATTCAGCACGGGTGTCATTTTTCTTATGTCTGCTGTTATTTATGCGGGTTCC
The DNA here is from genome assembly GCA_002417965.1 of Veillonellaceae bacterium UBA5809. Classification (GTDB taxonomy): domain Bacteria; phylum Bacillota; class Negativicutes; order Veillonellales; family Dialisteraceae; genus UBA5809. The sequence continues at coordinate 5,593 of DIDD01000062.1, forward strand.
GCCCAGTTTGTCACTGTGGGCATGCTGGCGTCCCAGAGTCCGGTTCTGTCTATTATATTTTCCACTTTTCTGATTAATTCCCGCATGATTCTTATGGGAATGGCGCTGGCTCCTTACTTTAAGAAAGAAAGTATGTTCCGGAATATGGTGACCGGCACACTGCTGACTGACGAGAGCTTTGTGCTTGGCATGAATAAACTGCAGTACACGGATCACCGGCTTTCTTTTTCCTGGTTTCATACAGTGAATTTTCTCTCTTATGCCACGTGGGTGCTGTCTTCTGCAGCGGGAGCTGTGATCGGGGGATTCTGGGGAGATCCCCGTTCTGCAGGACTGGATTTTGCGGTGACAGCTATGTTTATCGGTCTGCTGTATCTGCAGGTCATGTCAGACCGTTCAAAAGCCCCCTGTCTCCAGTATCTTCTCGTGGGGATGACATTGATTCTTACTTATACAGGAATGTTTTTTGTGCCGCCCGGACTTTTGGTTCTCTATGTAACTCTGACGGGATGCGGAATAGGAATGGTGATGCGCCGTGTATTCTTTTGAGGATGTACTGCTGACAATTGCCGGATGCGGACTGGTTACATGGCTGTCCCGGACGGCTCCTTTTTTTCTGCTGAAGAAGCTGTCTCTTCCGAAAGCGGCCGTGGAGTATATCAGTTTTGTTCCTGTGGTGATTTTATCAGCGCTGTGGTTCAGCAGCTGGTTTCACGGGGAACCGGGTCATCTGCCTGAACCGGATATAGAGAATATGGCGGCTTCTCTTCCCGCAGCTGTGAGCGCCGTCCTGTCCAAAAATCTGCTTGTAACTGTGATTACAGGGATTGTATCCATGGCTGTTGTCCGATGGGTTTTGGGATAGGGCCTCATCCGTGAAATACTTTCCGTACATTGAGTTTATAGCGGAAGGGTTTCCTGTCATTGATAATCCACAGGTGATCCGCCGGCATTTCGCGGAGACGGGTTTTGACTGTGATGTAGGTTTTTTCTGTGGTGTCGGTCAGATCTTTCATCGTGGCCCCTTCACCTTCAAACAGGGAAGCCTGCAGAAGAATAAAATAAAGTTCGCGGGTCAGCGGGTCTCCCAGAGGCAGAGAATCCAGACGGACTGAATAATTCTGGAGCTGCTGGATTTTACGCTGCAGGGTGGAAGTGGTTTCGGAAAATGAACGTTCTACGATTTTCATAAACCAAAGAACAAAGGGTGTCAGATCTCCCCTGTTGTATTCATTATTGGTATTTTGAAAGATTTCATAATAGGGACTCTTATTTTTATTGATGAGGGAAGAGAGTTTGACGGCAATAATCCGGTTAAATTCCCTGGACAGATAATAGGAGGCGATAAAGCGGCCGGTACGGCCGTTGCCGTCATAAAAAGGATGGATGTAGCCGAAGAGGTAATGGAAGACAGCAATTCTTATGAGACAGGGAATCTCTTCGTCATTGAGTATATGAAGGGCGCTGTTCATGGCGGATATGATTTCTGATTCAGGCCAGAGGCCGCGGTGAATGGTTTTCTGCACGGCACTTTGTATATCGACAGGTTCTTTTCTGAAAAGCTGTCCGTCAGGGCGGCTGAATTCATTTTCGGAGACCACTTCATCAAGAACAAAATGACGGTAGAAGAGGCTCAGGCTGGCGCAGTCTGAAAAGTCAATCTGTTCGGCAGACAGTATTTTTCTGTATTTATCGACAACGCTCTGCAGGTGGAGGGAATCAGACGCCCGGCGTGTCCTGTCCAAAACAGCCCGGATTTCACTTTTTGTGCTCCGGACGCCTTCTATTTCATTGGTGGACTGGATTTCATCCAGAAGACAGGCCCGCGTAAACTGGGAAAGCATAACGGAAGGCGCATTGTGGAGAATCGGCAGCAGCACCAGCTGTTTGCGGTAAACGGACTGGAGAAGGAGTGTCATTTCTTCGGTATAGCAGAGAAAAGCAGGAAATGCATGCGGGTGGTTGTACTGCCGTATGTTGATGGGAAAGTGCCGCGTATGGGGGGCATCAAAGCGCCGGTTGTACATGGATTCCCATTTTTCAGGATTTTGATAGTAAAGATTTTTCAGGGGCGTATAGTTCATTGCAGGTGCCTGCCTTTTTTATCAATTTTCTTTAGTGTATCATGTTTGGGAAGTAATTATATAAAAACGGTCATTTTTATC
>DIDD01000003.1 GCA_002417965.1 Veillonellaceae bacterium UBA5809
GAATCAGACTGTCAATCATCATGGTAAAAAGTACTCCTTTTATGAATACCGCCGCAGAGGGCGGAAAACAGGCAGGAACTGCCTGCCGTAAAATGGAATTGGTCCAGGGAGACAATTCCTTATTATTTAGTATACTACAAATCTTAAAAGGCAGTCCCCGTTTTACTTTTTTAGGCAGGAATGATAGAATAAATGCACCGATGAAATCAGTCCGGACAGGAAGAAAGGGGGACGGCGGGGAAGGAAATCATCTGTATAAAACCAGCCTCATGCAGGAGTCTGCAGAAGAATGGAATTTTTTGAAATCAGTGATGAATCTTGGCACAGGCTGTCAGAGTCTGTATGTATATAGAACGGAATGCAGCAGTTGGTCAAATAAGCAGGAGGTAGAATAATGGAATTTACAAAATGGAACGGATGCGGCAATGATTTTGTTTTTGTCAATGCCATGAACCGGCCTATTGAGCCTGTAACGGCGGAATGCACAAAGATCTGCGACCGCCATTTCGGGGTGGGGGCCGACGGAATTATTTTTATACTGCCTTCAGAACAGGCCGATTTCCGGATGCGTATTTTTAACTGTGACGGCAGCGAGGCCGAAATGTGCGGAAACGGCATCCGGTGCTTTGCCCGTCTTGTGAGAGAGCTGGGGCTGACGGGAAAGAAGAGATTTACGGTGGAAACCGGGGCGGGGATTATGATTCCCGAAGTCCTGGACGACGGACAGGTCTGTGTGGATATGGGGGCTCCCCGGCTGGCGGCCGGGCAGATTCCCGTGACCGGATTCGGGGAAGGATCCGTTGTCCGGAAGATATGCCGCGCCGAAGGGGATCCCGAGAACCGTGAGATCACATGTGTATCCATGGGAAATCCCCACTGCGTTATTTTTGTACCCCGTGTTGATGATGTGGAGCTTGATAAAATCGGACCTTTCTGGGAAACACACCCGAATTTTCCGGCCAAAACAAATACGGAATTTGTAGAAAAAATTGATGAGTCCACCCTGCGTATGAGAGTGTGGGAACGGGGAGCGGGCATCACCATGGCCTGCGGCACCGGAGCCTGCGCCACGCTGACCGCAGCGGTTCTGTGCGGCCTTATAGAACGGGAAGCCGATGTGGTTCTGGACGGGGGCACAGTCCATATCCGCTGGGACGGGGGCAGCAGCCATGTTTTCATGACAGGCCCTGCAGAAAAGGTTTTTGAGGGAACCTACCGCCTTTCCGGGGAAGACGAATGATACGGAGCATGACCGGATACGGACGGGGCAGCGCAGCGCTGGGAACGGCTTCTGTAACGGCTGAGATCCGCACGGTGAACAGCCGCTTTCTGGATCTGTCAGTCCGTTCTGAGGGGGATCTGCAGGATTTTGAAAATGAAGCGCGCCGTCTGGTCCAGGCTTGTGTGCACAGAGGGAAAGCGGTGCTGTCTCTGTCTATGGAATATGAAGGAAGCGGTCCGGCCCCCTGCGTCTCTGTTGACGGGCCGCTTCTGCAGGCCTATGCAGAGGCTTTTGCCAGGGCCGGTTCTGTTTTGGGCTGCACGGAAGCAGTCCGTCCGGCCGATCTGCTTGGACTGACGCCTTCCTGGCTTTCCGTAAAAACTGAACAGCCCGATCCTGAACAGCTGAAAGCGGCGGCAGGCCGGGCTGTTTCTTCGGCCCTTCTGGAATTGACGGACATGCGTGACCGTGAAGGGGCTGCTCTGGAAAAAGATCTGGAGGGACGGCTGGCATTTCTTTCGGAAAAGACTGCTTTTTTAAAAAGTGTCCAGGAACGGGTCATCCGAAGTTATGAAAACCGGTTCAGAGCCCGTCTGGAAGAAATTCTTTCCCGCGCCAATGCGGAGGCAGATGAGGGGAGAATCCTCACGGAGGTGGCCGCTTATGCGGATAAAACAGATTATACGGAAGAAGTGACGCGGCTGGACAGCCATATCCGGCAGTTCCGTGAAATTCTCCGCGGCGGTTCTCCGGCAGGCCGTAAGCTTGATTTTCTGGTACAGGAAATGAACCGTGAAATCAATACAACAGCTTCAAAATCGGATGATCTCGATATTGTAAACTGCGTTATTCTGTGCAAAACAGAGATGGAAAAAATCCGCGAGCAGATACAGAATATAGAATAATAGAAAAAAGTCCGGCCATTCCTGATGAATTCGGGCTTTTTCTTTTATGTCAGGTTCCGGAATGCGTCTGAAGGAGGAGCGGCCGGGAGCCTTCCGGCGGGGGAAATCTTCTGTCCCCCTTGGCGCTTTTGTAAATAAATGATAATATAGGTAAATCCCATGTTTTCCGATATTTTTGAGTTCGTACTGTTTTTCATGTGATATAATGTTATAAAACCGAAACAAAAATCAGAAAACAAATACAGTCTATTGAGTAAGGAGAGATCCATGGATTTTTCATTAATCAACATAGGGTTTGGCAATATGGCCGCTGCCGGCCGCGTGATGGCAATCATCAGTCCCGAATCGGCGCCGGTGAAGCGGATGGTGCAGGAGGCACGGGATCACCGTGTGCTGATTGACGCCACGTACGGCAGAAAAACACGTTCCGTACTGATTATGGACAGCGGGCAGATCATTTTGTCTGCCATTCAGCCGGAAACCATTTCACACCGTCTGGTCCAGCGGGAAAACAGTTTTGGCGACGAGCTGGAAGAAGAATAGGCGGGACGAATTTGACGATGAAAGATGAAGGAATTCTACTGGTTGTTTCAGGCCCTTCCGGCGCCGGAAAGGGGACTATATGCAGCGCACTGCGGCAGGCTTATCCGGATATCCATTATTCGGTGTCCATGACGACCCGCGCGCCCCGGTCAGGAGAGAAGGAAGGCATCAGTTATTATTTCAGGAAGGAAACTGAATTCAGGGAACTGATTCAAAGAAACGCTTTCCTGGAATATGCACAGGTGTATGATCATTTTTACGGAACGCCTAAAAAATATGTGCTGGATCAGGTCGCCAGGGGGAAAACAGTTCTTCTGGAAATTGATATCCAGGGGGCCATGCAGGTAAAAAAGACATACCCCAAGGGTGTCTTTATCTATATTGTGCCCCCGTCGCTGCAGATTCTTTCCCAGCGGATCCATGACAGAGGAACCGATTCGGAGGAAGTGATCCAGAAACGGCTGTCCCAGATCACAAGAGAGCTGGCGCTGGCCCATCAGTATGACTATATTATTGTCAATGATGTGCTGGAGCAGGCTGTACGTAAAACCAGCGCCATTCTGGAAGCGGAACGGTGCAAGCTGTCCCGCAACGAGGGACAGATTGAAACTATTTTCAAACAGTATATTACGAAGGAGGTATCGTCCAAATGATGTGTTTTCCGTCCATAGACAGCCTGGTTAAGAAAGTGGATACCAAGTATACGCTGGTCACGCTGGCCGCCCTGCGGGCCCGTGAGCTGACAAACGGGGAAGAGCCCCTGATTGACGGAACCGGCAAGAAGGTCGTTACCGTTGCGCTGGAAGAAATTTACAGGGATAAGATTACTTATGCCCGTCTTACCACGCCTTACAGCGGAAAGGTGTAATATGTTTCAGGATAAGCAGATCGTTCTCGGCGTATCGGGCGGAATCGCCGCCTATAAAGCCGTTGATTTGGCCAGTCATCTCCGTCAGCTTGGAGCGGATGTCCACTGTATCATGACAGATCATGCGGCCCGCCTGGTCAGCCCCGTAACTTTCGGGGAAATTACAGGACATGAAGTGGCACAGGCCATGTTTGACCATATTACGCGGTGGGATGTAGGCCATATTTCACTGGCCCGCATGGCCGATCTTTTTGTCATTGCCCCTGCCACGGCAGATATTATCGGCAAAATTGCATCCGGTATTGCCGATGACATGCTGAGCACCACGGTCATGGCCACGAAGGCTCCGGTCCTCGTGGTTCCGTCCATGAATACACAGATGTATGAGAATCCTTTTGTACAGGAAAATATGGAGAAGCTCCGCCGGGCCGGCTATACGGTGATGGAGCCGGATGCAGGCCACCTGGCCTGCAATACGGAGGGGAAGGGGCGCTTTCCCAAAACGGAAGATATTCTGGAGGAAGCTGAAAAGATTCTGACAGGGCGCCGTCTTTTGAAGGGGAAAAAGATTCTGGTCAGCGCCGGGGGCACACGGGAGAAAATTGATCCCGTACGGTATATAGGAAACCGGTCCAGCGGACGGATGGGATATGCCATTGCCCGGGCCGCCTATATGGAGGATGCCGAGGTGGTTCTTGTCAGCTGCACCAGGGATCTGCCCGAGCCGCGGGGCGTCACGGTAGTCTATGCTGAGGATGCCCGCGGTCTCGATGCTGAAATGAACCGGCTGTACGACGGGGCCGACGGAGTCATCATGGCGGCTGCGGTATCGGACTACCGGCCCAGTGTCTCCTCTGACCGTAAAATCAAAAAAGAGGATCACAGTTCCCTGGATATCAGGCTGGAACTGAATCCTGACATTCTGCGCGGTCTCGGCGCCCGTAAATCGCATCAGTTCCTGGTGGGGTTTGCGGCGGAAACCAATGACGTCATTGCCCACGGCAAGGAAAAGCTGGAGCGGAAAAATCTGGACATGCTCATTGCCAATGATGTCAGCCAGCCTGGAGCGGGATTCAACGTCAGCACGAATATCGCATCCATTCTTTACCGCGGAGGGAAGATGGAGCAGTTTCCCATTATGTCCAAGGATGAGCTTGGACGGATCATCGCAGAACGGGTGGCGGAAGGAATCAAAAAGGGATCTTGCTAATTGATCCCATTAATTATATAATTAAATTATTGACATTGACATAACAATAACTCATCAAGAGTAGCTGAGGGAATGGCCCTATGACGCTACAGCAACCGCTCCTTTGGGGAATGGTGCTAAATCCATCAGTGTGATGCTGACAGATGAGGGGATAAGAAACCCTCCTGTCCGGGGGGTTTTTTGATGGGCTGCTTGATAATCAAAGGAGGACGATTCATGTCTAAAAAATCTTTTTTTACTTCCGAATCTGTAACGGAAGGACATCCTGATAAAATTGCCGACCAGATTTCCGATGCGATTCTGGATGCCATACTGGCGAAGGATCCCAACGGGCGGGTCGCCTGTGAAACGATTGTGACCACAGGTCAGGTTCATGTGTTCGGGGAAATATCCACGGAATGTTATGTGGATATTCCTAAAATTGTGCGGACTACGCTGAAGGAAATCGGCTATACCCGTGCGAAGTTCGGATTTGACGGAGATACGTGCGGTATTTTGATTTCCATTGACGAGCAGTCACCGGATATTGCCATGGGGGTTGACCATTCTCTGGAAGCCAAGGAACACGAAGCGGATCCGTATGATATCGGAGCCGGAGACCAGGGCATGATGTTCGGTTATGCCACGAATGAAACTCCGGAATATCTGCCCCTTCCTATTGCGCTGGCCCACCGTCTGGCAAGGCGTCTGGCGGAAGTCAGAAAGACAGGGGAACTGGATTATCTCCGTCCCGACGGAAAGACACAGGTAACTATTGAATATGATGACGGACGTCCCGTTCATGTGGATACGATTGTTATTTCTGCCCAGCACGGGCCTGAAATTGATCATGATACCATTGAGAAGGATATCATCAGTCATGTCATTGAACCGGTCATGCCCAAGGATCTTTATGACGGGAAAACGCGGATTCTGATCAACCCGACGGGCCGTTTTGTGATCGGAGGCCCCCAGGGGGATGCAGGACTGACAGGCCGGAAAATCATTGTTGATACGTATGGAGGCATGGCACGCCACGGGGGCGGCGCTTTTTCCGGAAAGGACCCCACCAAGGTGGACC
>DIDD01000049.1 GCA_002417965.1 Veillonellaceae bacterium UBA5809
CCCTTCTTCCATCCATACTTCCCACCTGAAACCAGGGGAATCCCTGCTGCATTCACAGCATACTACCTCTGTGCATAATTTTCAGTGCTGATCCGCTCTGCAAAATTAGCCAGCTCTACAGAATTTCCAATCCATATCCGCTTCACTGCATAAGGATCGTCCCCGTACTTGGCCCAGCCCGGATTCATGGTGAAAGCCATTTTTATGCCCGCCTTCCGGAGAGCCGACTCCACCTCAGGATGCTCCTGCCCATAAGGATAACAAAAAAATTCATTCGTGATTCCCAGCTGATCCCTGAGCTCTTTCTGGCTCATGGCAATCTCATTTTCCATATCAGCCGCACTCTTTGTACTCAGCCTCTCATGATGATAACTGTGAGAAGCAATATCCAGGCCCCCCTCCTTCATGGCCTTGATCTCCTGCCAGTTCAGACGGGTGCCCTGATCAGCATCATATGTGGGAATAAATACCGTTGCCTTGAATCCGTATTCTTTCATCAGGGGAAGCACAATTGTATACGTATCCTTATACCCGTCATCGAAAGTAAGCACCACGGGCCGCACAGGAACAGGCTTATTGCGGACCACATAATCATACAGCTGATCCAGTGAAATCGGATGATAATCATGATCCTTCAGATACTGCATCTGCTCCCTCAGATGGGATTCTGACAAAACCGCATCGTTATTCTGGATATTCCCTATCATATGATACATAAGCACCGGAATTCCCTTTTCCGGAACCGCTGTTTCCACCTGTCTGACCGGGGCAGAAGAAGAAACTGATCCCGGTGCCTGCTGCTCTTTGCTGTTCTGCATTCCGCATCCTGTCAGAAGACCGGCACATAAAATGACTGCTCCTAAGATTTTTCCTATACGCAAACTGATACAACCCCCTTTTCATGACATCATATCATGAAACCGGTTCCTGCCGCAAAATCTTATCCTGAACAGAAGCATTTCTTGATGCGGCGGCCACAAGCTATCTGAAAATACACAGAAGCCATAGTCTGCATGAAAACTGAATCAACTGGAAAAATACCGATAAAACCTGGTTTCTTTGCCTGTAAATTCCTATGATTCCTTTCTTATTTATGTTACGCTTTATATAAGCAGAATGATCAATTCTGCAGATTTTCTCTTTTACTTTTCTATGCACTGAAAAAATACATATTGGATTCCGGAAAGGATGATGGACATGAGCGCAAAAAATTCCCAGAAGGTCAATACTTTTTTAGGAGAAGTGATCGCAAGAACCAATGCCCTGAAACTGATTCACTGGCATATTACAGGGAAAGGCAGCTACGCCATTCACATTTCCCTGGATACAGCAGTAGAAGCTCTGAACATCTGCAGCGACCGTCTGATTGAAACCACCTACGCCTATGAGGGCGATATTGAAATCACAGTTCCTGAAACAAAACGTCCGGCCAATGCCGTCGAATTTATCGAATCCTTCTATCAGCTGATCTCTGACGGAAGAGAACTATTCCAGGAAAACTTCAGTCAGGCCATTCTTGATGATTATCAGGAAGCCCTTTACCAGCTTCTGTACCGTGTCAAGAGACTTTCCTGATTCATTCATGCCCCTGTCTGCTACTATAAAAAACGGATCTGCCCCGCCGTATATCCTCACGGCCGGGCAGATTTTTCGGCTGCCTGATACGGTTATTGGTTAGAATCTGTCAATTTGATTCAGAATCATTTTAGGATCCTAAAATGCCTTATTTCCCAACATTAAAATTTCGTCATCAAAACTTTCTGATACCCGTGTATCCCTTCTCTTCTCAATTTACAAAAAATATAGAGAAGTAAATAAATAATTTTTTATTATATTTTCTCAGTATTTTCACCTTTACTATTATATATCTATGATGATATCCTATACATGTTCTTCCTGTCAGCACAGGAACTCATCAGAAAAGGACAGAGGAAACTCGGAAACTCGTCTCCTTTCCCTCTGAATTCCCAATGCCAAACCCAAGGAAGAACAGAAGGAGCATCAATATGAAAAAAGTTATGATTATGGCAGCCGCGGCTGCCCTCACCTGCGGAGCGTCTGCTTTTGCAGCCAATCCGTTTTCCGATGTATCCACCAGCGACTGGGCCTATCAGGCTGTAACCACACTGTCTGAACAGGGCGTAGTGGAAGGCTATCCGGACGGCACATTCAAGGGACAGCAGAACATCACCCGTTATGAAATGGCCCAGATCATTGCCCGCATGCTGGCCAAAGAAGACCAGTACAATGCAGAACAGAGAGCCACCATTGACAAACTGGCTTCCCAGTACGCTGATGAACTGAACAGTCTCGGCGTCCGTGTATCCAACCTGGAAAAGAAAGTCGGCAATGTCCGTTTTGACGGCGATGCCCGTATGTTCTACGGCCAGGAATACAAGCAGAATGGCACAACAAACGAATTGACCACCAAGTCAAAAGATGACTGGACAGGCCGTATCCGTCTCGGCGCCACTGCCTATGTAAACGACAACACCTATGTATACGGGCGTTTTGTCAATGAAATGGATTTCGTCGGCGAAAAAGACTCTGACACCTCGATGGACCGTCTCTTTGTTCATCATCAGTTCGGAAAGGAGGCCGCTCTGACACTGGGCCGTTCAGAACTCTGGCTGGGTTCCACAGGCATGTTCTATGATGATATTTTTGACGGCATCCGCGCTAACGTGGGAACCGAAAAACTCGGACTCGAGGCAGGCTACGGCCGTTTCAAGACCTGGAACGATCTGGGACAAGATTACGGCAGCCAGAATAATCCCGAATCCTGGTATACCAGCCTGAAAGGCCAGGCCGGTCCCCTCACACTGGGCGCTGACTACATCGACATGTCCAAATCCGACTTCGGCGATCATATGACTCTTATGGGCCGTTTCTGGGGCGTCAACGCCAATGTTGCTTTCTCCAAGGTTTCTGTATTCGGCGACTACTACAAGAACACCAAATGGACAGGCGATCCCGCTTTCTATACAGCAGGACTGGCTTACGGCGCTGCCAAGGCAGAACATCCCGGGTCCTTCCGTATCGGCGCCCAGTATGTAAAGGCTGAAACAGGCTCCTACTTCGGCGGCACCTCCATGGACATTGATCCTATGTCTGTTCTGTATGCACCGAATAACGGACTGAAATCCGTCAAATTCTGGCAGGCTACGGCAGATGTAGTTGTGATGCCGAATGTAACCCTCCACGGTGAATATGCGTTCAACGTAAAAGGCGACAATACAAATGGCGGAACCAAAGACTATGATGATCTGTCCACAGTCTCCCTGAACTACGTATTCTGATACTTTTTGAAAAAGAGCACTGTCCCCTCCGGGACGGTGCTCTTTTTTGATCTTTTACCAATTCTGATCCGTAAGACCATCTTTTCTTCTGATGTCTGGATCTCCCGCCTTGATGAAATAGCTGCACTTCATCCGGAAAAAGTCATTCCCCTATATACGCTGACAGAAGATGTCTCACCTTCCAGGCTGATCTAATTGCCAGAAAAACTATAGAACAGCCGTCACTCAAAGCAAAATACCGTCCGGAATCGGTTTCCTGCATGGGGAACAAATATCCGTCCATGCCGGACCGGAACACACTGACATTCAGTGCCGCAGGGTCCTCCGGTGAAACCTCATGGAAGATCTATTCTCCTTATCCCGCTGTTGGAAAAACATTCCAGGCTAATTTCGGCGGACCTCTGATCAGTCCTCATTTTATAGATAACCTCGCCATGTCTCACACAGGTCTTTCCTAAAAATTCAAAAAACTCACGGATGCGGAACTATCCGTCCCATAGACTGAATGCGGAAGAATTTTTTCCTTTCGGCGCCGCTAAAACCTGATTTTGTAG
>DIDD01000032.1 GCA_002417965.1 Veillonellaceae bacterium UBA5809
ACAGTTACAACACAGATTATTGCCCAGGTGGCCAGCGGACAGTACGGCGGGCAGAGCATCAACGGCATTGACAGGATTCTGGCGCCTTTTGTGCGCAAGTCTTTTAATAAAGTTCTGAAGGCTGTTGTGGAGGAGCAGAAGGATATTTACGGGATTGAACCGGATATGGAAAAGGCCCGTGAGATTGCCTGGAAGCGGACGCGCAAGGAAGTCAAGGACGGCATACAGACGATTCAGTATCAAATCAATACATTGATGACAACGAACGGACAGGCTCCCTTTGTGACTCTGTTCATGTATTTTACGCCGGATTATGAATATGCCCGGGAAGCGGCTATGATTGATGAAGAAATTCTGGAGCAGCGTATTCAGGGAATAAAAAATGAACAGGATGTATATGTAACACCTGCGTTCCCAAAGTTAATTTATGTGTTGGATGATCATAATGTGCATCCGGAAAGTCCTTATTATTATTTGACACAGCTGGCTGCCAAATGTACAGCCAAGAGAATGTATCCTGATTATATTTCAGCCAAGAAAATGCGTGAAATTTATGAGGGCAATGTATTCAGTCCTATGGGATGCCGGTCCTTTCTGTCACCCTGGAAAAATGAAAAGGGAGAGTATGTGTGGGACGGACGGTTTAATATGGGAGTTGTTTCTCTTAATCTTCCTCAGATCGGAATTTTGGCCAAAGGTGATGAAAAGAAGTATTTTGAAATCCTTGACAAGAGGCTGGAACTCTGCAAAAAAGCGCTGCTTCTCCGCTATGATCTGCTTAAGGATGTTATCAGTGATGTATCTCCTATCCACTGGCAGTACGGGGCCATAGCCCGGCTGAAAAAAGGGGAGAAAGTCAACAGTCTTATGAAAAACGGGTATGCTACACTTTCTCTGGGGTATATCGGAATTTATGAGGCTTCGCTTCTCGTTACGGGGAAAACGCATACATCACCGGAGGGACATGAGTTTGCCAGGAAGTTGATTCACCGGCTGAAGGATGCGGTGGTGCAGTGGAAACAGGAAACAGGACTGGGATTCGCCCTTTATGGCACTCCGGCAGAAAGTCTGACGAACCGTTTTTGTTCGATTGACCGGGCCCGGTTCGGTGAAATTAAAGATATTACAGATAAAGGATATTATACAAACAGTTATCATGTGGATGTCCGGGAGAATATCAATGTGTTTGATAAGTTCCGTTTCGAGTCGGAATTTCAGAAGGTTTCCACGGGAGGCTGCATTTCTTATGCGGAAATTCCCAATATGACAAATAATGTGGAGGCTGTTTTGGCCATGGTACGGTTTATTTATGATAATATCTGCTATGCGGAATTCAACACAAAATCTGATTATTGTCATGAATGCGGATTTGACGGTGAGATTATCTGCAATGATGATAATGAATGGGAATGCCCCCGCTGCCACAATAAAGACCGGGAGAAGCTGACGGTTATCCGCCGTACCTGCGGCTATTTAGGCGAAAATTTCTGGAATGAGGGAAGGACAAAGGAGATTAAATCCCGCGTCCTCCATATCTGATATGCGTTACGGTCAGATGAGGCAATATGATATTGCCAACGGATCAGGAATCCGTTCCACCATTTTTGTCACCGGGTGCCGGCGGGCCTGTCCGGAATGCTTTAATGAGGAGTATCAGAATTTTCAGGCGGGCAGTCTGTGGACAGAAAAGGAGACACAGCAGATGATCCAGTGGCTCCGGGATCCGAATGTGGAAGGACTGACGCTTCTTGGCGGCGAACCCATGGAAAATGCCGAGGGACTGGCCGGTGTGGTCCGGGCGGTCAAGGCGGAGATTTCAAAATCTGTATGGGTTTATTCAGGGTATCTGTGGGAGGAGATTCTCCGGGATCCGTTAAAAAAGAATCTCCTTGAGTTGTGCGATGTGCTGGTGGACGGGCCTTTTATTAATGCGCTGCGGGATCCGAAGCTGCAGTTCCGCGGTTCTTCCAATCAGCGTGTTATTGATATTGCAAAGTCTCTGAAGGATGGGCAGATTGTATTATATCGTGATGAAATTACGGGACATGTGATGTAAAAAAGCGGTGCAGCCCTTTCACAGGGAAGCGCTGCTTTTTTACACTGCAGGTGCAGCCGGTTTTCGGGATTTTGGGCACTGCGTACGGTTTGGCGGGCAGTTTGTACAGCTTGTTCCGGCCGGGTGCATTGCCGTTTAGACAGGGGTCGTGTACAATACAGACAGGAAGGCGTGTTTCTGCTCCCTTCGGGGAGTTTGTGATTTTCTCAGGAAAGGAGATCCATGATGAACGTCTATGATTTTACAGTAAAAGATAATCAGGGGAAGGATGTATCCCTGAAGGATTATGAGGGTAAGGTGCTTCTGATTGTGAATACTGCTACGGAGTGCGGATTTACACCGCAGTATTCATGGCTGCAGAAGTTATTCAAGAAGTATGAGGGCCGGGGCTTTATGATTTTGGATTTTCCATGCAATCAGTTCGGACAGCAGGCTCCTGGAACAGCTGAAGAAATTGCCCAGTTCTGTCAGGG
>DIDD01000004.1 GCA_002417965.1 Veillonellaceae bacterium UBA5809
CAATTTGAACATGTTCAAATTGAGGCGGAAAAAAATAAGTCCTGCAAAAAACTTTTTTTACTGCTCGATAGAAAGACGAATCAGCTGTTCTGCAATATCAGACAGTACATCATCTTTTTCTTTGATTTCCTGAAGCACCTGCTCGACCTGTTCCTTATGAAATCCAAAAATAAACAGGACTTCACGGAGAAGCAGTTCCTGGTACTTATCAGGGGATATGGTTCTGTTGAAGTAAAGCTCTGCCACATAACTTCTCATGGCCCCTTTAATCAGAAGCGTCCGGAGATAATAATCCTCATGATTAAAAGACTGTCCGCATCCGCGGAACATGTGCTCCGACACAGCGGAAAGCTCTTCCGTCATTTTCTGAAAAATCATATTGGATGTATAACCTTCGTAATAACATTCCCTGACCAGATTATTCCAGGTTACAGCTTTCAGCTCTACCGCACACATGGCTGCATATTGAAAAGCCGGTGATGCATCGTGAAAATTTTCTGTAATCAAATGAATGCATTTATCCAGCAGGGAAAGAACCAGGGCCTGAAAGATTTCCGCCTTGTTCTTATAAAAATAATAAATACTCCCCGTTAAAATTCCTGAACGGTTCACAATCTGGCGTATTGTCGTTTTTTTGTATCCCTGCTGTACAAAAAGCTCTTTAGCGCTGGTAAGAATCTTTGAGCGCACTTCTTCAGGCCTGACGGCCGATGATTCTCTTGTCATGGCTCCTCCTTATTGAACATGTTCAAATATAAGATAACTCTTTCTGCCCGTCCTGTCAATATATAAATTATAATTGTTTATTATATTTATAACAAAACAGCCTCCCTTTTTATGAAAGAAGGCTGTTTTGTTTCGTTCTATTGGCTGACTCCTTCCGGCGGAGGAACTGTCAGATCGGTTCCAAACCATTTCACCGACATCTGACGGAGTGTGCCGTCATTTTTCATATCCTGAAGAATGCGGCTGACCTGGACAGATAAATCCCGTCCCCTCCCGTCCTTCCGAAAAGCAAATACAGCAGGCAGGACCGGAATCCGGGACGGATGGATATGAATGTCCATATGAAGGTCCCGCGCCGCAATTTCTGCTCCGCTGCGCAGCATAAAGGCCGCGTCATAGGTTCCGTTCATCACTGCCGGCAGGAGGACTGACTGATCATCCAGATATCCTGTTTTTACCGGATTTCCATGGGATTCATTCCAGCGGTCCAGCACCAGGGACAGATTGGTCCCCGCCGCCACACACACTGAGCGGCCCTGAAAGGACTGTATTCCTTCATCAGAAAATGGTTCTCCGCTTTCTGCCGTAACGAGGACGTAGGGATCATAATCATAGGGTGCTGTAAAAAGATATTTTTCTTCCCGCTCTTTGGTAGCGGCTGTGGGGTTGGCAATGGAATCCAGGGATCCGCTGTCCAGCATGCCCCAGAGTCCGGTCAGCGTCCCCATGCGGAAACGCACTGTCTTCCCCATGCGGCGTCCGATTTCATTCCATATATCGATCTCAAATCCTTCAGGATGCCCTTCTCCGTCAATCTGCGTATAACGGGCCATCTGTCCAGTAGTACCCACAGTCAATTCATCAGTGCGGCCGGAGCTGCATCCGGAAATAAATATAATAATAAAAAGCAAAGACAGAAGTCCTGCCTTATATTTCATGAATCATGCCTCCCTTCCAGTTTATGGTGTTACTGGGAGAACTGTCCTCTCCTTGACCAGAGCATCCAGGCCGCTGCCATGAAGAACAGCGCCGTTGACCAGAATACGGCACCGTATCCATACTGCATGGCAATGGCTCCGCTGCAGATAGGTCCGGCCACATTGCCCATCATGGAAGCGCTGGATGTGACCCCGATGACAATGGATCTTTTTTCGGCCGGTACCGATGTAGTGAGTATTGTATTGGCAATCGGCATAATGAGACCGATGGAAAGTCCCGTCATGGCCCGGAAAACGCCGAGCAGAAAAACATTGGGAGCCCAGTATTGAATAATAAAGAGAACTCCTGTCACAATTGTGCTTCCCAGAAGAAGTTTCGCATGGGATATGCGGGAAGATAATTTGCCTACAGACATAGAGGAAAGGGCGCTGGTCAGTCCTGCCGCAAACAGAATCACTCCGGCCAATGTGGCCACCATGGGTGAATTGCCGGACATCTGTTTAATATACAGAGGCAGAATAGGTCCGATTCCGGTAAGTCCGAAATTGACCAGAAACTGCATGAGAATCATAAGCCGGATAAGAGGATTGCTCAGAAAATACCGGAAATTTTCAAGCATGGACACACGAGATTTTTCTGTTTTTTCCGGTTTCTTCACATGAATAAGAAAGTAGGTCAGTAAAAAGCAGAAGAAGGCCAGGCCGCCGAACAGGAGAAAGGGCACACGGTATCCCAGAGTATCGGCAACCAGCCCGCCTGTGACTGGTCCCACCATGATGCCCATGACCATGGCTGCCTGAAAAAGTCCCATGGCCCAGGGAAGCTTTTCAGCCGGTGTCACATAGGCAATCAAAGATAGTCCGATGGCAATAAATCCGCCGCTGGCCCCCTGCAGCATACGCAGGAAAAAAAGTTCCTGCGGTGTCTGCACAAAGGCCGTGCTGAGCATGAGAACGGTCATACATAAAAGAATACTCATAAGGATCCTTTTGTGCCCGTGTTTCTCACACTGAACGGTCCACCATGGATTGGTCAGAGCGATCATGAAAGGAGTAATTCCTGAAATGAGACCGGCCCAGAAGGCAGCCTGTCCCGGATCTTCAATGCCCAGATCAAAAATAAAAAGAGGAATAAATGTGACAACCCCCATAACCGCAATGCCTACACCGATCTGTATGGCTGCAATGGTATAAACAATTTCTTTCCACCGGTTCATCAAGTTCTTTCACCTGTCCGTTCCAACCTGTTTTCAGGCTGCTTATGTGCGGTCTTTTGAAAAATGAAAGGCTGCATATTGAAATAAAAATGCCGCTGTTACTGATCCCAGGACAATATAAAATCCATGTTCCGTACCCCATCGTGTCGCCTGGGCAAAGGCTTCAGTTCCCATGGCAAAGCCGCTCTGCGATGCAGCCACTGCCGCCGAAGCCACAGAGATACCCACCGCACATGCCACCTGCTGCATGGTATTAATCAGCGCATTCCCGTCAGGGGAAGAGGCCGGCGGAAGACTTGCCAGGGAATGTGTAATGGTGTTGGAAAGGACCATGCCGATCCCCGCCATATAAAGAAGGTAAAATGCAGAAAACCAGAAGGCGCCTGTACGGATGCCAAAAAGAGCAAAAAGAAGGGATGCCGATATCATGCACATCCCGCCTATGGCAATGGGCTTCACAGATCCCCATAAATCAAGAAGGCGTCCTCCCACCGGGGAAAGAACCGCCCCGGCCAGCGCCCCCGGAAACAGAAGAAGACCGGCCTCCATGGCTGATGCCCCTTCTGATATCTGCATATAGTTGGGCAGCAGAAATGAATAGGCCAGACTGGCTATCTGCAGAGCTCCTATGGAGCATAGAAAAAGGGAAAACGGCGCTGTTTTTAAAATCTGCAGACGGATAACGGGAGAGGCAGAGTTCCACGTGCGGACCGCGAATACCGCAGAGGACAGTATAAACACAATGGCACAGAGGATCACCTGCCCGTCCCGGAGTCCGGTTTCTCCGGTCCTGTTTAATCCGTACAGAAGACTCGTAAAAATAAACACAATCAGAAAAGAAGAAAAGAAATCAAAGGAACGGGATGAGTGACGGTCTTCTTTGTCAATGGCATACAGCCCTGCTGCCAGGGCGGCTGCCAGAAGGGGAAGAAGAAAGACAAAAATATATCTCCATGACAGATATTCCGTGATCAGACCTCCAAAAACAGGTCCTATGGCAGGCGCCGCCGCAATATTCAGATTTCCGATGCCCATCATAAGGCCCATATGGGAAAGAGGTGTTTTGCTGAGAATAATATTGAACATCAGCGGCATCCCGATTCCCATTCCAAGGCCTTGAAACAGCCGCCCCAGCAGCAGCAGCTGAAACTGCCGGGCCGCTATATCCATAAAGATCCCGGCAAGAAATAAAAAAAAGCCTGTCAGGAATAAACTCCGTCTGGAAAATCTGTCATTGAGAAAAGAGGATATCGGAACCAGGAAAGACGTCATCAGCATAAAACCCGTGGTCAGCCACTGTACTTCCGATGTGGATACGGAAAATTCCTTCATCAGTGTCGGAAAAGCAATGTTCAGCGCTGTTTCTACAATAATTCCGCACAGGCACATAGTCCCCGCCGCAAAAACAGAGAGAATCAGTTTTTTGTTAATTTTTTCATACCGTGAAGTTTCACTCATGCCGTTATTTTTCCCTTCCGCATGCCTGTCAGCAGCTTTTGAAGAAGATCCTCCAGAACAAGTCCCTCCTCCGGATTAAGAAGCTGCCGGAAGAGCATTTCTTCCTGTCCTGCGCGGTGTACGGCATTTTCTTCAAAAGAACGCGCCTTGTCTGTCACGGTCACTCTTTTTCTGCGTCTGTCCCTGCCGTCCTTTACCCTTTGTATCCATCCATTTTTTTCCATAGCTTTTAATAAAGAGGTAACCGATGATTTTTGTATGTCCAGCATCTTTTCAATATCTTTCTGATCATAAATTTCTCTCTTTCTGTCTCCTTGAAGAAGCAGAAGAAGAATACGGGCCTGCACACAGGTGAGGCCGAATTCTGAAAGAGAACGGTTCATCTCCCTGTTCATAATATGAAAAAGACTGTGAAGCAGGCCGGCTATATTTCCGTCCAAAATCCATTCTCCTTTGTTTGAATTCTAACTATATGAGTATAGAAAAAAATCAATCTTTTGTCAAAGAACCGGCACGCTCCGAATCTGATCAGAGCATGCCGGTTCTTCCTCTGTGATCCGGTGATTATTTCGGCCGAATCACCACTTTGCGGTAAGGCTCTTCGCCCTCGCTGTCGGTGGTAATTGATTCATCATCCTGCAGTGCCATATGAATGACTCTTCTTTCTGAAGCATTCATCGGTTCGAGAGCCAGGGGATCATGGGTCTTCTTAACCCGTCCTGCCAATCTGTGCGCCAGAGACTCCAAT
>DIDD01000119.1 GCA_002417965.1 Veillonellaceae bacterium UBA5809
ACACGGATTATCGGCGAATTACGCGTCCATTACATGGACCGCTACGACGATATCCGGAAATCCAGCTCCAGCAAAGACGGTGAATACGGCGCCCGGCTGCGGATCAATACCATTTCAGAAGTCAATGACAAAATGCATATTATCGGCCAGTTCCAGACACTTATGGGAATGGCGGGAAAATCCATTACCGGCGTCAATGGAGAACAGGACAGCCAGACCACATTAAACCGTCTCTTCGCCTACTACACCCCCCGTGCAAAAGTCGCGGCGGTATTGGGCCAGTTCCCTGTCAAAATGGGCGTCACCGGTTATACCTATGACGGCGGCTTCAAAGGCGTGGGCCTGCAGATCGGAACCCAGCCGCGGGAAGACGGACTTCCTGTAGACGGTGGCCATTTCCTTCTGGCTTACGGACGTGCTGTGGATATCAACCCGAATTACACAGGGGCCATGATGCATGGTTATACTCTTACCAGTCATGTTCCAGGCCATCCTGACATACATAAATATCCCATGCCGGGAGTTGAGTTGCCGGGCAATACCGATGATGATGTGCCGGCCGTCTTTGCTTCCTATGTCTATTCCAAACCCTTGAAATTCGAGGGCCATCTGTACAAACTCCGCGCCCTGGGTCCGGTTCACAATATTGTGGATGCCTACGGCGCCGCCCTGTCCTGGTATCCATGGAAATATTTGAATTTCCATGGAGAATATGTAAAAAACAACAAAAAGCTGCCCCTGAACAATGAAAAGCCAACGGCCTACAACTACGGGATTTCCTACGGAGTGGCCCATCCCCTGTATCCAAAGTCCATGCTCATCGGTGTGGACTATGTCTACAGCGAGGCGGGCACCTACTTTGGAGGGTCCTCCAGTGATGTGGCTGATCAGTATATGGGCGGCATCTATAAAAATCAAAATATTTCCCTTTATAATGGAGCCTACTCTTATAACGGCAATATACCGGCCTATATGGCTGATAAAATCACCAACCCTACGGAAAAAGCAGGCGGCGCCAAATTCTATCTGGCGAAAATGCAGTATGTTCCCGTCAAGGGAGTTCTTATGGAACTGTCCTATGGATTCAAGGCAGAAAACATGGCCGGCCATAAATTGGGCAATATTTTCCGTTTTCAGACTTCTATCTACTTCAAGTAATACAAAAAACGCATCAAAAAATCTCCCGTCATCTGATGGGAGATTTTTCATGTCCGCCGGTGCAGACCCTGCGGATTTATTTTTTTAGCTCAGTCCTCAGCGCCGTCCCGGATGCTCTGCGCCGCGGCCTCATTCTGCTCGATTTCTTTCAGCAGCGTTCGTTCCGCATTGGTCATATGGAGGACAGCCACCTTTTTGGCTTTTTCCACATTATGTGATGCAATCGCCTCCACCAGCTGCCGGTGCTCCTCCCAGGTCTGCGCGAGCCGGCCCGGATACAGAGTGGAAATAGACCTGAATCTCATCAGATGGTCACGGAGATTATTAATGATTTCGATCAGCCATTTATTCCGGCTGGCTTCATAGAGAATCTGATGGAACTGGACATCGGCCTTAAGAAAATCCGCCTGATTGTTTTCACGGATATACCCGCTGATCATAACCAGTATCCGCTCCAGCTCCGCCAGCTCCTCTTCCGTAATGCGCACTGCCGCCAGACTGGCTGCCAGTTCCTCCATAACCGTACGGATTTCAAACACCTGGGTGATGTCTTTCAGAGAAAGATCTGATACATAAGTCCCCCGGCGGGGAATCATAATCACAAATCCTTCCATTTCCAGTTCTCTCATAGCTTCCCGTACAGGTGTGCGGGATACCCCCAGCGCCTCCGCCAGCTGAATTTCCATGAGCCGCTGCCCCGGCTTCAGCACGGATGACTGGATCGCTTCGCGCAGCCTTTCCACCACGAGTTTCCGCAGCGACTTGCAGGAATCCAGCTGAATCGGTGCCAGCTCTCCTATTTCTTTACGCGTCATGTGACACATCTCCCATCGTCCGGGCCGCCTGCGCGAACCAGTCAGGCCGTCTGGCACGGATCTTTTCTGCCGTTTCAGCCGCTGCCTCCATATCCTGGACCAACAGGAAAAAAGCCGATCCTGATCCTGTCATCAGCACAGGGCATCCCCACTGCCTAAGATAAATTTTTGTTTCCTTCAATGCCGGTGTGATGGGGAAGAGAAAAGACTCAAAATCATTAAAAAGAGAAGAAGCCAGATACTCTCCGTCCCGGAGCCGGACGGCTTCCTCCATCCGTCCTGCATGAAGCAGCGCCCGTCCCGGACGGCGGTCGGCCTCCTTATAAGCCTCCGGCGTATTCAGCGGAAAATCCGGGCGGCATATAACCAAAGAAAGTTCATCCCAGAAAGGGACCGGATGGATCTCTTCGCCCCGGCCCATGCATCGGGCGCATCCCCCCTCAATGCAGAAAGGAATATCCGATCCGAGACGGGCTCCCAGTTCCCTCAGCCTGCCGGCTGAAAGACCTGCTCCGGTCATACGGTTGAGTCCGCGGAGAACAGCCGCGGCATCGGAAGATCCTCCGCCCAGCCCTGCTGCCACGGGAATATGCTTCTCCAGCCTGATGGAAGCTCCGCCGCCCTTCCCTGTTTCTTTAAAAAAAAGAGAAGCTGCCGCATAGGCAAGATTATCCGGCCCCTGGGGAAGCTCGGCTCCCTCCACTGTAACATCGATCCTGTCAGAAGGCCTGATTTCCACACAGTCTGCCAGAGAAATACTGTGCATGACTGTGTCAATGTCATGATAGCCGTCCTCTCTTCTGTTTCCTACAGCCAGCGCCAGATTAATCTTGGCCGCCGCTTTTTCCTGAATGAAATCCGACGATTTCATGAATTGAACAGTCCCTTCTCTGTAGTGTATAATAAATGGTAAGTATCATTTGGTATCTATGATTATATAAAATATCGAATCAAATGACAAATCAGAAAGGCCCGCCATGAATTCCTATATTATTACCATTATCGCAACAACCATAGGCTGTCTCATATACGGTATCGGTGTCAATCTTTTTTTCGTGCCCCACCAGTTCCTTTCAGGAGGAGTAGCCGGCATAGCCATGATGATTTATTATCTGACAGGTCTGCCTATCGGCACCATGAATATACTGCTCAATATACCGATTATGTTCATGGCTCTGCGGTATATGGGGAAATTCTATTTGATCATCACCATCTACGGCACGGTCATGCTGTCGTTTTTTATTGATTCTCTGTCTTTCCTGTCCACGCTGT
>DIDD01000118.1 GCA_002417965.1 Veillonellaceae bacterium UBA5809
GTCATAAAGAGACGGTATTTTCTGTTGTCGGACGCTTCCTGTTTCCGATATACCCAGCCGCGGTTCATCATGGTCTGAATTAGAGATGTGACGGTGGGGTTCGATAAATGCATGCGGTCTTCCAGTGTTTTCTGGGTCACTGTTTCCTGGGGATGGAGTTCCAGATAAGCCAGCACCAAGACCTGGCGCAGCGTGATGCCGTATTCCGCCAGCACTTTGTTGGACCGGGACATCATCTCCTGCCGGATATCGTTAATCTCTGAGGAAATAAAGAAGTCATCATCTTTACAGAAATCTACAGTCTGCAGCCTTTTGACCATGGGGAACTCCTCCTTTTAATATATTCAGTATACATCAGATTGTGTCCTTTTGCAGGACCGGCAGAATGATACAAAAACTTTATAGAAAAAAGACTTGACGCAGCCAAATACATAGTATACTATGTATTTACATAGCGATCTATGTTTCTCTGTTGTATTTAGTAAAGGAATGAATTCCATGATGAACAATACCTGTTTTTTAAAAGATTTTCAGACATCGGGACAGCGCTTTCTGACGAATGCGGATATTCCATGGTGGGTCGGATCTTCTTCAAAGGGGCCTGATCCGTATACAATCAGGAAAGGAAAGAAAAGAAGTCCCCGTAAAAATTCATCAGGCTGTTCCAAGTAATTTTCTTATGATTTCAGACTCTTCCGAAAGGAATCCTCAGACAGAGTTTTCTGACTGTACAGCTGCTTTTCCTATTTCCGATCTCCCGCTTATGTCACTGTCCAATGTTTTTGGCGGATGTATGGAAGAGCTCTTTCTGCGGTATCTTTCCGGGCGTTTGGTATGAGCCTCCGGATGTTGACAGTCCTGCGGAAGTTCATGAAAAAGATCCTCCCATCTGCAGATGGGAGGATCGTGTTTTTATCAGCCGGTCGGATTTCTTCTGCAGAATTCCACAAGACGGCGGGCATAGTCCCGTCCGATTTCACGGAAGCCTCCCGGCAGTTCGGCGCTGATCAGGGGGTGATAGAGCCGGTCCAGTTCCTGCAGTCTTTCGGGGGTCAGCCGGTCAGTGCCCATGGCGTATCCTTTTCCTTTAATTTCCATGGGCAGAGAAATAACAGGTCCTTCCGGGCCTCTGTGAAAGACGGGCATTCCCATGAGGCTCCCGGGAGGCAGGGCGTTCCGGATCTTCAGGTAAAAAAGATACTTGGCGGTTTCAATCAGCCGGTCATCGACAGGATCCTCCATCTGCTGGATTTTTTCAGCCAGATCTTCCGCATCATGAACAACACGGAGTTGTTCCGGTGTGGGAATGTCCATATGGCTGACGGAGGGAAAGGGCATTTTTGTATCCGGCTGGAGGGCGATCATAAAACGGCGCAGCGGGTCGCAGTAAAGAAGGTTGTAAAGGATCTCCCAGCTTTCACCGCAGTGGGGACATGATACGGTGAAAAAGGAATGGTTCAAAATGCGTTCCCGTTCCGCAGGATGCAGGGCTGCATTCAAAACCGGCGGAAGGGACTGTGTCACTGTCCGGCGGCAGGCGGGACAGGTCAGGGTATGCAGGGACAGGGCGGCATCTGGCATAGGGCATCTCTCTTCTCTTTATTGATTTTGACTCAGGGGAACGGGGGATGTTCCGGAAGGGTGCACGGAGCGTGCATGCCACAGTCCCCGGGCATCCGGTTCTAAATCAAACTGCTGGTTTCCCACTGTCAGGGTAAACCAGGTTCTCCCGTTTTCTGAATGGCGGGACACGGTAAAACGGCTGCTTTCAGAAGTAAATTCTTTTTCCCATATAATAGCCCCAAATTGGCGTACTGTAACGGTCATCAGTGTGTTTTGCCGTTTCATTTCAAAGATGGTCATCCGGCCTTCTCCGTCGTTGTAAAAGAAACTGGCGGAAGAGGAGGCTGATGAAGGAAATTGGTAGACGGTCATATGGGAGTCCGAACTGAACTGCCAGTCCGGAGGGATATCCGCTGCTGCAGAGGCGGTGAAAAAGGTTCCGGCAGACAGGGCTGCCAGAGATAACAGAAACAGACGTAGTTTCATGATGGATTCCTCCCGTTGGATGGGTCCTGCGGATCTTCGGAATCAGAAGGGGGCAAGTCCGTGGGACCGTGGAATTTTTCTGCTTTCATTTGGGTTTCCCACTCTCCGGTGGGCATGATTTTTCCGTCCATGCCCTTGATATAGCGGCGGGTCACAGGCAGAGAGGCGCCGGCCAGTGTGGGAAGGGTAAATCCGCGGCCGATGACGTCGGTGGTATTCATAATAAACAGAAAGGCATTGGGATCGATGGTGCGGATGAGCTGTTTCATCCGGGCGATCTGTGTCAGATTGATGATTGTAAAAAGAATTTCTTTTTCTTTTCCCGTAAAGGCGCCCTGTCCGTAAAGAAGGGTAGCGCCGTGGCCGATGTGGCGGATAATGGAATCGCTGATTTCCATGGGTTTCTCGGATACGATAAAAGCAGCTTTCCGCTGATCCCAGCCGATGACTACCCGGTTGATCACATTGGTGGCGATGTACATGCCGATGAGGGTGCATACGGCCAGCTCCAGCGTGAAAATAACAGCGCCTGCGGCTACAATCATGCAGTTCATGGCAAACAGGACATTGCCCATTTCCAGGTTGTAGTATTTTTTCATAATGGCGGCTACTACATCCATGCCGCCTCCATTGCCGTTATAGCGGTACAGAATACCGCATCCCAGTCCCATAAGGACGCCCCCGCTGATGGCGGACAGGACGGGATCTTTAATGACGGACAGCGTGGACAGGAACGACAGGGCATCCATAAAAAACGACAGCATGACCGTGCCGTAGATGGTGATGATTAA
>DIDD01000010.1:0-18038 GCA_002417965.1 Veillonellaceae bacterium UBA5809
AGGCATAACGGAAAAGTGGAACGGTCCCATCGGAAAGATAATGAGTATTTCTATGCAAGACACCAGTTTTATTCATATAAAGATTTTCAACATCAATTAAAGGTTTGGAACCGTGTCTACAACGCTTTTCCCATGAGACCTCTTCATTGGAAATCCCCAAAGGAATTTCTGTCTTCTTTTTCCAGCACTCTGTAACATATCTTTGACAAACCAACACTTTTTTATCTTCCTGTAAAACGGGGGCTGCATTTTTCATAAAAAGCCTTCACTCCCTCTTTAAAGTCATCTGTATCCATCAAAAACGGAGTTACCATGGCTTCTGCTTCCAGACTCTCATCCAGTGTATCTGCCCGGTGATTCATCATTTTTTTTATCATCTCCAGCGCAAGAGGTGCTGCATGAGAAATTTCTTCTGCCCGTTCTGCGACCCGTTCCCGCAGCTGCTCTGCAGAAAATACGCCATTGACCAGCTGCAGCTCCAACGCTTCCCGGGCTGGTACAGGGCGTGCTGTCATCATGAGCTCTTTAGCTTTCATCAAACCCACCTGCTGTGCCAGATAATAAAATCCCCCGCAGTCCGGCGCCAGTCCGACCTTTACAAAACTCTGGATAAAACTGGCCTCTTCCGCTGCATAAGCCATATCACAGGCAACTGCCAAATTGAATCCGGCTCCTGCCGCCACGCCGTTGACCATGGCAATCACCGGCTTGGGAAGATCATGGATCAGCCGGACGACCTGTCCCACTTTTCCAATAAAGACACGTCTTTCATCAAATGTTTTTAATGCTTTTAAAAAGTCCAGATTACCGCCTGCGGAAAATGCGCGTCCTGCTCCGGTTAATACGGCACAGCGCACTTGGCTGTCTTTTTCCGCCTGCTCAAAACTGTCAATCAGCCCTGCAATCAATTCTTCCGTAAATGTATTAAGATGCTTCGGCTGATTCATCGTAATCCACGCCGTCTTCCCCATAACCTCATACAAAACTGCCGGTTCCATATTTTTCCCTCCTCATAAAAATAAAATTCATTTTAAACTGATTTAAGTATAACAGATTTTATACCTTGATGACTGCATTCTGAAGTCTTCGAAATCTGTTTGTACGTTCCTGATCTCAAAGGAAAATAGGAAATAAACGAATAACATTATATAATATTGATTGAAACTATTTTCACCTTCTTTGCCATGCTCAATCAGTATTATTATAATTAGCCGAATAACTGTTTCACCAGCATAAAGGATATAAATATGAATTTAAAAACAGGAATTGCTGCATCCATCGGCGCCGCCCTCTGCTTCACCATCATGGATGCCTTTGTAAAATCACTGGGACATATAGGAACAGGAGAACTTACTTTTTTCAGAGGACTCATAGGACTGGCTTTTCTCCCTGTACTGGCTCATTTCTCACGGACTCCGGTATTTTCCGGAAAAAACCGGCTTCTGCTTCTGCTCAGAGGACTCTTTGGAGGATCAGGAATTATATTTGTATTTCTATCCATCCAAGGACTGACTCTGGGAGATGCATCTATCCTCACACAGCTCTCTGCCTTTTTTATGTGCATTCTTTCCCCCTTATTTTTAAAAGAGCAGTGGCCTTCTCATGTTCTTCCCGGTCTCATCATGATTACAGCAGGTACTTTTCTTGTTCTGCAGATCTGGAATTACAGCGCTTTTAATGTATACGCCCTGTATGGGCTGGCCGGAGCCGTATGCTCCGCCGCAGCCTATATCACCATCGGCCTGTTAGGCGAAAAAGGCGGTCACTCGGATATTGAAATTATTTTTTACTTTCAGCTCTGCAGCATGCTCCTCGGCGGAATTCTGACCGCCTCTGACTTTGTACTGCCTTCAGGAATCGAATGGCTGTGGATAGGGGGAATGAGTTTTTCCGCACTGGCTGCGCAGATGCTGCTGACATGGGCTTACCAGCATACACACTCGCTGGTTGTCTCCTTCACAATGTACACGGGCGTCCTTTTTCACGTATGGTTCGGCTGGATATTGTGGGATGAAACACTGACTCTGTATTCCGAAATCGGAGGAGTTCTTATTCTTGCCGGCTCTGCATTTCTGCTTCTACTCAAGCAAAAAGTGTCCTCAAGGATATAGCCGGCAATTCCGTCCAGCCGGCTATATCCTTGAGGAGTACTTCATGTCTGTCTATATAATTTTAAAATTCAGATTTTCTTTAACTTCTTAAAATGAAACTCTTGAATTGCTTCCTGATTAACACAATCAATCAATTTTTCTCCGGTCAGCACATTTTTCACATTTTGAATCAGCTGTATTTCCTTTGCAGCCCGGGTTTCTTCCGTACTGCTGGCTATATGGGGCGTGAGCAGCACCTGTTTCATACTGCGCAGCGGATGTACTGCCGGAAGCGGTTCAGGATCACACACATCCAATGCCGCCTGTGCAATATGGCCCTCCCGCAGCGCTGTGACCAGATCTTCTGTAACAACGGTGTCTCCCCTGCCTACATTAACAAATAAAGCATTTTTCTTCATTTGCCTAAAAACCCCGATGTCGATTATGCCTTTTGTTGAGGACGACGCAGGAAGCACATTGATGAGCACATCCGATTCCTGATATAGTCTTTTACTTGAAACCCACCGGCACCCCTGCTCTCTTCCCGCAGGCAGCGGATGCCGATTATGATAAATGACATGCATGCCCAGGCACTGCAGAAATGAAGCCAGCACGCTTCCGATATGCCCCATTCCCAAAATACCTGCCGTATATCCTGCCAGATTATGGCCTTCATCCCACGTATTGTTTGGAGAATGAACCCATTGCCCAGCCCGCATGGCATCCACATAAGACAGGAGCTGCCGTCTCGAAGCCAAAATGAGTGTCAATGCCATTTCCGCCACAGTACTGCCGGAGGGAGAAGCTGCGTTGCAAAATGGAATGCCAAATTCAGTGCAGGCCTGTACATCGACTCTTTCATATCCTGCGAAATTTTGAATCACCAGCTTCAGCCGGGCGGCTTCCTGAACCTCCTCCCTGTCCAGACGGGAATGAAACGCTAATACCAATATATCGGCATTCCGAATTCCATTTTTCATATCTTGAGAAGAAATCGGCTCTTTTCCGGTCCACTGCACAACATGACAGAATTTCTCCAATTCATCCGGGATTTCTTTTTTTACACCAGCGCCGCTGATAAATACAACCGGCCTCCTGTCCTGACATTCTTCCATAAAGACTCCTTCCGCAAAGCCGTATAATATGATGCCTTTCATTCTGGTTATTGAGCACCGGTTCTCATCATTTATTTACTTTGCACCCAATGATTCCAAAACCCGGCGTCCATTCCGGAAAGATCATCATGAAGCCACTTTTCTGACAGAGATTTCAGAGTACCGTCTTTTTTCATAGATGCAATAGCCTTGTTGACGCCTTCTTCCAATTTCTTTCCCCGTTCCGTTTTTTTGAAGGGACAGGCACTTCCCATAACACGGTAATGAGGATCAAAAATTTTCAAATCTGCTTTCAGAGAAAAAATGGCAATATTCGCTACACTTTTGTCCAAAAGGCCTGCTTCCGATATTCCGCTTAACACATTCGGCACCACATCTGCCTGCGTATCAAGGTTAATGGCCTGTATCTGAAGTCCGTATTTTTCATCCAGCTCATCCATAACCAGCTTCGAGCTGGTCGGCGCCCCTACACTGACTTTTTTATTCTTAAAAAACTGAATGTCTTCAGCAGTTCCCAAAACCGGCTTATAGATAAAAACCGAATTATCTACATAAAAAGGCTCTGAGAATATATATTTTTCCATACGGGGCGGTGTTTCTGATATATTTCCCGCTATAGAATCAATCTGATCATTATCCAGCATCCCCCACAGGCCTGCAAATTCCCCTTGTCTGAATTCAATGGTCCATCCGTTCCGCTTCCCAATTTCATTCCATAAATCAATAGCAAAACCTTCCAGCCCCTGCGTACCGTTCTTTTCAGCCGTCTGTGCCCAATTGGCACCCTGCCCTGTAGTTCCTACGATCACTTTCATGCCGCTGGCAGAAGAATTCCCCTCTGAAACTTTTTCGCCGCCGCATCCTGTGAATCACGCTGCCATAAGCACAGCACAGAAAAAGATCAAGATCATTTTACTGATGCCTGCTGTTTTCATAACCCCCGCCCCCTTTTATTTCAACTCTTAACCCGGTTAACCTTTTATCTTAAAAACAGCCCTTGCCATATCGGAATACAGAACTTGATGCTTATTTCACATTAAGCGCCCTGGAAATTTAACGTACTTGCCTCATTGGCCGCTGCCTTTACCGATCCAGCCAATCCCGGCATTTGTCTTAAAGGAATCGAACAGACTGCAATTCTTATGCCCTGCGGCAAAGGTACCAGAAAAATATTATATGTTTCCAAAATACTGCATATTTGCTTGGCATGCAGTGTAGGAACTGTGATAAAGAAGCCGCATATATACGGAATCATGTCCAAGCCAGACACTTTGGCCTCCCGCGTAAAAATATCGGCACGCCGGCTGATCATATTTCTATTTTCTGTTCTTTCCCTGTTTAAATCCTTCAACAATGAAGGGGACCCGCATAATGCCCGCATGACATGCATTGGAGCACGGTTGCAGCTGCCCCATGTGCATTTGCTCATACACTGGCAGACCCTTACAAATTCATCCGCTTCCCTCCGTGTTGATGCAATACAGATCAATGCGCCCGCTCTCTGCCCATATAGGGTAAATCCCTTACTCATTGTATAAGCTGCCAAAACAAGCAGATTGGGAGGCAGATCAGAAAAACATCTGAAAAATTGCCGGCATTCATCCGCTTCGCCGCTGAAATCGAGATAAGCTACATCACAAAGAAGGATGACTGACTTTCCCGACAATGCAGTCTTCTTCAGCACATGCACCACACCGGTCCATTCTTTTGCCGACAAATTATACCCCGTCGGATTATTGGCCGGGGAATTCAATAAAATAAGAAGACTGTCCTGGTATTTCAGAATTTGACCCACTTTTCTTGCAAAATCTTCCAAATCAAATGTTCCTCTGTCATTGAGCAAATGAAACTGTTCCATCCTTCTCCCGTTATGAATACAAAGATTTTCATAACTCCCCCAATGCCAGTCTGTAGTAAGAACTATATCTCCCGGCTCCGTGTATCCGCAGACAGCATGATGAAGAGCCCCTGTGCTTCCCGGTACAGTACAGGCCCTGATATATCCATCCGGTCTGGATTCTCCGAAACATTGACTCATGCAGTCCTCGAGATAAGAATCCAATTCAGAAACATACGGAGCAATCTGTTCCGGAACAAGCTGCCGGTATGCTCTCTGCACCGTTTTCATCATGACAAAACGCCCTTCATCATCGAAAATGCATCCGCTGGTTCCCCGGAGTATATGGTTCTCCCCCTTTTCCTGCGCCGCTCTGTCCGCATGAGCATTTGCCTCCGCAATGCTGCTGATTCCGGACAGGCCTCTGAACTGACTGCTGATCATACACTTATCCAATACAACCCCCCCTTTGTAAAAAAAAAGCCTGTCTCATAAGACAAGCCTCTGTGCTTCCTTTATTTTGCTCGGTCAATGTATCTTCCGATATCGCTTTGATATATTCATTGTATAGGATACAGTTTAAATGTCAATCATTTTGCAATTCAATGTTTTTCATGAAAATATCCTATTCTTCATAATGAGATGTAAATGAGTGTATATTCCCTTTATTTACAAGTGATGATATGAAATATGAAAAAACTTCCCCTCATGATTTATAACTGTATGCAAAGATAGAACCATCAAAATCAATCCTCCCGTCATAAAAATCCATGCACTGCCGGCCCATGATAAAAGCATTGCCGTAACCAGAGGGCCTGTCATATTCCCCGACTGCTGCATCATGGCATTCATAC
The DNA here is from genome assembly GCA_002417965.1 of Veillonellaceae bacterium UBA5809. Taxonomy (GTDB): domain Bacteria; phylum Bacillota; class Negativicutes; order Veillonellales; family Dialisteraceae; genus UBA5809. The sequence continues at coordinate 5,897 of DIDD01000010.1, forward strand.
CAAACATGCGCCCACGGAATTCCGGCGCACAATGCTCCGCAATCACCGCATTTAAAGAAGGCATCGTCCCCATCAGGAATAATCCTTCCACAAACTGCAAAAATCCGAATATCCATACAGAATTAGTCAACCCCTGGAAAAACATGGCAGTTCCGCTGAAGAAAAGTGTTATGGCCATTGTACAGAAATATCCATGCATATGACCTCTGCGCCCCCAAAAAGCAGAACTCAGCGCGCCGGCGGCCCGCCCAGTCCTAAAATAATTCCTGTTTTTAATTCCACAGCCTCCCGCTCCCCTGACAAATCTGCCAAATGAACCGCCATACCTGACTGCATCATTAAAATGACACATTGAAAAGAGAACGTACAAAAAAGCATTTCCAGCAGGACCGGTTTGCGCCATACCCGGCTAAAACACACCGGCGCATCTTCTATCCTCCGGACTGTTTTCTGAACAGGTGCATACGATTTTACAAAAATAAAAATAAGTACTGTCATAGCCAGCAAAATAACAGCTCCCATAATCATAGACGCGCGGATTCCCCAAAAATGTGAAACTATACCGCCGAAAACGGGGCCGCAGATATGGCCGAGCATCTGTCCTGTTAAAAAAAAGCCAAGAGCTTCTCCCATCCTTTTATCCGGTGCTGCCGAGGTGAGCAGCGCCATAGCCGCCGGCATATATCCATTGGCAAATCCATTGATAACCCGGGCCGCCAGCAGTTGATACGGATCATTGACTGCTGCCGCCAGCAGATAATAAATTGACACACAGGCCATGGATCGGAGACACATCGTTTTTCTGCCGAATAAATCAGAAAAGCGTCCCCATACAGGAGCCATTACAGCTCCTACAAAAAAAGTAACTGAAAAAATAATCCCTGTCCATAAAGGAAGATCTGCCGGAGAAATTCCAAGCTGTGTAAGATATACCGGCAAAAAAGGCGCCATCATATTATAACTGGCCGACATACAGAACATACCTGCAGTCAGTACCGCCAACTGTTTCTTAAAATCGGTTTCATTCATATGTTTTCCAATCCATGCCGCACTCTCTCTTTCATATCTCTTACCCTAAATTTCCTGATAAAAAAAGAGAGCCCCGTTGCTTCTTCGGGCCCTCTTCGTCTCTTGTTTTTCTTTACTATGATATCACGCAGAATAAAAAGAAACAAATATTTTTTTATTTTTCAGTATTTTCTGCCATAAAATGCATCCGTTTTGGGCGGATATCCTCTTACCAATAAATCTCTATACATCATTTTTTAAATTATGATACAGTAAAAAAAACGATATAAGTTAACTTTTTCCCGAAAGGAATTTCTCTTATGACCTTACGAAACATCACGCAGATAATCACGGGACAGCCTGCTGTTGACGGTGCCGGTGTCCGTCTCCGCCGTGTATTGGGCCCTGATAACGTATATGATTTTGATCCGTTTCTCATGCTTGATTCTTTTGACTCCGAAGATCCCTCTGATTATCTGGCCGGTTTCCCTATGCACCCTCACCGCGGGATTGAAACCATCACTTATTTACTGGAAGGGGCCATAACTCATGAAGACAGTCTGGGAAACCGGGGTACTATCCGCGGCGGAGAGTGTCAGTGGATGACTGCGGGAAGCGGAATCCTTCATCAGGAAATGCCCCTTGAGAGTCCCCGCATGCTGGGGATTCAGCTATGGCTGAATCTTCCCTCCAGCGAAAAAATGACAGATCCTTCCTATCTTTCCATCACCCAGAAACAGATAGTGACCGCACAGACCGCGTCCGGTCCTGTAAAAGTACTGTCCGGATTCTTCCGCGGTATTCATGGCATGATCCCTCCCCATATCCGTGCTTCCCTTTATGACATAACTTTGAATCCCGGTCGCCGTCTTTCCCTCAGCACCCGGGAGACAGACACTGTTTTCCTATTTACACTGACCGGGAACTGCCTCACCGCGGATCATGTCATTCCCGAAAAATCCGCAGTCCTTTTCGGATCCGGGAGCCAAATACAACTGCAGGCGCCTTCCGGGCACCAGACTCGTATTCTATACGCCTCTGCCCCGCCGCTGAATGAGCCCATTGCCTGGGGCGGGCCCATTGTAATGAACACCAGTGATGAAATCCGCTCTGCTTTTCAGGAACTTCGCACTGGACAATTTATCCGTCACAGCGCACACATCATACAATAAAATGGGAACATCTGCCTTTTTCCCAAAGACGGACACCCCATTTTCATCTTCCTATATGCGTATCTGCTTCCCATAGCGGTGTACCAGGAATGCCCCCAGCAGAATTTTAGCTGTATCCCCCGGAAGGAAAGGAAACATACAGGCCCCAAGCGCAGCCCACACCCCCATGCCTGTCAATGCAATCACCCATGAAACACCGACCGCATAACACAACAGATTGCCGGCCGCCATAGCCCCGGCAACTGTCCAGAATTTTTTCCCGTACTTTTCACAGATCCACCCGATCAGAGCTGATACGGCAATCCAACTCACAATAAATCCTCCGCTGGGACTGACCAGGACTGAAAATCCGGCCCGGCCCATGGAAAAAACAGGCACCCCTACCGCTCCAAGCAAAATGTATACCACCATGCTGAGTGCTCCGTATTTTTTCCCGAGGATCACTCCCGAAAGAAAGGCCGGCAGTGTCCCCAGCGTAATAGGAACCGGCTGAATAGGAATAATAATCTGCGAACACACCGCGGTAAGCGCCACAAAAAGAGCACACAGTATATTTTGATGAATCTGATTTTTCATAGAAACCACTCCTCTAATATATTTATTTATTAAAACCGTCATTTCTTCATCCTGTGCCGCGGGGCAGCCGGCGGAAATAAATACAGTGGTGGAGTGCGCACCGGGGATTAAAAGAATGCCCGCAGAAGGGACAGGCTCCGGATTCATATTGCTCATACGAAAGAAGATGCCCGCACTGTCCGCACAGCACCGGATAGGGTTCCGTCCCGTCAGTCGGAACAAAAAGATGATCTTCCAGTGCATTATGGCACTGGTAGCAGGCGTAATAACGTCTGCACCGAGCACAGAGAAGCGCCGCAGTATCATTCTCCTGATGATAATGAATACAGCGTCCGCAGGCGTCCAGTCCAATTCCGAAAATATTCATGACCTTTTCCCTCCGCCGGTTTGAAATGTTCTTTTCATTATAAATACATTTCCTTATTTAGTCAACTTATATATTTGTATTAGTTTACAATATAGATGACAATAATTTAGAAGGAGTCCATAAAGCCTCTGATTTTGTCATCTATTTCGTGTTTCTTTTGAATCATTTTTCTGTACTTCCTTACATCTCTGGTATACAATGACATACAGAAAAGAAATCTGTTCCATGTTTTTTCTTTTGCATCTTTAGTGCTATAGATTCTATTTTTCGATATATAGCTGTCTTTACCCCAGAATTAATTCACAAGTCCTGTGTCTTTCAGTAGGGTAAATATGAGAAAATATATATAAAATTATATATTTTGCTGTTGCCATCCCTATTTTAGTGATGTATAATTCTCATCAGAACCGCAAATGAATTGCATTTGCGATATCATTGTTCTGAAAGAGAGATGGCGCTCATGAAAATTTTATCATCGGCACGTATAATCATGATTTCTATAGGAGCGCTTTTTCTCCTCTTATGGGGAGCGGAATCTGTCCATGCAGCCGACACAGTTTCGACTGCAGCTCCTCCGGTCGAGTATATTAACGGCACCGTATTAGATGTCAAACCCCTGGCAGAATTTGCCGGCAGGCTTCATGTACAGGCCGGCGCCCAAGGTGATATTGCTACAGTAAAACTGACATCCGGCGCCGAAGAGGGCACAGAAGTACTCAGTCTGATCCGTCAGTCCACCATTCCAGGTGTAGCCTCCATTCATCCCAGTCCCGGAGACCGTGTCATCATGATTAAGTCCCAGATTGCAGGACATACCCAGTATGATGTGGCTGATTACCAGCGTATTAATTATGTATATGCGCTGATCGGGCTGTTTATATTAGCCCTCCTGGCTGTGGGACGCATGACAGGACTGAAATGCATTCTTGTGATTGCTTTTGCCCTGCTGATTATTTTGAAATGGATGATTCCTGCTGTTATAGAAAACCGGATTGCTATTATTCCCGCCACTTTTGCTGTCAGTATATCCATTGCCGTCATTACCCTTATCACTGTCAGCGGCTGGAATCCTAAAACATGGGGTGCTGTATTGGGCGCTTTCGGCGGCGTTGCCATAGCCGGACTGCTGGGTAAAATATCCATTGTACTCATGCACCTCTCCGGTCTTTATACGGACGAGACCATGATGCTTCACGCAACGTATCTGCCAAATCTGAACTTTCAGGATATTCTGTTTGCCGGTCTTATATTGGGGGCCTTGGGCGCCGTCATGGACGTAGCTATCTCCATTGCTTCCGCACAGTATGAAATACATCAGACAAAACCGGGGCTGTCTTTTTCACATTTGTTTGCTTCAGGCCTGCACGTGGGAAAAGATATTTTAGGCACAGATTCTTATACATTAATTCTGGCTTATCTGGGAGGTTTTCTGCCTTTAATTCTGCTGTTTGCCTCCCAATCCGGTCTGACGTTGACTCAAATTGGAAATATGGGGCTTATTGCCAGTGAGGTTGTCCGCGCTTTGGCAGGAAGCATCGGTCTGATCTGCACTATACCCGTCACTGCTGCCATAACAAGTTTCTTTCTTACTGCATTCCGCAAGCCGGCCGTTATATCGAATTCATGAATTCTGCCGGCGCCTCTCCTGTTTATATCTGAAATTCTTCTGCTTTTTAGGAGGTATACAATGAAAAGATTTTTTCTGTTTTTGTTATTCTGCGCCATGGCTTTTCTCATGATCCCTTCCCATGCCCAGGCGGCTGCCGTTACTGATTTCCGCTGGACCACCCGCAATGACGGAAATCCCCCGTTTGTCCGCATCGTCATGGATTTAACAGACAAAGTACAGGCAGAAGCAGCCTTAGATAAAAGCGGCAAGAATTTTGAAGTTATTCTACGGAATACTGCCATGCCCGGCCAGCCGAAGGATTATCAGATGGATCCTTCCATTATGTCACTGGTAACGACTTCCCAGCAGGGAAAAGATTTATATCTTGATGTGGCCCTTACTGAGTCTCATACCATGAAGGATATCAAGGTATTTTCTCTCCCGGCCAATATAAAAGCACATAAACCGCAGCGGCTGGTCGTTGATATTCCGCGCATTGCCCCCTCCTATAATTCTGCATCTCCGCAAAATTACGAAATCTCTCCTTCTGACGCGCGCGTGCTGAAAGGAAAAATCATCTGTATTGATCCGGGGCATGGAGGCACTGATACCGGCGCCATCGGGCAACTGAACGGTCAGCCGGTTTATGAAAAAAACATTACCCTGTCTATTGCCCTTCCCCTGAGGGATATGCTGACGGAGGCAGGCGCCACTGTTTTCATGACACGTACCACTGACCGTGATGTATATAAGCCGTATGACGGTGATAATGAAGAACTTCAGGCCCGTTCTGATGTAGGAAATAATAATCATGCCGATGCATTCCTGTCCATTCACATCGATGCCTTCAGCAATCCCAGTGTAGACGGAACGACCGGTTATTACTATGCGAAAACAGATAAAGATCAGCTGCTGGCGCAGTCACTTCATGATGCCGTACTAAATGAAATCGACATACCGGACCGCGGTGTGCGCGCCAATGATCTTTATGTCAATGTCCATACCAACATGCCCTCTACCCTGCAGGAACTGGGATATATCAGCAATCCCGACCGGGTTGCTATGCTGACCACGCCGGGTGTTCCCGAAAAAATTGCAAAGAGTCTGTTTGACGGTTTTGTTGCATACTTCAGCAAAGTAGATAATTAAGGAGGATTCACATATGAAAAAAATCGGTTTATGGATGCTGTCAGCGGCTCTCGTTTTCTCCATCGCAGGATGCAGTGAGAAACCGGACCAGGCACGGTCAGCAGCCCAGTCCGTATCAGTTCCCAGAGAAACAGCAGTGACAGTTTATGAGCCGGATGATCAGGCACTTCACGTGATTCCCCGTTCTGTTACAGTTACCGCCCTTCCTGAAAATCAGATGAAGGAAGCAGTAACTCAGATGATTGCCCTGGATCAGAAACAGAAATATCCTGTCCTTCCGAAAGGACTCACTGTACATTCTGTAACCGTACATGACGGAACTGCCGATGTGGACTTCTCCAAGGAATTAAAAAATATCCAGGGCGGGAGCACTTCAGAAGATCTTCTGATTGCAATGACTGCCAATACCCTGACCGGATTTCCTGATGTTAAAAAAGTACGTTTTCTGATTGACGGCCAGCCTATCAAAAGACTGACCGGCCATCATGATATGACATCAGCTTTCCCCCGGGATGAAAAAATGATCAAAAAATAAAGATATAGAAAAACCAGGGGAGAAACAGAATTCTGTTTCTCCCCTGGTTTTTTCTATACTGCCGGCCAGCGCGGCACTTCTCCATTCAACGTTTTCCAGAGCTCCTGTGCTCCCTCCAGACTCATCCGGTGCATGGCATCCTCTGTAACGGCGGCAAAATGAGGTGTGGCAATGACCTGATCCATATGCAGCAGCGGTGAATCAGTTCCCGGCGGTTCCTGATCAAAAACATCAAGCCCTGCCCCTGCAATCATGCCTTCCCGCAGAGCCCGGACCAGATCATCTTCACAAACCAGACTGCCCCGCGATGTATTAATCAGACAGGCACTTTCCTTCATAATTGAGAATTCATGCATTCCAAATCCATGCCTCGTCTCCGGTGTCGAGGGGATACACAGCGCCACAAAGTCAGACTGCCGCAGAAGCTGGTCCCGGCTTTCCGCTTCTGCCGCAAATCCTCCTCCGTCCATCGGACGGCCTTCGGTCCATGCCGTCACCTTCATACGGAGACCTTCCCCCGCCATCCGTCCCAGTTCACGGCCGGTATGACCCCATCCAATGACTCCGAGTGTTTTCCGGAGCAATTCGGTTCCCGGTGCAGTCCGGTATCTCACCTCATAATCTCCCCTTCGGAATGGATCCCGCGTCAGTCCATACCGTTTCGCACAGGCCAGCATCAGAAACAGCGCATGCTCAGCCACCGAAATATAATTCCCCTCCGGCAGCCGGATAACCTGAATATGATGACTTGCGGCATATTCCATATCAATGTTGTCATATCCTGTTCCATGAACGGAGATCACACGCAGTTCAGGGGCAGCCTGCATCATGTCTGCCGTAATGGGAAATGAGCGGACAAACAGTCCTTCCGGGTTCCATGCTGCTATTTCTTCCTTATATTGCTCTTCTGACATACTTTCACTAAAACGGACATCACATCCCCGGGACTGAAGGAATGCAGGTCCTGAAGAATCCATTTTTTCCATGACAAGAACTCTGTATCCCATGCAGTATACCTCCTTTCCCGATTTTTATTCATCTTTTTTTGAAAAAGCGGACCAGTCTGACCAGTCTCTCCGCCGCAGACTCCGCCTTTTTCGGATCCTGAGAAAAATTAATCCTGAAATGATGGGTAAATTGGGGACCGAACTCCGTCCCCGGGGTGACAGTGATTCCCGCCGCTTTCCGTGCAGTCTTCACAAAATCCTTTAAAGAAACCGTCAATTCCGGAAGTTCCACAAAAAAATAACTGCCCCCTTCTGTCAGACGGAAAGAAATTCCTTCCTCTGCCCCGAAAACGTCTGCCATTCGGTCACGGATCGCCTGATGCTGCTTCACTCTCTCCTTCATCCATTCTTCCGGCTCATCAAACCAGACAGAAAATACCGCCTGGTTATAACCGCCGCACCGGAGATCCATAATTGCCTGCACTTCTTCCATCCGGTCAATCAGTCCGGCTGTTCCAAACGCGGTTCCCAGTCTGTATCCGCTGAGGGATTCCGTCTTTGACGGCCCTATAATCGTGACCATCGAATCAGGGACCGTATCTTCCGCACACAGATGAAAATAAGGACGTCCGTCAAAAATCTGCCGTGAATATAACTCATCCACAATCAGCGTAACCTGATACCGGGCAGCCATATCTGCTATACTTCTTATTTCCTCATGTGAATAAATCACTCCGGTAGGATTATTCGGATTTGAAAACATGAACACTTTGACCCCGCTCTGAAAAACAGATTCAAGTGCCTTTAAATCAATTCCGGCCCTGTCCGCATACTGCATATAATTAAGATTTACGGGAACACAGACCCCGCCGAAAAAAACAACCAGCTTCCGATAGGCAAAATAGTCCGGCTGCACAAAGCACACCCGGTCCCCGGGCATAATGACAGATCCCGCAGCCATAAACAGAGCCCCCTGTGTCCCCGGTGCAAGAATAATCTCTCTGTCCGGATCAACAGTCACCCCCATAAAAGCAGACAGCTTTTCCGCTGCATCATCCCGGATCTGCTTACGGCCGCGGTATTCAGTATATGCCTGCGCAGCCCCCTCCAGGACTCCTTTTTTAAAAGCGCTGAAACTCCCCGGAACCGGAGGAAATGCATTCACATCTCCATGTGAAAAATCCACAGGATCTCCGGAAAGATCCAGATCACACAAAACCTCCCCATCTTCCCCCTGCCGTAATTCCTGTCCGGGTGCATTCTCTACGCCCAGAAGCTGAAACTTTTCATAAATATCCAATATGCGCCACCTCAAATCTTCCGGTCAATGATTTCATTGAAATTATTTCTGATTCTTTCATTAAAGCACTGACGCGCTCTCTTTGTCTAATGCAAAAAACTGATATTCAGGCTTTTAAATTACCGATTTGGAAAATATACATTTTCTCTCTGTATAAACCCGTTCAATAATCTGAGCTTTCCTGCATCATAGCCCGTCACAATGACTCCAAATCCCTATACAGAAGACGGCCCATAATCCCTCTTCCTGGACAACACGAGTATTGCCCGCCTGCGTACCCCCAGTAAAAGGATATCCACAAGATCCCTGGTATATTCATATGGAAAACCGGATCTGCAGCAACAACATCCGCATTTTCTGCCAGTGCTCTCCATTCATCCAAGGTTTTAAAATAATGCATGCCGCCTCCGGATTCTCCTGACCGGTACAGCGCTTCAGATTCTTTTGACCATGAATAAGCGGCACGGCTTATAGAATATTTTCCTTTTCCTTGAAGGAACAACTCCATATTCCGTGTATGAACAGGATCTCCCATCAGCAGAAGACGTCTTCCTGTCCGCTGACTTTCTATCTCTGTCATTCCTTCTTTACATGCATCGCCTGAATTCCCTCCGCACGGCAGGAGTGCTTTCATACACTGTTCCCATTGTGACATCAAAAATTCCCCTATGGGTAAAAATGTTGTAAAAGGAATCTCCAATTCATTTTTCATCCACAAAGCAGCCTTGAGTCCGGCTGATGAGACAACCCAGTTAAGCGCAGGCCTTTTCTGTGATTCCTTTGAATCCCGTCCGGAATAACACACTTCATAGCCCATAGCCTTTATTCTTTCTGTACACGGATGGAAATCCTCTATATGTCCGCACAGCAGCGGACTGTATCCCAAGACACGGATGACGCGCGTTCCGGATTCAGAAAAGAAAGACGCGTCTGTCTGCGCCTGTATTTCCTCGGCACGGCTGATACCTGACATTGCATCATGAAATCCATCAGAAGGAAAAAATATATCATCTTTGTTTTTCTGATGGATCTGTTTCATAACCGCCTCATGATCCAAACCGATAAAATCCGGCACTGCTGTCTGAATAAGCACTCTTTGTGTCTCTTTTCCCTCTTCCCGTTCCTGAATCTGAGCCGCGCACCGTTCCTCCATGCCGTAAATAAAATCCGCCGCTTTCATACGTACTGCATATACCTTTTTCTGTCCTTCCGACATATCACCGTCTCTCATACAGCTCCGGCATCCCGGAGGCGTCAGCATCCATGTCTGTGTATCAGGCGACTGTTTCCAGTCAGAAATTCCGCTTCCGTCTGAAACAGGGGGCGGAAGCTGGCAGACCTGCTTTTTCACCGGCTCTGCCCGTGGAATCGCCGCCGTCATCTGCGCGGCAGTCAAATGACTGATTCCATCTGCCGCTGCCATAGGTCCCCGAAAAAAGCACCGTACAGTGCATCCGGTTTCTTTTGTCAGACTTTTTTCCAAATCAGAAAAATCCAGCCGTGTAAGTATATCCAGACAAGACAAATAAATGATAACGGCGCCCCATTTCTCTCCCTTCTTCACTGTCTCCCGCACTGCATCACGGATACGGTCTTCTGCTGTGCCCATCACATAATCCATTTCCTCCATGTGGACATATGCAAACTGATTCAATTTTCCTTCTGCCCGTGCCCGCAGATAAACACCTCTGATACAGGGAAGTGACCCCGGAACCACCAGAATAATATCTTCTCTGGCCCAAAAATCTTCCATGGCGGTATGCGTGCAGGATACCGGTTTTGCTTCAATCGTCAGCATATCTTTCCTCCTGGATATGAATACTTCAAAAACAGCTCCGCACAAAATGTCCGGAGCTGTTTCGTTTTTATTATTGTATAAAATCAGGAGATGTAATATAAACAAATCTATAATCCAATTTCTAAAAATAAGAAAAATCCGTCTAAAAATCAAACCGATGCCTGATCAGAATCTCTTCGGATCATCTGAAATTCCATATATCTTCAGAATCCGTCGAATATAATCCTGCAGTTTGTCCGCTCCGTAACTCCGTTAACCCCTCCGGTATATCTTCCTGGTCAAAAGGAAGATGTCATCTGCCGTCACCGTCTCCGCCTGATCATGCATAACATACCCCCTCATGAGATGACATGCGTTTTGGCAAAACTGGATATCCAGATTAGGCAGCAGGGCATCCTGCAGAAAATGAGGTGAATGCTTAACCGCTGTCCAGGCCAGCGCCCCTTTTATTTTCCGGATGACCCTTTGGGATAAGAATCCTCAAATCCGGTCAGATGTATCCGGGGCAGTGCTTTATGCCTCCCTCCTCTGTATCTCCTCTTTTTTTCGTTCTGAATGCGCAGACCCAATATCACATTCCCCCATACTGACAAATGCAGGAAAAGTGCATAATTCTAAAAATGACCCGTTCCCCCGGAGTCAGTCCCGTTACACCCTTTTTTCCCATTTCAATAAACCCGGAAATCATACGGAACACTGCACTTCCCACGCCCCCTGCCAGTCCTAAGAGAATCATTCTCTCTCCGCTATTCACCGTCACAGATCCATAGACTGTATGAACAAATATATTCAGTATAAATTTCTGACAGAACAGATATAAAATCAAAAGAGAAAACCTGGTCCGCATTGTCTGCCTCATGAGAAAAATCCCCATCCCATCCGCTATATCCGGTATCTGCCCTGAGGCCACTGCTTCCTGCAGATTCTACGTAAGTCTCTGATACATATCAGAATTAAATTTCCCCATCAGATCACGGACCGTCTGTCCGCCAAGACTGTCTGAAGCTACATGTTAATACTCGATTCCAATAAAATTCCCCTCTGCGCTTCCGTTTTTTCCCGCAGGCCCACTTTTTTCCCTTTCTTTTTCAGGTTGATGCCACACCTCCAGTCTATAGGAATATTATAAAATGGCGATAGTAAATTGAATGATAATCAAAGAAAAATATCCATAATACTGTCAAAAACAAAAAAGCGAAAGGAAACAGACTATGATCCGTGCCCTTTCGCTTTGAGATACAGTATGTCAATTTCCCACTTCTCATCAATCAGCTGTTTTATTAATCACTCCGGACTCTGTCAATCCTGCGCACTGCCGGTCCGCCATCTCTTCCTTCCTCTTTATATGAATCTTATAAACACCTATCGTCAGCAAAGGGAGCAGGAACACCGCAATAAATGCATAGGCCAGCGCCTGATATCCCTTAGCAATCAGATCAATAATCCCCACCTGGGCCAAAGCCACTGAAAGAATCAGGATAAACAAAGTCAGGCCTCCTTTTTTATACCTTGTGAGAGGAGCCCTTCCCCTATCCTGAAGTCCGCGGTTTACCCGTTCCAGCATAGCATGAATCACCCCTGTCGCCGTTGTAATCAGGGTCCATGCCATAATAAATCCGAACGCGGCAAACAGCCACACAGGCGCGCCGCTGTTTTCCATCATCACAAACCACGGAACCGG
>DIDD01000010.1:18137-21068 GCA_002417965.1 Veillonellaceae bacterium UBA5809
CGGCTGTCCTGACGCTTAATTGTGAAAAAGGATGCGGGAAGAACGACCAGATTATATCCCATATAAAGAATACCGGACCAGAAAGCTGCCATGACCGTAGTATCAGGAAGGTAGGAAATATTTTCCGAAGCAAATACCGCTCCTATATTTTCCGAATGAGCCGCAATCACTACGGCAGAAAAAATGAGATATCCAGCACACAGAACCACTGTCCGTGCCGTATCGAAATACTCAATAGCCCTGGAACCGTAAAAATTCAGAATTCCTACAATAACCGTAATTCCTGTGACACCATACCAATAATTCAAACCGGTCATCTTCTCTACCACGGAACCGGCTGCAGAAGCCATAACGGCAATAATAATGACCATAAAAATCATATAAATAAAATCGAAGACATAATACAGGGGCCCCGCCATTTCCTTCATAAAAGACTTGAAGTCATACAGCTTATATAAGCGGATGAATTCAAAACTCAGCATGCATACAATGACAAATCCCAAAAAGGCCGCCGCGCCGGCCATCCATCCATAAGCCCCGAATTTGGCGCCATACTCCACGATTTCACGGCCTGTCGCATAACCGCCCCCGATAAGTACCGACTGCAGAATAATTCCGGGAAGAAAATACCTGCCAAAAGCCCCGTCAAACATGCCTGCTTTTTTCAATTGAACCCACCCCCTGCTAAAAATCACCAGCCATGCTGGTACTCGAATACCCCATCAGGAATACGGCCTTCTTCCATCTCCGTAAATGCATCATCCAAAATCTGGAATGCCTCCCTCATATGCCGGCTGCTGATATTGAGCGGCGGCTGTATCCGGAGAACATGCCCTCCTATAGTGATAATAATCAATCCTTTTTCATAAGCCCGGAATACAATTTTAAAAGCGCCTTTATCGTCAGGCTCCCTGTTCCCCTGATCATCACTCCTGACCACATCCATACCGTAAGACAGTCCCCGTCCGTGGAACCGGCCTGCCGTATGAGGATGTTTATCCTGCAGCATCTTCATTTCCTCTATCATCTGCGTGCAGTTTTTTCTATACTGCATCTGAAACTCTTCCGAACGATAAATATCAAACGCCGCTCCGCCGGCCGCACAGGCAATGGCATTGCCTCCGAGCGTGAATAAATGCGCCGGTGCCGGAAGCGTATCCATCATATCTGCCCGGCCCATAAAGGCCCCCAGTGTCAGACCTCCTCCTATAGACTTTCCCATGATGATTCCATCAGGGATGATCCCGGGGTAATTCTCAATAGAAAACCAGTGGCCCGCCCTGAAAAAACCCTGCTGTACCTCCTCAGCAATAAAAAGAATTCCTTCCTTCTTACACCGTTCATACAGCTTCTTCAAAAAAATCGGATGCGCCGGAACAATTCCGGCATCTCCCTGAATCGGTTCAATCACAACAGCAGCCACCTCATCGGCAGGAAGCCATGTATGAAAAGCCTCCTCCATAGCCTTCATACACTCCCGCCCGCAAACATCATCAGAAACCTCATCGCCAAAAAAGGGAAAATGATAAATATCCGGAAGGAACGGCCCCATCTTCTTCCGCATTCTTGTCGTTACCGCCGTCATAGAAGCTGAACCATACGTATTCCCATGATAACCATTAATAAATGTAATGATCTTGCTCCGCCCTGTAAACGCACGGGCAAATTTGACAGCCGCGTCATTACCGTCAGAACCGCAGTTTCCAAAACACACTTTGGCCTTAATTCCCCCGGGATAAACAGAAGTCAGCTTTTCCGCATAAGACGTCATGGGCTCATTGTATGAATAAGCGGCTGTATACTGTGTATACCGTGAAAGCTGCTCCTGAATGGCATGCGTCACTATTTTATTGGAACTGCCCAGATTCAAGGAAGAAGCACTGGTCAGAAAATCAATATACTCATTGCCGTCTTCATCTGTAAGAATATCGCCTTCCCCTCTTGCCACTGCAAACGGGTAATACGACAGATGCTGACACGGTGCAACAACCTGACTGTCTCTTGCCACAACAGCATCACATTTTTGAGTTTCTTTCCTCATTTTATACATAGTTTTCCTTCCTTTCCGCCTGGCCGGCCTGACTGAAACAAAGCACAAAGCGCCCCTGCACCCGGCTCATCACCGGAAACAGAGGCGCTTTACACGCGGTACCACCCTGATATTATACTTCCCTGTCGAAAATAAGAGAGAACCTGAAAAATGACAAAATGCCCCTATTTGCTGCATATACAGCAAATAGGGGCGTCATCAAACGCGGTACCACCCTACATTATACTTAACAGGATTCTCCTTAACGCGGACCAACGCTTCTGCCTACTATACTTCAGCAAAAGTGCTCTCAAGTGAGATCCAAAATACCAGCCTGCACCGATTTTCACCCTCCACCGGCTCTCTGCAGTCAACAGCTGACATCTTCCGTTCTTGATCATCGCATATAATATGAAGTTAAATGCATTGATTTATGTATTAAAGTCATTATATACCCAAAATTTAAACTGTCAAGTATTTTAATCTATACACCCTCTATAAATACAACTTGACACCCCGCAGCATTTCTTTTATACTGCCAACAGAAAGTCCATTTGGCCGCACCCAAGGTGAAACCCCTTTCGCGGCAATGGACTTTTTTCATGATAACATCAGCTATTTCAATCCACGCATCCCGTGAAGGATGCGACGAGTAATCCTTCACGCCTTTTAGTATTTCTTGTATAGTAATGGTGTTAGAAGACCTGTCTGGCCTCACCACAGGGGTACGCCCTGTAGAGGTGATAGGTCTTTTTTCTATGCTGACATCATACAGATCTACTCTTGTTGGATTCAGTGTAATTTCTTCCCCTCGTTCTTCCACAACAATTCTCTCCGTGTAGGTTTTGTTTCTCACCCTTATGGACACATAAAATCTGTAATAATTTCAATCCACGCATCCC
>DIDD01000031.1:0-4356 GCA_002417965.1 Veillonellaceae bacterium UBA5809
CCGCTTCATTAAAATCAGCCCCCTTTATAAAGTGTGCCGGAAAACAAAAAGAGCGCATTGCCTCTCTGATAAGAGACAAAGCGCTCAAGCTCTGCGGTACCACTCTTTTTGCCGGTATCCCGGCCCCTCTGCGGACATCTCAGGAATTTTCTTTTCCCTTTAATGCCTGACAAAATAACGGATGTCAGCCGTCTGTACCTACTCACTTACGCTTTCAGCCAGCAGTTCCCGGGCGACGTTCACAGTAAAACGGAATCCTGTCTCGCACCATTCAACAGGTTCTCTGCTCTTCCATTTCTGCCGCTACTCTTCCCGATCTGCACATTTGATTGATTAAAAGCAATTCTACGCCCGAACAGAAAAAATGTCAATTCTTTTTCAGTAAAATCTATGATTTCATTCAAATATTTTTTCATCCATCTCCTGATTCAGGTAAACCATGAACGATTTCTATCATTCCGGCAAAAAGAGGGGAGAAAATTCAGTATGAATAAAAATAAATTCCCTAATAAAATAGATATACCTCATTCCATAATCTCTCCTGCATAATAATTTTCAGTGCAGATTGACAGCTGCTGTAATTAATATTAAGCTTAAGAAGAAGCAGATGTCCATATCTATTCAGGAGGCGACAAGTCCACTATAATTTAAAAACTCCCGTCTATGGGTATCTGAGAAAGGAACGGAAAACAAAAATGAAAATCGTTTTTATTGTTCCTGCCTCCTTAATCCGCCGCACTTTGTTATACCGAATCGGCGGGAAACTTTATGGGCATACCAATGTCATCACAGGACCTTTAATTCTCGGGACCATACTGAAACAGGCAGGCCATGAGGCAGAAGTCTATGAAGAACTGGAAAAAGATATTAATTTCGGACAAATCTGTGCTGATGCGGATGTTGTCGGCATTTATGCGATGACCTCATCTGCTCCCAGAGCCTATGAATTGGCCGACTGTCTCCGGCGTCCCGGACGCCGCATTATCATAGGAGGCATTCACCCCAGCTCCATGCCTGAAGAAGCCTCAATTCATGCTGACCAGGTCATTATTGGAGAAGCAGAAAATGTGATTCTTAATGCCGTGGAGGGAAAAATACGGGATAAGATCATCTATGCTCCTCCTGTGGAAAATCTCGACGCCGTTCCGTTCCCTGACTATTCCATCTTAAAAACCCCCTGTGACACAGCAAATATCATGACCACGCGGGGATGTCCCTTCGCCTGCAGCTTCTGCACAACTACCCGCATGTTTCATCCTTACCGCCAGCGAAGCATTGACAGTGTCATTGAAGAGCTGCGTTACGACAAACAGCTGGGATTCCAGTACATGAATTTTGAAGATGATAATTTTACAGCTGACCCCGCCCGGACCAAGGAACTGCTCCGCCGTATGATACGTGAACATCTTACATTTAAAGAAACCTTTTTCTTCGGGCGCACGGATATGGGGAACGACGAAGAAATGCTGGAGCTTCTTCACGAAGCACATCTGAACCGGGTTCTGGTAGGAATTGAATCATTAAATCAGAAATCATTGGATTCCATCCATAAAAGGCAAAAACTGTCCGATATTGAAAGATGTGCCAAGGCGCTGGAAAAACATAAAATCAGACTGATTGCCAGTCTGGTTCTCGGACTGGATGATGATACCGCCGAAGACATACGCAGAGGCGTCCGGTTCTGCCGGCGGATCCATGCCTACCAGCTGCAGCCGGCTGTACTGACGCCATTCCCGGGGACGCCCGTTTATCAGCAGCTGCTGAAAAGCAAAAGAATGCTGACTCAGAAATGGCAGTATTTCGATATGATGAACGTAACCTTCCGTCCAGTAAAAATGACCGCCTGGCAGCTGCAGAAAGAATTCCTCCGGGCCGTCAAAAAATTTTATAACCTTCCCTCAGCTTTTACAATCATGCGGATTTTTGGAATCAGCTCCGGGTTCCGCCGGCTGGGCCTCTGGCTGGTGAGCCGGTCCGGAATTTTATTTCTCCGCATCTATCTATTCATAAATAAGCTCAGCCGCTACCGGCTGAATCACCACAGTCTATATCATTTCCTCCAGACCGTCTCTGCCAAAAGGAGGAATACGGCGGAAAGATAAATAGAGATCTTTCTCCCCCTCTTAAAAACAGCGTTCATTCCGCGGGTCTTTCCCGTTCCCTATAAAAGAACTGGCGCAGAACAATTTCCAAAAAAAAGATATTCAATTCATATAAAACCGCCGCCCCAAAAGCCGTATCGGCTTTTGAGGCGGCGGTTTATGCATCATGCAGCACTGCTGGACAAAAAACTAAATACCCCGCATAGCTGGGTCCCGGGGGATTCCGCAATGCTAAGCTGACTGGGCTCCGGTCCGGCGGCGCAGATGCTTCTCCCACTGGGAGAACGCGACCGTCAGCAGAATGCACATGCCCCAATATACAACTGCATCCGCTGCATACGCCTCTGTCCTCCGCCCTGACAGGGCCGCAAAAATATCCGCTGCCGCAAACATATCCACGATCTTCACCGTAAATACCAGAGACAGCACCTTGATCGTCTTCAGATAATAACTGAAAAAGGCAGGCAGCGCCACCAGCAGCGCCTGCGGGAAAATAATCCGCACGAAAGCGCGGAACGGTGATATCCCCAGAGAAACAGCCGCCTCATACTGCCCGCGGTCCACCGACAGCAGAGCCCCCCGTATAGTTTCCGACTGATACGCTGTATTGTACAGAATATACGTCGTATACACAACCCAGTAAGGACTGATGTCAAAAGGCTTCACCGGAGAACCCGTCACCGCGCTGAACAGGGGCGCCAGAAAAAATGGCAGAGAATTATACACAATAAACAGCTGCACAATCGTAGGCACACCGCGGAGGAAAGAAACAATCACAGCGAGCGGTATTGTAAGAAGACGGTTATTCCCAATACGGATAACCGCAATACCCGCTCCCAGAATAATACCGGCTGCCAGAGATATCGTTGCCATAAGGAGAGTATTCGGCACGGCTGCCATGATAGCGCCCACAGCCTGCCACATGAGTTCTGTACTGAAAGTCATCTTACCCCTCCCTCGACAAAGAACGCAGATTCCGTCTTTCCAGATAATGCATCAGGAATTCCAGAACGATAACAAACGCCCAGTAAAGGACAGCTACCGCCACATACACTTCCAGCTTGCCCCGCCCGTAATTACTGTTGATGATGAGTCCGGCCTTTCCCATCAGGTCAATGACTCCGATGAGAAACATGAGCGATGTATCCTTGATCATATCAATGAGCTGATTCACCAGTCCAGGCAGCGCGATAGGCAGCGCCTGCGGAGCAATAATACGCCGAATCCGCTTATAAGCAGACAGTCCAAAAACCATGGCCGCCTCGTGCTGACCCCGGTCTACAGCATAATAGGCCGGACGGATCACCTCGGAAATCATCGGTGAATAATGAAAAGCAATAGAAACAAACACATAAACCGTAAGCGGCCATCCCGTCGTATTGACCCCCGCCAGACGCAGCACCACGGGGAGACAGAAATACGTAAGATACAGCTCCAGGATAAAAGGCATGCTCCGTATAAAAGAAAGCCACACCTCACAGAAATGGGCCAGCACCGGGACCCTGGCGATACGCACAGCCGCAATCAGCGTCCCCAGTGACAGGCAGATCAGCGCCGATACACAGATAATATATAAAGTATATGGAATAACAGCCATCAGCTTGGGAAACTGGGCCAGGAAATAAGCCATATTAAAAGTCAGCAAAGAAACCACCGGGCCCTTCTTTTCAGAAAATGCCTGCTGTTTCCGGGCAGGACCGGACAGACGATCATCTTATCCATGGATGCCGGTCTCCCCCTGCCTTTTCAGCATGCGCTGCAGAAAAGTCTGCGTTTTCTCGTGCACCGGATGATGGAATATCTGATTGGGACTTCCTTCTTCTACAATCTCCCCGTTCGACATAAAAACCACCTTGCTGGACACGTCCTCGGCGAAATGCATCTCATGAGTCACGATGATCATGGTAATCCCCAATGTTGCCACATAAGCAATAGTATCGAGCACCTCTCCGACCAGCTCCGGATCCAGGGCACTGGTCGGCTCATCAAACAGAATCACATCCGGCTTAGGAGCCAGTGCGCGGGCAATTCCCACACGCTGCTGCATCCCGCCGGAAAGTTCTGTAGGATACAGATTGACAGACTGATCCATGCGTACGCGCTTCAGTTCCGTCATGGCAATATCCCGGGCTTCCTGTTTAGAATACCCATATCCCTGCGTCAGCCCTTCCATCACATTTTCCAGCACCGTTTTATTCTTAAATAAATTGAAAGACTGAAAAACCATAGTCGACTTTTTCCGCAGCCGTCTCAC
>DIDD01000031.1:4604-5674 GCA_002417965.1 Veillonellaceae bacterium UBA5809
GCGGCCGTCTCCCTGACCCATTCAAAATGCCTGGGATCAATATCCTTGGGCACCGTGCAGTCCGCTCCGAGAATGACACCGTCTCTTCCGGAGTCCGCCAGAATCCGACGGGTCTCTTTTTCAATTTCCTCACGGCTGCCCCGGTACAGCACACCCGTCTCTGTATTATCAAAACCGCCGATCACCGTGCGCCCTCCAAAGATCCTGCGGCCTTCCTCCAGCGGGACACCCTCAAAAACAACGGCCCAGTTTACAGCTTCAAAAGGATAATCCTTATACCAGGACAGATCATTGTGGCAGCCCATATATCCGCAGATATGCAGGATCTGATGAGAGGATGCCTCATTAGCCGTCTTCAGAACCCTGATTTCCGAAGGAGCAATAAACTCCCGGTACCTCTCTTCTGTCATCTCAGGAGACGGTATATTCTGCACCGACAAATACACACCGTCAGCACCGCCCTCCCGAATCACTGACTGCGCCAGATCAGCCACATCCTCCGCCAGAACATCCATAACATACTTCAAAGCTTCCGGATCCTCTTTCATAAACTGCACCACCGCTGCTTTTGCATCATCTCCCGTCTGCTGGAACTCGATGCACCGAGCCGGTGAAAACAGATTATAAAAGACCATTTTCTGATCCTTATACTTATCCGTCAGAATCCGGCACAATTCAATCTGTTTTTGAATCCACGGAGATGAATGCCCCAGCGGACGGATATGGGACGCATCCCGGATAGAGCGGAGTCCATGCAGCTCCGGGTGGGGATACAGAAAAAATCCATCCGTCATAACCTTAATAAAATCAGGATCCCAGGACCGGCAGAAAGATTCATGTCCCTGAATATTATCCTCCCACGCTTTCGGATCAGACAATGCATCCGCATGCCGCTGATCCTGAAGAAAATGATGCCAAAACCCTACCGGAACCCGGTCCGCCGGCTTACCCTGAAGCGCAGCCTCTACCAACTCTCTTTTTGTCTGTCCCATATTATCCCTCCTGGTTTTCAGCGTCTCCGCCGGCATGATCCGTCAGAACCGCCCACTCTGCAAAACAAACACCATAAT
>DIDD01000042.1:0-5099 GCA_002417965.1 Veillonellaceae bacterium UBA5809
CTGATGCCGGACTGGCCCGGTTTAAAGCCGATTGGGCAAAGGCAGGAAAAACAGTATAAGTATCTGTGCTCAAAAAAAGCCGCCGGGAGGCGGTTTTTTTTTGAGCGGATTAATCAATAAATATATTATAGTTTCTGATATATCAAAAAAATGATATAATTTAAAAAGACTTGAAATTTCATGAATCAAAGGCGCTGATAAAGCGCCTTTTCTTACACTTTAGGGAGAAAAAGGCCGTGAAATATTTTTATGAAGACGGAAAACAGCTGATTTCTGTTATGGCACCTATTCTGATTGCCCAGGTATCAATGATTGGAATGAATTTTCTGGATACAGCCATGGCAGGACATGCGGGGCCGGAAGATCTGGCCGGAGTGTCTGTGGGAGCCAACCTGTTCATGCCTATGATTACGAGTATTAATGGCGTCCTGATGGCAGCCACTCCTATTCTGGCACAGCTTTTGGGAAGAGGGGAAAAAGGCAGAATTTCAGAAGTCGTGAGGACGGGGATGATGCTGGGTCTTCTTATGGCGGGGCTCATGACAGGCGGATATTTTCTGGCGGCAGATTATATTATGGGAGGACTCGGCCTTGAACCTGAAGTGGAACGTATTGCAGACGGATATCTTCTGGCGGTTACTGCAGGTACTTTTTTTGCGTTTCCCATGATGCCGCTGCGGGCGCTTGCGGATACGGCCGTGGGTACATCAGTATCCATGAAACTTTATCTGTCAGCACTTCCCATCAATGCAGCCCTTAACTATTTCCTGATTTTCGGACATGGCGGATTTCCCCGTTTGGGAGGCATTGGGGCCGGTGTGGCCACTGCACTGACATATATTATTTTATTATGTTTTTTTGTAACTTTTACACTTCACAGTCCTTTTCTGGAAGGAAAAAAGCTTTTTTCATCTTTTTCTGTCAGAAAAGATGACTGGAAGGAGTATCTGGGGATCGGCATCCCAAACGGTCTGGGTATATTTATGGAAACAAGCCTCTTCGGGTTTATTATATTGTTCATTGCACCTTTCGGTACGGATATTCTGGCAGCCCATCAGGCGGCGATGAACTATTCGGGGCTTATATATATGCTTCCGCTCAGTTTTTCCATGGCGCTGACGATTCTTGTGGGAATGGAAGCCGGCGCAGGGCATTACAGGCAGGCACACCGTATGAGTCATACAGGTATGAAAATGGCCGTTTTTTGCGGCATGGCGGCCGCTTTTGCCACCATTACAGGACGTTTCGAGATTGCCCGGATTTATACGGGAGAGACTCACCTGATGGAAATTATTACACTTTTCCTGTCCTATACGGCAGCATGGCAGATTTTTGATGGAATCGCCTGCCCTATACAGGGGATACTGCGCGGTTATAAAGATGTGAAGATTCCATTTTATATGAGTATGACGGCTTATTGGGGAATTTGTCTGCCTTCAGGTATATGGCTGGAACATATTACGGCAGAAGGCCCTTTTGCTTACTGGCAGGGACTTGTTATCGGAGTGGGATTTTCGGCTCTCCTTATGGGAATCCGCTTGCATCAGGTGGAAAAAAGTCAGAATAAAAGGTGTGTTTCGGTTTCTTCTGATTGATGGAAATTTTTCCAGATAGTATAATTAAAAGAGAATATTGATTGCGTTTTTTGGAAGGAAGGTGACTGGATTGAATTTATTTCAAGGAAAATCGGTGGTAGTCACAGGAGGCGCATCAGGAATCGGACTGGCCTGCGCCCGTGCGTTCAGCAGGGAAGGCGCTTCTGTAGCGTTATGGGATATTCAGGAGGAAGCCGGCAAGGCGGCTGTACGGGAAATCTGCAGCCAGGGAGGAACTGCGGAATTTTTTTTATGCGATATGACAGAAGAGGCGCAGATTGGGGAAGCGGCTTCCCGGACATGCAGGGCTTTTGGAAGAATGGATGTATTGGTGGGCAATGCGGGAATCGCAGAAAGGAAAACCATGCTGGAGGACATGGACATGAATGATTTCCGGCGTGTGATCAATGTGAATCTGACCGGCGTTGTGATGTCCAATAAATATGCGGTTAAGTACATGATGCAGAATCCGGGGCCGGTCCGCGGTTCAGTGGTGAATGTAGCATCTATCCTGGGTATGGTGGGAGCACCGATGAGTACGGCCTATCCTGCGGCCAAAGCGGCAGTTATCAATTTTACACGCGCCCAGGCAGTTACCTATGGCCCGCTGGGGATCCGTTTTAATTCAATCAGCCCCGGATATGTAAATACACCTTTGCTGAAAAATCTTCCGGAGGAACTCATACACAGCCGTGTGGCGCTTCACCCGATGGGACGTTTTGCAGAACCTGCGGAAATCGCGGAAGCGGTTCTTTTTCTGGCAGGTCCTTCTGCTTCTTTTATTACAGGCAGCAATCTGGCGGCAGACGGAGGATATACAGCACAGTAAACGGAGCTCCTGGAGACCGGAGAATTCAAGATCAAGTTGGAAGAGGCGGTTTATGCGGTTTCATATCAATGAACTTCAATATAGATATCCATCCCGGAGAAGCGTAGTATATGGCACACGGGGCATGGTATGCACAGCGTCCCACCTGGCGGCCCAGGCCGGACTTGATATTTTGAAAAAAGGCGGGAATGCTGTGGATGCAGCGATCGCATCGGCGATCTGTCTGACAGTCATTGAACCTGTATCGAATGGCATTGGAAGTGATGCATTTGCCATGGTATGGACCCGGGATGGATTGTTTGGGCTCAATGGGAGCGGTTATGCACCGGCGGCGGCATCGGCTGACCGTATCCGAAATCAAGGCTATAAAATGATGCCGGTCCGCGGGTGGCTCCCGGTGACGGTGCCGGGGGCTCCAGCCTCATGGGCGGAACTGTGGCGCCGGTTTGGACGGATTCCTTTCGGAGAGCTGTTTGAGCCGGCGGTTTATTACGGGCGTGCGGGATTTCCTGTATCCCCGGTTACGGCTCATGTATGGGAAAAAGAATATAAATCACTTTTGGATTATCGGGACCGGCCTGAAATTGCGGGATGGTTCAGTACTTTCCTGAAGGATGGGCAGCCGCCTGAAGCGGGTTCTGTTATGAAGCTGCCTGATCATGCACAGACTTTGGAAATTCTCAGGGACACGGAATGCGAGAGCCTTTACCGGGGGAAACTGGCAGAATACATTGATCGGTTTTCCCAGTCAACAGGGGGGCTTCTCAGAGGTTCGGATATGGCGGGTTATCATCCGTTGTGGGTGTCGCCTGTTCATGTCAATTACCGGGGCTGCGATGTATGGGAGATGCCGCCCAACGGACATGGGATTGTGCCTCTTATGGCTCTGCAGATATTGAAAGAGTGTTCTTTCTGCGGGAGAGATACAGCGGAGACACTGCACATGCAGTTTGAGGCAATGAAGATGGCTTTTGCCGACGGGCATCGGTATATTTCTGATCCAAGTTCCATGACAGTGGATATTTCTTCACTGTTGTCGGAAAAATATGCCTTTCAGCGAAAAAGCGCCATTGGAGAAAAAGCGGCTTCAGGACAAGCTGGAAATCCGCGTTGCGGAGATACGGTTTACCTATGTACTGCGGATGAGGAAGGAAATATGGTTTCTTACATACAGAGCAATTATCAATGCTTCGGCAGCGGTGTTGTTCTTCCCGGATCAGGAATTGCGTTCCAGGACAGGGGGGCTAATTTCGATCTGGATCCAGATTCAGTGAACTGTATTGCACCAGGGAAAAGGCCATACCATACAATTATTCCGGGCTTTTTAACACGTGACGGACAGGCTGTCGGACCATTTGGCGTGATGGGAGGGTTTATGCAGCCCCAGGGGCATGTCCAATTGATTACCAATATGCTGGATTTTGGAATGAATCCCCAGGAAGCACTGGACTGTCCCAGATGGCAGTGGACAGGAGGGCGGCATTTCGAGGTGGAAAGGGGCATTCCGGCATCATGCATTGAAGAATTAAGAAACAGAGGTCATGAAATTGATATTGTTGATGATATGACAGTTTACGGACGGGGACAGATGATATGCCGGAATCAGGAAGGCGTGCTGATGGGGGCGACAGAGCCAAGAGCTGACGGTACAGCGGCAGCTTGGTAAATAAGGTGTATGAGAATGTATCAATAAGAATGGGGGAGTCTGATTTTATGAACAAACGGGAGCGTATTGAGGCAGCTGTTGCAGGAGAAAGAGCAGATACAGTACCTTATTCTTTATGGACACATCTTCCGGGTATTGATCTTGATCCGGTCCGGAATGCAGAACATACTTTCCAGTTTTACCAGGACTATAATGTGGATATCCTGAAGACCATGAATAACGGAATGTACAGCGTAGAAGATTTCGGCGCCCGTGTAGATTACAGCCAAATTGCGTCAGGAGGCGTGGCGGTCATTACGGACAGCCCCGTTAAGAAAGCAGAGGACTGGGAATCACTGGAGCCGGCATCCATAGACAAAGGGGCACTCCTCCGGGAGCAGACATACTTGAAGCTGCTTCTTGAAAAAACGGGGAAAGAGGTGCCTGTGCTGTTTACTGTATTCAGCCCCCTGACAACGGCTTTCAAACTTTGCCCCGATTTGATGAAACATGTATCGGAAGGGCATGGCAACTCTGTGAAACATGCGCTCCGCGTGATTGCGGAAACGACATGCCGGCTGACGGAGCGTGTTATCGGAATGGGAGCTGACGGGATTTTTTTTGCTACACAGCTGTCGTCATATAGCCGGGCAGAGGAAGAGTTCTACAGGGAATACGGGAAACCCTATGATATGGAAGTGCTGCATGCCTCCCGGGGGTGGTGCAATACGCTTCATGCGCACGGAAAAGACATCATGTTTCCCCTGCTGAGAGATTATCCGGTGGAGATTTTCAACTGGCATGCATGGGAGTCGCTGCCGGCGGTGGATGAGGCGCGGGACCTGACGGGCAAATGCATCATGGGGGGACTGGAAAGAATGGATATCACAGAGGGTCATAAAAATCAGATCGAATATCAGATATACAGGACACTGAAAGAGACAGAAGGACGGAAAGTGATTCTTTCTCCTGGATGTGTGATCCGGTATCCGCTGGACCGTGAGATGCTTTCTTTCGTGAGGAAAGCAAA
>DIDD01000042.1:5170-7823 GCA_002417965.1 Veillonellaceae bacterium UBA5809
CAGAGACCTCTGTACGGTGAAAATGAGGACAGTGTTTTTTCAGTGAAGTGCATCTTGGAGCCTGACAGGCTGAACAGAAGATTAGTAGGCCTCGTCCGGTAGCGCCCGGTACAGCGCCAGGGTATTAATGATGAAAATCTGCGTACCTGATGAGGTCTGGATGGTGACATGCAGATAAATGAGGGTGGTAACACGGTAGCCTCCGTCCCTTGATGGGACGGGGGCTTTTTGCTGTAGAAAAAAGTCATATAAACGGGGGCCTTTGACTTGGCTGACAGAATAGGAGAGTTTCTGATTTTATTAGAGGAAGGAAGACGAGTGAAATGAATGTAAGACCCTTCAGTCCGGATGTAATTTTTTCCAGTATCCCGGTTCTGCTGCCTTTTCTCCTGGTGACACTGGAAGTGGGAATCAGCAGTATTTTGCTGGGTTCATGTCTGGGGTTTCTGCTGGCATGGGCGAAAACAGCAGGAAGACCATGGATCCGCGGAGCTGCGGAAATATATACGTATACAATCCGGTGTACGCCTTCCATTGTGCTTCTTTTTGTTGTCTTTTATGGGATTCCCCGTTTGTGGGAAAGCTGGTTCGGCGTGGATATGAATGACTGGAGCCGGTCGGTATTTGTAGTTATAACCTTTACGCTCCTTTTCGGGGGATATATTTCAGAAGTATTCCGGGCAGCATGGCAGGCTGTCGGGACGGAACAGACAGAGGCTGCGGTCAGTGTGGGACTGTCTGAACGGCAGGCTTTTTTCCATATTGTACTTCCTCAGGCAGCGGTTGTAGCTCTTCCTAATTTTGGGAATTCCGTGATTAATCTGCTGAAAGAAAGCGCCCTGGCCTATACGATCGGCCTCATTGATTTGATTGGAAAGGGAAATCTGATGATTGCACAGAATTTTGGGGCCTATGGTATTGAAATCTATATTGCCTGTCTCCTGATTTACTGGGGGATGAATATCATGATTGAAAAGATTTTTTTCAGTGTGGAAACATATCTTTCAAAAGGAAATCCAGCAGGACGGACCTGACTGCAGAAGGGGGGACATCAAATGGAATTGAATACAGATTTTATGATACAGACATTTTCACTTCTTGCGAAGGGGCTTCCTGTAACACTGGGACTGACGGCGCTGTCTCTGTTTCTTTCAGCCGGTCCGGCATTCTGGATAGCGCTGCGGCGGATGCAGAGAAAAGGGGCCGGTGCCAGGGCAGCCGGTCTGTATGTATCATTTATCAGGGGCACACCGATGATTCTCCAGATTCTTCTTATGTACAGCCTTCTTCCCAGTGCGTTGAATATATTTGTTAAGTCAGCGGGGATTCCGCTGAATGTATTTGACCAGGTGAATCCATTCTGGTATGCCTGTGTTATATTTACACTCAATACGGCGGCACTTCTTTCAGAGGTTTTTCGGTCAGCTATACTGAGTATACCCTCGGGACAGATGGAAGCAGGTCTTTCAGTGGGACTGACACGATGGCAGACGTATAGAAAGATTATTCTGCCACAGGCAATGAGTGTGGCGGTTCCCAGTATATGTAATATTACAGTAAATCTGATAAAAGGAACATCACTGGCATTTTTGATGGGGGTTAAAGACATCCTGGCTGTAGCAAAAATTCAGGCTTCATACGGATATAATTATATAGAAGCTTATCTGGATGTGTTTTTGGTTTATATTATTCTCTGTACGGTGATACAGCTTTTTTTCCGTTATGCAGAAAAAATGGCGGGCCATTACCGGACCGCACAGTGAGGAGGGATTTCTTTTGCTTACAGTACATCATATCGCCAAGTCATTTCATGGGAAACCGGTTTTAAAAGATATCAGCATGGAAGTCAGCAAAGGAGATGTGATCGTTATCCTGGGGCCTTCTGGATCAGGGAAAACAACTTTTCTCCGGTGTTTGAATTTTTTAGAAAAAGCAGATAAGGGGAGTATGGATTTCGGGGAAAAACATATGGATATGGAAAAAGTATCTCCGCAGGACATTGCCTATGTCAGAAAGCACACGGCCTTTGTCTTTCAAAATTATAACTTATTTGCCAATCAGACAGTATTAAAAAATGTAACAATTGGTTTGACTATAGGCCGCGGAATGAAAACCTCTGAAGCATATGAAATTGGGAGGTCAGCCCTTGCAGAGGTGGGAATGGCCGATTATGAATCATATTATCCTTACCAGCTATCCGGCGGGCAGGCACAGAGGGTGGGAATTGCGAGAGCCATGGCTGTCCGCCCGGATGTCATCTTCTTCGATGAACCTACATCGGCTCTTGATCCGGAATGGGTTGGAGAAGTGCTTGGCGTCATGAAAAAACTGGCGCGGGAAGGCATTACGATGGTTGTGGTAACCCATGAGATGGGATTTGCCCGGGAGGTTGGAACTCACGTCATTTTTATGGATGGAGGCGTTGCAGTAGAAGAAGGAACTCCTGATGCCATCTTCCGCTGTCCGAAGGAGGAAAGAACCCGGCGTTTTTTGAGGCGTATTTTGACAGACCGGTATCAGGAGAAGGATTTTTCTCCAGTCAGAGAATCATAAACTGAACCCGCGCCAAAAGGGGGACAGACTGAAAACGCTGTCACCCTTTTTGCGCGGGTTCAGTCACGGATAGATGCCAGAGATAATCTTTTCCGCAGAA
>DIDD01000011.1:0-1214 GCA_002417965.1 Veillonellaceae bacterium UBA5809
AAAATGAATCAATCCATCATTCGTGATCCGTCCCTGGCGGCGGAGGGAATGCAGAGAATTCAGTGGGTAGAGAAATTTATGCCTGTACTGAATGCGCTTCGTAAAGAAATGAAGGGAAGCTCCGTCCTGAAGGGAAAGACTGTTGTCATGTCCATTCATCTGGAAGCCAAAACAGCTTATCTGGCACTCACGCTTCAGGCGGCCGGCGCCCGCGTCATTGCGACAGGAAGCAATCCGCTGTCCACACAGGATCCCATTGCCGCCGGACTGGACAGTCAGGGGATCTGCGTGTATGCCACTCACGGATGCACCGATCAGGAATATACAGATTATCTGAATCATGCCCTGGATCACCATCCGGATCTGATTATTGATGACGGCGGGGATCTGGTCAGCCTGCTTCACACAACGCGTAAGGAAGCGGGAGACCGTCTTCTGGGAGGATCAGAGGAAACAACCACCGGCGTCCAGCGCCTGCGTAACCTGGAAAAGAAGGGAGCCCTCCGTTTTCCCATGATTGCCGTAAATGATGCATACTGCAAGTATCTTTTTGACAACCGCTACGGCACAGGCCAGTCTGTATGGGACGGCATTATCCGGAGCACCAATCTCACCGTGACGGGGAAAACCGTGGTTGTTGCAGGCTACGGATGGTGCGGAAAGGGTGTTTCCATGAGAGCCAAGGGCCTGGGGGCCCATGTCATTGTGACAGAGGTGGATCCCATTAAGGCGGTGGAAGCCGTTTTTGACGGTTTTTCCGTTATGCCCATGGACAAGGCGGCGGAAGCGGGGGATATTTTCATTACCGTTACCGGAGATATCAACGTCATCACCAAACAGCATTTCCTGAAAATGAAGGACGGGGCCATCTGTGCCAATGCCGGGCATTTTGATGTGGAGGTCAGCCGGAAAGATCTGGAAGAGATCTGCATATCCCATCAGGAGGCCAGAAAGAATATCGAAGGCTATGTTATGCCGGGAGGCCGCACGGTCTACCTGATGGCGGAAGGACGCCTGGTGAATCTGGCCGCCGGCGACGGACATCCGGCGGAGATCATGGACTTGTCTTTTGCCATGCAGATGCTGGCGGCGGTGTATCTGGCGGAGCATGCAGGGGAGATGAAACCCCGCGTTTATATTCTGCCCCATGAGCTGGACCGGAAAGTAGCCGGCATAAAGCTGGCTTCCATGGGCTATGAAATGGATTCTCTTAC
>DIDD01000011.1:1345-5077 GCA_002417965.1 Veillonellaceae bacterium UBA5809
ACGGTCTCCGTCAGGGGAAACCGGATCGATGGATTTCCCTGTCATCCCGATGAGTCGGCCTATGATGAAGTCATTGACGGAAAAGACTGTCTGGCTATGCCGGGACTGGTCAATGCCCATACTCATGTGGCCATGACCCTGTTCAGGAGCTATGCCGATGACATGGCTCTCATGGACTGGCTCCAGAATAAAATCTGGCCGGCGGAAGCCCGGCTGAATGATGATATCGTATATTGGGGAAGTCTTCTTGCCTTTGCAGAGATGATCCGCGGGGGAACGACGGCTTTCTGCGACATGTATATGTTTATGGATGCCTGCGCCCGTGCGGCTGTCAGCTGCGGAATCCGGGGCAATATTGCCCGGGGTCTGGCCGGCATCAGTCCCAACGGGGAAGAAGCCCTGCAGGAAAACGTGGAGCTGTTTCAGAAATGGAACGGTGCCCATGACGGGCTGATCCGGGTTATGCTGGGACCCCATGCGCCGTATACATGTCCTCCTGAATATCTGAAAAAGGTCTGTGCCGCCGCTGAAAAATGGGGCATTCCCATTCATATCCACCTGTGTGAAACAAAGGGGGAAGTAGAGACATGCCGTGAGAAATTTGGAATGACGCCCATTGCACTCATGGAAAGCATCGGTCTTTTCGATCATCCGGTTCTGGCGGCCCACTGCGTTCATGTCACCGGAGATGATATCCGTATCATGGCTGACCATCACGTCTGCGTAGCCCATAATCCGGGAAGCAATCTGAAGCTGGCCTCGGGCATAGCTCCCGTACCGGCCATGAGACAGGCGGGCATTACGGTGGGGCTGGGCACAGACGGCGCTTCCAGCAACAATAATCTGGATATGTTTGAGGAAATGCGTCTGGCTGCGCTGATCCATAAAGGAGCGCTCCTGGATCCTTTTGCCGTAACGGCTCCGGAGGCAGTCTCCATGGCAACTGAGGAAGGCGCAAAGTGCCTCGGCTATTCCGATCTGGGACGTCTTGAAGAAGGCGCCCTGGCCGATCTGATTCTGGTGGACCGCAGCGGATTCCACTGGCAGCCCCGGTTCAACAATACTTCGCTGCTGGCATATTCCGCAAATTCCATGGATGTGGATACTGTGATAGTCAACGGCCGGGTGCTGATGAAAAACCGTGAGCTTCTTACGATTGACACAGAAAGACTGTCGTCCGAGGTAAAACGGGCTGCCGGACTTCTTTTTGAAGCATGACAGTCTGAAATCCCCGCAGAAATATCAATAGGTTCCGATAACGTTAAATTATCGGAACCTATATTTTTATCTTTTTATGTTTTGCCGCCTATTTTGATGATGAAGTTAAAACCTGGACGCACCTTTGTTACTCATGATCTGTCGCCCTTCTTTGCATGCAGTATTTGTCAGAAAAGAAGCTCTTTTCATCTGATGATTGATCGAATCATGAAATCTCTGCTGGATCATGCAGTTTCTTCTGACTGAATGAAATACAAATATAAATGTTCCGCAAAAATCCGTTCTTTCAGTTCTGCCGTTTTTATTTTCATTCATGAACATATTCCTCATGAATGAAATATGTTTTGTATTCAGCCATTCGGCTTCCTATGACATTTTGGACCATAAAATATCAAAAACGAAGAAAAAGGCACTTTTTAGCCATTTTTTATACCTGCGTGGTCAATGGAGTCACATCGACGGATAAATAATAATGATTTCCGGATATTTTTGGATTCCGGCCGGCTGCAAAAAATTTTTCTGACGGGTTTGAAAGAATCAGTTCGTTTTTCTATTTTGAAAAAGGTGTACAATAAAAGAAAGCCTGTTTTTGTTATCTTGGGATTTTTTCAATAGAGGATTTTAATTTCCATGCCTACAATCAATCATTTTTATCTGCGGGACCGTTTTGAGACACTCCGCACCCGTACACTGTCGGAAAAAAGCATAGAGTCCCTTTCGGATACCCGTTCTGTCAATACGCTGGACGCGTACGAGTCTGACTGGAATGATTTCTGTGACTGGTGCCGTTTTCACGGGGAAAACGCTTTTCCCGCTTCTTCCGAAACCATTGTTAATTATATTAATGATCTGGCGGATAATGCAAAAATTTCCACGATACGCCGCCGCATCAGTGCCATTTCTGAAAATTTTAATGCGGCAGGTCTGGAGGAAAAGAATCCGTGCCGGGCATGGATCGTGAAGGAGGCGCTGACTGGACTGAGCCGCCGCCTCGGTACGGCGCAGAAAGGAAAAACACCGGTATACTGGGAAGATCTTGAGAGAATCATAGCCCTTATGAATCCTGCTGTATTGGCGGATGTCCGGGACAAAGCCATTCTTCTGACCGGATTTATGGGGGCCTTCCGCAGAAGTGAGCTGTCGGGACTGGATGCGGAAAATCTGGCCCGGTTTCCCCAGGGGCTGGTTATTACCGTGACACAGTCAAAAACAGATCAAAAAAAAGTGGGACAGCAGATTGGAATCCCTTACATAGAGAACCGGACTATGTGTGCTGTCCGTGCACTGGAAGAATGGATGAATGCAGGAAATATTCATAAAGGTCCCCTGTTCCGCAGTTTTTTGAGGAATGGCAAGGTATCGGGACGGCGTCTCAGTGATAAGAGTATGAATCTTATTTTAAAAAAATGGGTTTCCCAGATTGGTCTGGATCCGGATCAGTACGGAGCCCACAGTCTCCGGCACGGATTTGCCACCTATGCGGCTCTTCACGGTGTGGAGGAAAGGCTGATTATGAAGCAGACGCGGCACCGTTCTGTGGAAATGGTCCGTCATTATATCAATGAGGCTGATCTTTTTGTCAACAATCCGGTGGCTATGATTTTTGACCGTCAAAAAAAATAATACAGCAGAAAGGAACAGGTCTGTCCGGTTTTTGCGGACAGACCTGTTCCTTTGAAGGCTGCAGAATTCGGTTTTCCTGTATCAGCCGGTCACTGCCGTGGAAGACGTATGACCTGTCCTGCCTGGAGTGCTCCCGGATCCTGAATGCCGTTGATTTTCTGCACATCGTAGATATAACGCCGTATGTCCTGCTGATCCCCCACGGTTCTCGCGGCAATGGTCCACAGAGTGTCCTCCGGTTCTACCCGGACTTCCCTGTAGGAAGAAACGGGAGAAGGAGCTGCTGCCTGAATTCCCCAATAGCATAAAAACAGGGCAGAAAAAAAGATGGATGAAATGATTCCGGTATTCTGTTTTGTCATGGGTTATCACGCGCTCCTTTGAGATGCGAACTGATGTTTCACGAACATTCGTTCTTTTGATGACTTGATTATACAGCAGAACTTTTGTTCTGTCAACAAAAGAGAGAACAAAGGTTTGTCTTATCCGGTCCTGTCATGGTATAATGAATAAAATTCAAAGGAGCTGATGACTGTGGCATCTGCATCGCATGCACTGACAACCAGAGAAAAAGAAATTCTCGAATGTATCCGTCAGAAAACCCAGGCCAGCGGATATCCTCCTACAGTCAGAGAGATCTGTACGGCTGTCGGTCTCCGTTCTACATCGACTGTCCATGGATATCTGTCCCGTCTGGAAGAACGGGGCCTGATTAAAAGAGATCCTGCCAGTTCCCGTGCCATTGAAGTTACAGAAGATATGGAATGGCGTCACAAAAAGATGATTCCGGCGCCTCTGGTGGGAACGGTCCGCGCCGGAGAGCCTGTACTGGCTGATGAGCGTATAGAAACGGTGCTTCCCCTGCCCGCTGAATTGGTCGGAAATCAGGAA
>DIDD01000078.1 GCA_002417965.1 Veillonellaceae bacterium UBA5809
TCAGGCAGTCTGGTTGGACCACTGCACCACCGGGCCGCAACGTACTTTATTAGATTATCTGGCATCGCCCTTTTTTTCAAGGCAAAAATAACAACATCTCGCGTGCTGTACTTCCTGAAAATCAGCGGAATGGTTCTGCCGTATGAACGGATAGGAGAAGAACACAATGGGCTTTTCACGGGACAGCGTAGATATTCCTTCCCTCTTTGGGTATAATAAAACTATCAGCCGGATCAGAGATGCCTTTCCTCTTGGAAGACAGCCATTTCTGAATCGTATGGCCAGTAAGGAACATAAGAAGGGGTATTTATGAAAACTCATGCAGTCTATCAGGTTTCTATTTTATCGGCACTTATGCAGGGAATCATGGGAGGAGTTATGACAGCGCAGGAGCTGCTGTCCCATGGCGATTTCGGACTGGGCACCTTTGAGGGCCTTGGCGGTGAGCTCATTATTCTGGACGGGGAGGCATACCGGTGCACAGCAGACGGATGTGTATCGCCGGCTGCGCCTTCCGACCAGATTTCTTTTGCGCAAATCACCTTTTTCGACGCTTTTTCCCCGCTTCATATGACAGAAAAAATATCTTCTTTTGAGCAGCTGAAGCAATTCCTGCGGCAGTGGACCGCAGAAGATCCGAATATCATTTATGTTGTCAAAGGACATACAGAAGATGCAGATGTGACGGTGCGCAGCATGGAACAGCAGAAGCGGCCTTATCCCACACTGGAAGAAGCCGCCCATTCCCAAAAGGAGCACAGGGGAAGCCATGTATCAGGGACGCTCATAGGATTTCTCTTTCCCCAGTTTATGGACGGGGTTAATATCTCATCCTGGCACATCCACTTTTTGTCAGATGACCGCACACAGGGAGGACATCTGCTGTCTTTGAAATCAGAATCGCTTCATCTTCAGATGTACCCCATTTACGAACATACTCTCCGTCTTCCGGAAGGCACATCCTTTGCACGCCTCCGCTGCGGAAAAGACCATCCGGATGCATTAAAAAAAATAGAAGGATAACCAAAGAGCCGGTACAGAAACACCGTA
Organism: Veillonellaceae bacterium UBA5809; assembly: GCA_002417965.1. Classification (GTDB taxonomy): domain Bacteria; phylum Bacillota; class Negativicutes; order Veillonellales; family Dialisteraceae; genus UBA5809. Next base: position 1,051 of record DIDD01000078.1, read on the forward strand.
CCGGCTCTTTGCCCGTTACTTCATTACAATATCCTCAAGAGAAGCATGGATAAAATCAGCAAGAACAGACGGAGGCAGGAGGACCTGCCGTCCTCTCTGCCCGGCACTGATACTGACAGCTTCATGAGAAAGAGCGGACTGGTCAATAAAAGTAGGGAATGCCTTTTTCATTCCGATGGGAGAACAGCCGCCCCTTACATAGCCCGTTACGGCGGGAAGATCCTTCACATGAAGCATTTCCACACTTTTATTTCCGCTCACACGGGCGGCTTTTTTTAAATCCAGCTCTTTCTCGGAGGGCAGGCAGAATACGACAGGCCCCGTCTGACTGCCCCTGACAACGATTGTTTTAAAAACCATATCCGGGTCATAGCCGAGCTCTTCGGCCGCATGGACACCGGACAGATTTTCTTCGTCCACCTCATAAGATTTAGTATCATAGGAAATGGAAGCCTTATCCAAAATTCTCATGACATTTGTTTTCTTCTCTTTTTTAGACATAGAAACCTCCCTGTCTGCAATGATCTTCACCACGTATTGTAGGACAGGCAGAAAAGAACGTCAACATCAGAGAAGGCTTCTTTATGGATAGAATGCTTGCAGACCAGGGCGGCAGGGCCTATAATCAATACATCATAATTCATACCATGCTGGGGGTGCCGAAAGGCTGAGAGGCGGAAGCCAACCCTTATGACTTGATGCAGTTAGAACTGCCGTAAGGAAGCATACATGCCGGTGAGGCCTGCTTCCAGCAGGTCTTTTTTGATAAGGAGATACATGATGACACAAATGGAATATGCCAGGCAGGGGACCGTAACAGATGCCATGAAGACGGTAGCTGCCGATGAAGGACTTGATCCGGAACAGATCAGGGCCGGCGTAGCGGAAGGGACAATCGTTATTCCTGCGAATATCAACCATAAAAGACTGCATGCCCGCGGTATCGGACTGGGGCTGAAGACAAAAATGAATGTCAACCTGGGCATATCAAAGGACCATCATGACTATGAAGAAGAAAAACAAAAGGCACAGATGGCGGAAGCCATGAAAGCAGATGCGCTGATGGATCTGTCCTGCTGGGGAAAAACAGCAGAATTCCGCCGCTGGATTATTAATGAAAATTCTTTAGCGGTAGGAACGGTTCCTATGTACGACGCAGTGGGGCTTTTAGACAAAGGGCTGAAAGATATGACAGCTGATGATCTGTTCCGCGTGGTAGAAGAACATGCCAGAGACGGTGTTGATTTCATGACCATCCATGCGGGCATGAACAGAGAAACCGCACAGCATGTGAGAAAAAATCCGCGGATCACCAGCCTCGTTTCACGGGGAGGATCCATTCTCTTCGCATGGATGTACTGCAATGGGAAAGAAAACCCATTCTATGAACAATTCGACCGGCTTCTCGATATCTGCCGGCACTATGATGTGACACTCTCTCTGGGAGATGCCTGCCGTTCAGGATGCGGCCATGACTCCACCGACGCCGTACAGATATCGGAACTGATTATTCTGGGAGAACTGACGCAGAGAGCCCGGAAAGCAGGCGTACAGGTCATGATTGAAGGGCCCGGACACATGCCGGTCAGTGACATCCGGATGAATGTGGAACTGGCCAAAAAACTCTGCCATGGCGCGCCTCTGTATGTACTGGGACCGATTGTGACAGACATAGCTCCCGGCTATGATCATATTACAGCTGCCATTGGAGGCGCTTTGTCAGCCTCCTGCGGAGCCGACTTCCTCTGCTATGTGACACCGGCGGAACACCTGCGTCTGCCTGACCTGGACGATGTAAGAGAAGGAATTATAGCCTCCCGTATTGCCTGCCATGCCGCCGACCTTGCCAAAAAAGTGCCCCATGCATCGGACTGGGATGACGAAATGAGCCGGGCCAGGAGAAAAGTCGATTTCGAGACAATGACCGCCCTTGCAATTGACCCGGAAAAAGCGCGCCGATACCGGGCATCCAGCATTCCGGAAGAAGAGAACACCTGCACCATGTGCGGTCCCATGTGCCCTATGAAGACCATGGAAAGCATTCTGGCGGGGCGGGAAATAAAACTGAACTGAAACAGGCCGGAAGAATTTATGGCCCGGGGAACCGTTTTCCAGAAGGAAAACGGTTTTTCTGTCTTCATAATCAAGAAAAGAACAAAAAAGAAAAAAACAGTTTTTCCCTTTATGAATTTACAAAAAAACAGAAAGAAACAGAAGAAAATGATATAATCAGGGGAGAGGGAGTGGATATCTTGCATTTATCGGGAATTATCATAGATAACTACAGAACATTCCGCCACGTGGAATTTACCTTTGACCGGCGGGCCAATTATATCGTGGGGGACAACAACATAGGGAAAAGCAACTTCCTGGAAATGCTTGAAACCCTGTACAGCGGATACGGATTCCGGGAAGAAGACTTTCAGAACCCGGACCAGCCGATCCAGGTCCGTTTTACACTGTCTGTAGAAGACCGGGGAAAAGCCGAAGAAATTCATATCCGCCTGTTCCAAAAAATCACGGAACTGGCGCCCTCACTGGAAAATGAGGAAGACCATACACCCCTGCCTCTGGAAAGTTTGAGGAGCCTCTGCTATATCAGCCATTCACTGGAAGACTTTCCGCGGAAAACGCTGATGAGCGACGAACTGGAGGAAGTCATTCATATCTTCAGCCGCTACCTGTCATGCGGCGATGACCTATGCAGAGAAAGTGCGGAACTTCTTGGACATATGGGGATCCATACCGATCTGTCAGGAGATCCCCAGGCTGCCGCCCTCCGTCTTATCTATGATATATACGGCTCTGACAGCCAGACAGCCCGTCCGCTGCAGGACGGAGTACGCATTATGCTGGCAGCTGGCATCCATCTGATTCTGGAACTGTCCAGGAGAAAAGAAAGCCGTGCATTCCCATTCTCGGACATTGTCCTTACAGACAGCGGAGGCCGTAAAATTCTTCCTGTCATGGTGAGCATTGATGAACCGGAACTTCATCTGCACCCGTATCTGCAGCGGGCGGTTTTATCCTATTACCGCCGTATACTGAGAAACGAAGAGCCGTTTTTTCTCCATGTTGCCAGAAAAATATTAGAAATAGACGGACTGGAGGGTCAGCTTTTTGTCGTGACCCATTCTACAGATGCTCTGGTGAATGACTACCGCCAGATCATCCGTCTTTACTGGGACAGCGAAGGGCAGGTACAGGCTGCATGCGGATCGTCCTTCCGGTTTGACGGAGAACTGGAAAAACATTTAATCATGCATTTCCCGGAAGTGAAAGAAGCTCTCTATTCCCGGTGTGCCATTCTGGTGGAGGGAGAAACAGAATACGGGGCATTCAGCTGGTTTGCCAAAACACTTCATGTGCACTTTGACTACCATGGCATCTGCCTGATCAATGCCCGCGGAGAAAGCTCCATTCCTAAAATTGCGCAGCTCCTGAGACGGTTCGTCATTCCCTCGGTCTGTCTCTACGACAGAGACGTCAAGGGAAACAAAAAAGAAACAAAACAAATATTTTATACGGAAAATATCTGCTTTGAGATGGATGTTGTCCGCTCCTGCATTGAAAAAGGGAGACGGGCCGTGCTGGATGAGGCAATCCGGGACATATCCGACATGGATCCCCTTGTCACCAGCAGCATGGTCAAAAAAGCCTGCCTGAAACTGGATATTTCACGGCAGAAACATCCGCCGAGAAAGTTGAAGCACATTTCAGGACGTGATGTAAAAGCTCTTATATTTTATTATTTTGCCTGGTTTTACAGTAATAAAGGTGTGATTTCGGGACGGGCCCTGGGACTGCGGCTGGAAGCCGGCGATATTCCCAAAGCCTTTAGAAATGTGATCTGCGCAGCGGCTTCTCTTGCAGAACACTCAGAAAAAGTTAATGAATAAATTTGGCTTCAGCGCTTGAAAAATTGATCTCTTTCCAGTAGTATTAGTAGGAATGAAATTTTT
>DIDD01000055.1 GCA_002417965.1 Veillonellaceae bacterium UBA5809
GTCAACGGTTTTCAAGACCGCCTCCTTAAACCACTCGGACACCCCTCCTCAAACATACTGTATTATTGTATCGAATCTCTCACCAGCTGTCAATTCATAAAATATATTCTTTTTGGAAAACAGGGCCTTAAAAATCTAAAAAAATTGTTACACCTTGTTTCTTCTGTCTTTCTGTTTCCCCTTGTGATGTATAATTTAATGTATGTTTTACCGCGCCTTTCGGCGCTTCAGCTCCATCCTGTTAAAAGATTTTTCTCCGAGGTGAATTCAATGGATGCACAAAAAAATATTTATGCCGTTATTGAAGAGGTACAAAAAGCCGTCATCGGCAAACAGGAACTGCTGAAAATTATGATGACCGCTATTCTGGCATCGGGACATATCCTGATTGATGATATCCCTGGTGTAGGAAAAACAACGATTGCTGTAGCCTTTGCAAAAGCTCTCGGCCTTCAGCATAAGCGCATTCAGTTTACACCGGATGTCCTGCCTTCGGACCTCACGGGATTCTCCATGTATGACAAAGAGTCCCGCACATTCCGGTATCAGGAAGGCGCTGCGATGACACAGCTTCTTCTGGCCGATGAAATCAACAGGGCTTCTCCCAAAACGCAGTCTGCTCTCCTGGAAGTCATGCAGGAAGGCCGAATTTCTGTAGATGGAATCACTCATCCGGTGCCTTCGCCGTTTATCGTTATTGCTACTCAAAATCCATTTGGGTCATCAGGCACGCAGGAACTTCCTGAATCGCAGGTCGACCGTTTTATGATCAGAATCACCGTCGGTTATCCTACTGCCGGGGAGGAGTTCCTGATTTTAAAGGACCAGTCCGAACGTTCACTGGATGATGTCCATGCTGCCGCCGATCCTACCCTGCTTCTGTCTCTGCAGAAGAAAGTCTCTTTTGTTCACATGGATGACAGCCTGTACCGCTACATGGTCTCTGTGGCCCAGCTCTCCCGGAAACGAAAGGATATCCGTTTAGGCATCAGTCCCAGGGGCGCCATGGCATGGTGCCGTATGACACAGGCCTGGGCTCTCCTGCAGGGCCGGGACTACGCTCTCCCTGATGATATGCGTCATGTAGCGGCTGCCTCTCTGGGACACCGTATATGGCCGGTTTCCACCTTGACAGAAGAGAGCGCAGAACATATCGTCATGCTTCTGCTGGATTCTGTGCCCGCGCCTTCGCTGACGGAGGTGTAGTGTAATGAGAAGGACCGCCTTATTCTGCATCATCGCCGCCTCATTTCTTCTGGCTGTCATTTATGATTCTTATGCTGCGTTTCTAACAGCGGCATCAGTCACGGCCGCACCGCTTCTGTCTGCCGCAGCGGCCTGGGGCTGCCGTTTGTTCCTCCGTCCCCGCATCGAGTTCCCGTCTCAGGCAGACAGAGAAATCCCCGTGCCAGTCACAGTGAAGCTCCCCGGTTCTGCTTTTATGATTCCTTTTGATTTCCAGATACAAACAGATGATCAGTCTCTGTATAAACTGATCCCTTCCGGCAGAGGATCGTGGCAGTTGTCTTATACAGTCATGCACTGCGGAGCATTTAGAAAACCGGGAATCATAATTTTTTGGAACGATATTTTCGGTCTCTTCCGGTTTTCCAAACGGATTTCTTCTCCCGGACAGATTCTTGTTTTTCCCCGTCTTCTCACTGACATTCAAAGTGCTTCCCAAAAAATCCGACGTATTTTACCCTCTTTCGAAACAGATTATGAGGGAAGCAGTGACCTGTACCGTCCTGGGGAGGAACTGCGGCATGTCAACTGGAAAGCAAGTGCCCGTTATGATGATCTGTATCTGCGGAGGCCTTCTCTTTCAGAGAACTGCTTCCTTCTTGCTCTCACTCTGCCTGACTCGCCGGAGGACCGCGATCTTGCATGGGACAGCTGGTATACACTGGGCTGTGCTCTTATTGCATCCCGTCATTGCTTCACGGTGTCTTTTTCTGATTCATCCACGAGGAAACCGCCGGTTTTTGTCCGGGATTTGCATTCTTTCCGTATCATACTGTCCCGCCTGCTGCAGGAACAGAATTCTATTTTAACTGGTTTCCCTTCTTTTCCCACTGGATCTGACAATATTTGTCTTTTATGGGTAACAGGCCGTTCTCCCGTCTCCTTGCGGGGACACAGCCGCGCAGTGGTATGGAGTACCGATCCATTATGCCGCAGCGCTTCTTTTGCCGGCCGAAAAGCTATCTTGGACTTTTGGAGGGGACCAAATTCATGAACCAACGAATCCGCTTTCCTTTCCCATCTGCATTTCTCTCTATAGCAGGGGCATTTGGCACAGCCGCTGCGTTTTTATCCTACGGACCTCTTTATGCAGATTTTTCCTTATGGGTTCTTTTTCTTATCTTTACATTTTTTCTGTCCTGTATTCTTGAACGGCTTTCCCCCGCCTGCCGCATAGGTATGGTTCTCCTGCTTTTATCAGCAGGAGCGTTCACTTTTTTCTATTGGCATGAGGGATTTAGCAATAGTTTTTCTCTGGCCGCGAATGTATTGTCCGAAGGGTTAAGCGAACCTTATGATCTGATCATTCCTCCGCTGCCCGTGTCTGATCCCTATATTGGTACCGTTCCGGCTATCCGTCTTTTTTTCTGGACAACAGCCGTAATTACCGCTTTTTCTCCCTACAGCGCCGCCGGACGCATGACCGGCTGTTTTTACTCTCTCATTCTTACTTTTTTCGGTTTTTATTTCGGTGCATCTCCTGCACTGCATGGTCTGATTTTTTCTCTGGCTTACTGGATGTCTCTCTCTCTTCCTTCGTCATTCCGCCATGTATCTTCACAGATTTCTGTCTTCTTCTGCATGCTTTTGACTTCTCTTTTGATCATGGCTGTCGTTCCTTCCCAAACCTACCGCCAGCCGGAGTGGGCTTCCCATATATCCGGACAGATTGAAAATTTCTCAAATGAATGGTTTGGAGGATTTTTTGAAGGAGGAAGTGCTTTTTCTTCTGTCATGAAGGGTGCTGACGGGCGGGGACGTCTGGGCCAGAGCAATGGAATCCGATATACCGGCCGTCCCATCCTGCAGTTTTCCGCCCCTTCTGTATCACACCGCCTCTATCTCCGCAGCTGGGCCGGCAGTGTTTATGAAAACAGCCAATGGCATGATCTTCCTGACAGTGCTTACAGCCCCGTTTCCAGCCTTTTTGAAAAAAACCGTGGCGAATGGTATGATCAGGGCGCATGGCTGATGGAAATTATTGCGCAGGATCCGCATCTCCAATCTGCTGCCGGGTCTGCGTCCGGCCGTTCTTTCGATATGGAATCTCGAAGGAAAGACTTTTTTGGGAAGGCCGTCTTT
>DIDD01000036.1:0-20130 GCA_002417965.1 Veillonellaceae bacterium UBA5809
ATCGGCGTTCCAAAAGACCCTTCCAGGAGCGAACAGCTTTTCCTCCGTGCGGTCTCGCAGGGCAGCACGGAAGCGCTTGGATTTCTAGGCAGTCTGTACATGGAAAATAGTTCCACCCGGAAAAAAGGCATATCCATTCTGATCAAAGCAGCCGAAAAGGGTGACCTTAAATCCCAAAAAGCACTGGGTCTTATTTACCACTTCGGACAATACGGCATTCCCCGGGATCCAGCCCTTTCAAAACAATGGCTGCAGCAAGCGCAGACAAGCGGAGATCTCCTCTCAGGCATTCTCCTTCACATGAACCCTTCAGAGGACAGTCCGGTCTTGATCCCATCCCAAAAAGAAGGGGCTCTTGCACCGCAGACTGTGAAATAAGCCCCTGTACACGAAACAGGACTGCAGAAAACAATCCCGCAGTCCTGTTTTTTATTTCCCCTCAGCAACCCAGCCGCGGAGCTCTTCGATTTCCTCGAGAAATTCCGTATGACTTAGATGTTCATGAGGTTCATACTCAAGAACCATATGGGCATGCGGTGTGTAGACAGCTGCCCAATGCATAATCTGCCGGATATCCGCTGTTCCCTGATGATAATCCATATGCTGGTCAGTGCGCCCGTCATTATTATGGATATGAAACCCCTTTACCCTGTCTCTGTAAGTATATAAAAATCTTTCAATATCCAGTCCATTGACATGGGCATGCCCGATATCAATCAGCGCTGATGCCTGGGGAATCCGTTGAAAAATTTCATTATATTCATCATTACTGAAAAGATGGATCCCCTGTTTCTGCCGGCAGAGATTTTCAATCACGCAGAAGACTCCCTGCTCCGACGCCTGTGCTGTGAGCTTCTTCATAACGGCATATGCATTATCCTGTGCCTGCTGCCGTGTATCTTCCGCAAACTGTTTCTGTGAATAATGAAATACCACATGTCCGGCATGATATTTTGCTGCCAAGGCAAAAACACGTCCGTAACTTTCCATAAGCCACCGGTGCGCCTCGGAATTTAAATCCGATGTAGCTTCAATCTGAACGTAAGGCCCATGAAAAGTGACTGGGCATGACAGCCTGGGCATCAAATCGCACAGCTTTTCCCAATATGCGTCATCATGGGTAAATGCCGTTAATTCAACTCCCAAATGCCGATCTCCCACAGAATTAATCCATTCTGCAAATTCAGGGAAACCGTCAGTTCCTGCCACCAGTGCACTGATATAATAATTCATAACTCCTCCTTACTCGGGATATCCGATATTGGATCCCGATGCAGCATCAAAGAAATGAAGTGCTTTAGGATCTACCTTCCAAAATGCCTGGGTACATCCATTGAGAATATCCTCCGGCATAATAGATATAACTTCTTTGCCGTTCACTGTAAAGTAATATCCCACCCGGCTGCCGTAATCCTCATGATACTGCACTGAAACGGGGACCGCTCCTTCGGAAGGCTCTGCCGACAGGACGATTGCCTCAGGACGTATGCCTGCCTCCACGGGCTGACCATGCAAAGCCGTCTTGCCGCTCCAGCCTTCCGTCATGCGGACTTCATGCCCGTTCAGATGCATATAACCGGTATCCAGCCGGGCATCAAACAAATTCATGGAAGGCGAACCAATAAACCGGGCTACAAATGTATTAGACGGACGGTGATACACATTGGCAGGTGTATCCAGCATCTGGATGCACCCATTATGAACCACGGCTATACGCTGCCCAATCGTCATCGCCTCAATCTGGTCATGAGTCACATAAACCATGGTCTGATGATATATCTCATGGATCTTAACCAGTTCTTTTCTGGCCTGACCCCGGAGCTGCGCATCCAGATTGGACAGCGGCTCATCCAGCAGAAAAAAATCTGACTGCTTGACCAGTGCTCTGGCCAGTGCCACCCTCTGCCTCTGGCCTCCGGAGAGTTCCCTGGGAAGGCGGTGCTCAAGACCTCCCAAATTCAGAATACGGACTGCTTCGCCTACCCTGCGGCTGATTTCATCCTGCGGTGTATGACTGATACGGAGACCGTAAGAGATATTTCTGGTTACATCCATATGGGGGAAAAGAGCATAATTCTGGAACACCATAGCTATGTTCCGGTCCCCCGGAGCCATGCTGTTGGCCAGCTCTCCATTCAGAAACAACTCCCCCGATGTGATGGATTCAAGACCGCTGATCAATCTCAGCAGGGTAGACTTTCCGCACCCGGAAGATCCTAGAAGAATCAGACGCTCCCCCTTCTGTATAGAAAGATCCAGCCCTTTTATGACCTCTGTTTTCCCAAATACTTTTTTAACATTTTTCAATTCAATGCTATACATAAATTCTCCCTTATCACTTAATTCCAGACTGGGCAAAAGTCCCGATAATGAATTTCTGGCATACTGCATATAATCCCAGCGGAAGAAGCATTGTCAGAGATGCCACGGCCATTGCCACAGGGATATCCGTCCCCCCTTCAGAGCTTACAAACATCTGAAGAGCCAGAGAAAGCGTATAATTTGCTTCACTTTTAATCATGATGGCCGGCCATACATAATCATTCCATGAATTAATAAAGAAAATAATGCCGATGGACAAAATTGCCGGACGTATAATGGGAACGACAATCGTCCGCAGCCTCATCCAATGAGACACATGATCCAGTTCGGCCACTTCCATTAACGAAGAAGGAATCCCTTTCATATACTGACGGAGCAGAAAAATCCCGGTTGCATCTGCCAGCTGGGGCAGCGCAACCCCATAGATATTGTCAATCAGGCCGGCCTTTGTCAATGTCATATAATTAGGGATCATAGTGACAGTAAAAGGAATGAAAATGGTACTGATTAAAAGAAAATACAGCGGCGTCTTCCAGCGGAAACGGAAAAACACAAAGGCATAGGCGGCAAAGAGCGCCGTAACCAATTTGAAAAGTGTTACTATAGACGCAATAATGAAAGTATTTGATAAAATCTGCACAAAATGGATCGTCGTAAAAACCCGTTCATAGGCAGAAAACGTCGGTGCTGCTGGAATAAGCGCTGAAGATGAATAAGCTTCTTCCATAGTTTTAAAAGAAGTGGATACTGCAAAAAGCAGGGGATAAATCAAAAGCAGCACCAGAATGATAAAGAGGATGTGCCATTTGGCTTCTGAAAAATCAATTTTCATAGTATACCCCTTTTTCTACATATTTGAACTCCAGATACAGCAGAACCAGAAAAATTAACATTGTTACAATGGCCAGGGCCGCTGACATGCCTGTTTCATAAAAAGAAAATGCATATTCATACCCCTGATAAATAATATTGGAGCTCGCATCATTGGGACCGCCCTGCGTCAAGACTTTAATCGGCGTAAACACATACTGCAGTCCCTGCACGATCGTCATAATCAGAATATACACAGCAGTTGATGATGTCAGCGGCACCACAATCTGTGTAAATATTTTCCGGCTGGGCGTCTTCTCAAGACGGGCCGCCTCAATCAGTTCTTCCGGGACCCCATTCATGCCTGACAGAAGAATCAGAAAATTATACCCGAAGGCTTTATATACAGCGACCAGGCTGATAACCAGGATCACCAGGCCCGGAGTTTTGGACCATGCGGGAAGAGAAAATCCGGCGGCTTCCGCCAATCCGCCAACGGGACCCGAAACCGGATTAAAAATCCACTGGAACAAAATGGCGCCTACCACCAATGCGATCAACGAGGAAGAAAATAACAGCGCTTTATAGACATGCTTTCCCCTTCTCATCTGGAACGTATTGATAAATGCCAGTACATAAGGAACCAAAAAATTTAAAAGTACCAAAATAACAATATAAAGCAATGTATTCTCTGCAATTTTTAAAGATACAGGATCCGTCAGCAGACGAATATAATTATCCGCTGCCACAAACTTCATATTCGGTGATACCATATTCCATTTGAACAGACTTAAATACAAAGTATAAGCCAGGGGATAAAACATAAAAAGAAGAAATACGGCAAATGCCGGAAGAATAAAAAGAAAGGCAAGTTTTCTTTCCTGCTTTTCACACATCGTCAGGCCTTTTTGATTGGACATTTATACAATCCCTCCGGGAACACAGAAAAAGACTGCGCACTCAGGCAGTCTTTTCTGCTTCAGCATTAAATGAAAATTTTACTTCAGCAGCTTATTCAGCTCATCCTGTGCATTTTTCAGCACCTCTGACGGAGAATCTCCGCTCAGGATTTTGTCCCGGACATCGGCAAACATCTTTTCCGCCTTGACGCCCACATCTCCAGGGAAAGAAACCCAGGAACTCAAATTCGGCATTTCATCAAAAGCCACCTTCAAAGCCGGTGTTTTTGCAATGGCTTCCTTCAGTGCCGGTTCTTCTGCCACATCTTGGCGGGGCGGAAGATATCCTGTATTAATAGTCCACTGTGCGAGATATTTGGGCTGCATGATAAATTTAATAAATTCCCATGCTGCCTGCTGTTCTTCCGGTGACTGGGCAGTGACTGCCAGGAAATTCCCGCCTGCCGGAATACTGACCTTTTTACCGGGGAATCCAGGATACGGCGCTGCCATGACAGGGAACTTGGAGGACTGCATCACCGTTCCTATTTTGGCACTGGTACCTGCCAGAATACCTACTTTTCCGCTGTAGAAAGAAGCAATGCCTTCATCAGCCGCAATATGAAGGGCCGACTGATCTTTCAATACCATATCCGCATAAACCTGATACGCATCGGCAGCCTCCTTAGAGGCAAATGCAGCTTTGCTGTCTTTATCCAGAATAACGGCTCCATTGGATGTCAGCAGCCCCTGTGTCGCCCAATTATCCTGATATTCCTGCATATAAAATCCGTAATTGCCCGTCTTATCATGAATGGCCTTTGCATCTGCCCGCACGTCTTCCCATGTTTTAGGCGGATTCAGAGGATCCAGTCCTGCCGATTTAAACAATTCCGGATTATAGAACAGAATGGGCGCACTAATTGAAAATGGGACTCCCACCTGCTGATCTCCTGCTTTGGCCAGTCCCAAAACATTAGGAAGAAAATTTTTCTCAAGAAAATCTTTATCTGAAGAAGAAGTCTTTTCCAATTCTGACGGAGATGTATATTTAAAGTTTTCCTTAAAATAATCAAGATAGTTATATCCGATCATGGCAATGGATGGTGCCTTTCCGGCTGCCGCATCTGCCTGCAGATTCTTCATCAGTCCCGGATACATGTCAGGATTATAAACTTCCTTGACAATAATCTTATCCTGTGACTGGTTGAAATCATCCACCATCTGCTTAATAACAGGTGCTCCAAAATTTTTTGTATACACATGCCAGAAAGTTACTACCGTCTTCCCATTTTCCTTAACCGGTGCCGTTGATGACTGGCTGTTCCCGCAGCCGGCCGCCGCCATAACAAAGACAGCCATCATCAGCACATATAACCATTTGAATCTTTTCAATTGTCATCCCTCTTTCATGATTGTTTTCAAACCACAGAAAGCTCTCACCAGACCGCGGTTATTCCCGGACCGTAGAATGCATTCCTTCTTCCGATGAAACAATGCGTTTCACTCACTTCAAGTATTATATCATAACATTTGTGAATAAAAAGATTAAAATTAGTTCATTCTTTTACCACCCGGACTATACCGGTTCCAAGGAACGCCATAAAGAATATTTGTATGCTTGTCCCTCTGTCTGAAATCTTGTATAACCCCATGTACTTCCAGCTTTCCCTGCTATTTTTCCATCTCTGCTGTACAAAATTTCTTCATCCACGGGTGTCTCTCTTTTGCGCATTCATTGAGTTTCACAAAAGCCTCCGGTTTCTAAAATCCGCAACAGCTGATTTGTGCTTTTTCAGACTGATTTAACTGAAACCCGCAGAACCTGAAAATACTGCCTCCTGTTATAATAAAAGATAGATAGATAAAGGAGGTTTTATAATGAAAAAAACAGGATATATCTTTCTGGCGGTATTTCTTTCTGTAATCGAATTCTACCCTGCCCAGCCGCTCTCAGCAGCAGAAATGCACATGGAAATGCACAATTTCACAACCGTGGATTCACTAGCGCCTGCCGTTCATCCCCGATATCCGGTAGGAACAGCAATTATTGTCAAAGCCGATCACATGTCCGGCATGAAAAATGCAAAGGGAACTGTATCAGGTGTTTTCGATACGCCTCTGTATGCCGTTGACTATGTCAACAGCCATGGAGAAGCTGTAAGCAATCACAAATGGGTTATCCAGCAGGAAATACAGGATTCCGGATCCCGCTCATATCAGTTGGGTGATCAGGTAACTCTGCTCCCGGGCCACATGAGCGGCCTTGGCGGAAGCGGTGTTCATGCACGCATTGTACAAATCGTAAAGGGACCGGCATATATGATTGATTATCAGCCCACCGACGGTACCTCCCCTGTTATTCATCATCAATGGGTAACACAAAATGAACTGCAGCCGCGATAACGGTTCTTCATGAAAATTCTGCATAAAAAAACATCGGAATATTCCGATGTTTTTTTGATTGGCGGAGCGGGAGGGATTCGAACCCTCGCACCGGTCACCCAGTCTAACGATTTAGCAAACCGTCCTCTTCAGCCGCTTGAGTACCGCTCCATAATGAAAATTGATTTTGCCTTAGGAAACAAATGCCTGCCTCCTAAAGTCGGCATAAAATCAGGTGTTGTGGTGACCTGTGGGGGATTCGAACCCCCGAACCCGCCGTGAAAGGGCGGTGTCTTAACCGCTTGACGAACAGGCCATGGCTCCTTGAGTAGGACTCGAACCTACGACCGATCGGTTAACAGCCGATTGCTCTACCAACTGAGCTATCAAGGAATACAACGTGATTATTATATCGGATTTTCAGCACTTTGGCAATACCTATCTGAAAATTTCCATAAAGACAGAAAAAAATGCCTATTGACAATATATCCGGCCTTCGTTATAATGCTGTCAATATGTAAATTGTAATGAACGAGAAGGGGTCAGTAAGCTTTTCAGAGAGACAGCGGCCGGTGTGAGCTGTCAGGCAAACGAAATCTTTCCACTCGGGAACTGCAGATGATGAATCTGCCGGGTACGCCCGTTACTGCAGTCAGAGATGGCCTTTGGGCAATTTGGGTGGCAACGCGGAATCTTCCGTCCCTATGGGATGGGAGTTTTTTTTATAGAATAAACGCGCTGACATTCACAAACATCAAGGTCAAATTGGGTGGTACCGCGAGAATAGAGAAGCTCGTCCCAAGGGACAGCTTCTCTATTTTTATTGCAGGGAGTGTGATCAGTAATGACAAGAATTTTTAATTTCAACCCAGGACCTTCCGCTCTGCCCCTTGAAATTCTGGAAGAAGCAGCCCGTGAGATGACCGACTGGCGGAATACCGGCATGAGCATCTTAGAGATCAGCCACCGTTCCGCGGCTTATCAGGAAATACATGATGAAACCATTGAGCTTTTCCGACGTTTAATGAATCTCCCCTCCGACAGAAGCATCCTATTCATACAGGGAGGAGGCAGTCTCCAATTTGCCATGGTGCCTGCCAATTTTCACACAAACCAGCGGGCCGCTTATATGAATACCGGAGTATGGGCCGAAAAAGCCATGAAGGAAGCCGCCTTCTATGGAGACGTATATGAAGCTGCTTCCAGTGCCGACCGGCATCATACCTATATTCCCGAAAACCTTCACCTGCAGCCCGGCACCTCTTATCTCCATATCACTTCCAACAATACAATCTACGGCACGGAATACCGTCAATTCCCCCATGTGCCGGTTCCCCTCTTCTGTGACATGTCCAGTGACATTCTGTCCCGTCCGGTTCCTGCCGGCCAGTTTGATTTGATCTATGCAGGAATTCAGAAGAATCTCGGTCCTGCCGGTGCCGCCGTCGTCATCATTAAAAACAGTCTGTTGGAAAATGCCCGGCGGGACATTCCTCTTATACTCAGATACCGTACCTTTGCCGAACATGATTCTCTATACAATACGCCTCCTGTTTTCTGCATTTACATGATGAACAAAATGCTCCGCTGGATTGAACAACAGGGAGGTGCCTGCGCCATGGAAGAACAGGCCCTCAGAAAATCCTCTTTAATTTACCGCATAATTGATGAGAGCGGGGGCTTCTACCGGGGGCATGCGGAAAAAGAAAGCCGGAGCCGCATGAACATTACATTCAACCTGGCATCTCCTGATATGGAAAAAGATTTTATCCATCAGGCTGCCTGCCGCGGACTTTCCGGACTGGGAGGACACCGGCTCGTAGGAGGATGCCGTGTCTCCTTATACAATGCCGTACCGGAAAAAGCCTGCCGCGCATTGGCTCTCTTTATGAAAGACTATCAGGAAAAGAACAGAGGAGGAATTTAAATGTACAAAATTTTTATTACCAACGATATCGCACCGGAAGCCAAACAACTTCTGGAAAAGAATTTCGAAATTCATGTAGAGCCTAATATGACAGAAGAAGAATTATGCAAAGTCATTGGGAACTACGATGCCCTCATTACGAGAAGTCAGACGAAAGTGACACGCAAGGTCATTGATGCCGCCCGCCGTCTGAAAGTCATCGGCCGTGCCGGTGTAGGCGTAGACGGAATTGACATACCGGCTGCAACAGCGAGAGGAATCATCGTCGTCAATACACCGGAGGCCAATACCATTGCCGCTGCCGAACATACTATTGCCCTCATGCTTGGAATGACACGTCAGATCCCTCAGGCACACCAGTCCATTATGGAAGGCCGCTGGGACCGAAAAAGTTTTATGGGCATTCAACTTCTGAATAAAACCGTCGGCATTATCGGCGTCGGACGTGTAGGATCCAATGTTGCCAAACGGCTGCAGGCTTTTGATATGAATACAATCGGATATGACCCCTATATTCCCGAAGAAAGAGGCCGGCAGTTAGGCGTTAAACTGGTCGATCTGGACACCCTTTTGGCACAATCCGATTATATTACCCTCCATGTACCGCTCACAGAAGAAACCCGCTCCATGATTGGTTCTGATGAAATCGGAAAAATGAAAAATGGCGTACGGATTGTCAACGCCTGCCGCGGCGCTGTCATTGATGTGCAGGCTCTGGCCGAATCTCTCCGTACCGGGAAAGTCGCCTCTGCCGGAATTGACGTATTTCCTGAAGAACCTTTGAAACCGGAAAATAATCCCTTCCTGGCCATGAAAAATGTCTGCCTGACTCCCCATCTGGGTGCGTCCACACGGGAGGCGCAGGTAGGCGTTGCCGTAGACGTGGCGGCGGGTGTCGCCGCAGCCCTCCGCGGTGAGCCTGTCGCGACTGCCGTCAATGCCTCCCCCATCACCAAGCACACCCTCTCCGTAATCAAGCCATACTTTGACCTCTGCGAACGCATGGGAAATATGGGAATCTATTTGGCTGAAGGACGGATTTCCCAAATTACCGTTGAATATACGGGAGAACTGATAAAGACAGAAACGGCACCTCTCACCACAGCTGTTGTCAAAGGCATGCTGTCTCCCATTCTTCAGGAAACCGTCAATTATGTCAATGCGCCGGGCATTGCCGAACGGCGTCATATGGACATACGGGAAATAAAAGGCGGCAAAGATCCCTATTTCTCAACTGCTGTAACAGTCACCATCCATACCGACCAGGGAACGCATACAATAACAGGCGTCCTTTTTGACGGCAAAGAAGCACGTATCGTACGGATTGACGGTTACCGCGTCGATCTTACGCCAAAAGGTTACTTTCTCCTTGCCCCCCATGAAGACAAACCGGGTATGATCGGACAGATGGCTACCATTTTGGGTGAAGCAGGCATCAACATCAACGGTATGCAGGTTGGGCAAACCACAACTGAAGGCACCAACATGATGGCTGTCGCACTCGAAAAAGACATTCCCAATGACGTACTGCTGAAACTGAAATCAATTCATGGTATTTTAGACATTAAAGTCATTCATTGTGAACATCAGTGAGGCCGCCAATGATAAGAATAATTCTCGTACGTCACGGAGAAACCAAATGGAATAAAGAAGGACGTTTCCAGGGGCAGAAAGACATCCCCCTTTCCGCATGCGGCATGAAACAGGCCTGCTGCCTGGCTGATGCCCTGCGCCCGGTTCCTATCGATATCTGTCTGTCCAGTCCGCTTTCCCGTGCCTTTACAACCTGCCGGCTGTGTGCGGAACCGCACAGCCTCCCCGTCTCATCAGATGCCCGTCTCACAGAAATCAACCATGGTGCCTGGGAAGGCATGTCTTCTGATGAGATTCTTGCTTCTGACGGAGAAAGACTCCGCCTCTGGCACAGCCATCCTGACCAGGTAACCATGCCGTCCGGTGAATCCCTGGAAGATGTCAGCGAAAGAGCCGTCTCCTTTCTGAAAGATCTGCCTGCCCGTTACAGCGGAAAAACGATTCTGGTCACTGCCCATGATGCCGTCAATAAAGTCATTCTCTGCCACATGCTTGGCATCAGGCTGGACCATTTCTGGCAGATTAAGCAGGACAACACATGTATCAACATTGCAGAATACACAGAACTGTCCTGGCGTATAGTACTGCTGAACTCCACCGCCCATATGGGATATCTGTTCAGTGGTATTGAACAAAAAGGATTATAAAAAAACTCCGGAAAATGAATCATCATTTCCCGGAGTTTGTCATTTTACTTATTCTGTTCTGTTTGTATAACAGGCCCTGACAAATTCGTACTTATATCCGTTGGAATTCTATGATATGGGAATTTTTTAAGAAGCTGTGCAGTCATATCCCCCACGATCTCTTTCCAGTCCGTGTAGATTCCCTCTTCGCTGGTATCAAAATACCGTACCTCCGTTGAAGAAACCTTTTCATCTCCTCTTTTCCAGGACAGCAGACGGAGCACCGCCCGCGTCTGCACCACAGGATCTGCATCATTATCCCTAAGGGAAGATGGATAAAAGACAACCTGGCTCCACACTACGACCTGTGGTAGAACGACAATATCAGCACCGGACAGACGGGCCAGCTCTTCAAAATCATTTCCCCCTCCAGGATATTTTATAGAATCTGGCCGCGTCATATTTTCAGCGCCATTGAGCAGCCGGTAATAGGGATATCGAAAAATACGGGCCGTCTCTCCAGTAAGATAATCACCTATTCTGCGGTTTCCGCCGGTCACCTCCGCCGGCAGAAGGAGAACTGCCCGGGTATTGGCAAAATAGCCCGGATCCAGTTCCTCCTGTGTAGAAGCATCAATAGAAAACCGCCCTGCTGCAGCAAAAAGCAACACCGTAAATATTATTATTATTTTTTTCATTTTACCACCTTGTTCCGCAATTTATTTATAAAAAGCGAATGCCGGGAAATCTTCAAATTCCAGAATTCACCTTTAGTGTATCACAGAATAAAATCCCTTTCAATTTTCTGGCACATCATGTTTCTCTGATACTGTCTGGAGAAATTGATGCTATAATTTCCCATGTACCAAATAATTTTGTAGCTTTCCTATAGATATGATATAATATAAAAGTCTTTTATGATCATATCATAAAAAAAACTTTTACCCTTTTCGAGGTGCGCTTATGAACAACACAGACTGGAAGATATTGATCTATCTAAAAGAAGAAAAAAGCATCAACAAAGTAGCAAAGCGGTTGTTCATGACACAGCCCTCTCTTACATACCGTTTAGACCAGATGGAGAAAGAAATAGGCATCCCCTTGTTTATCCGGACCAATAAAGGAGTTCACTTTACGGATGCCGGCGACCGGTTGTTCACTTTCGCCGAAAAAGAACTGCAGCAGTACCAGGATATGAAAAATTACGTGACCCATGAGCCGAACTCAATCTCCGGTGTTCTTCGGATCGGCGCCAGCCAGTCATTTACACAATCCTATATGCCGACCATACTGAAAGGCTTCGTTGACCAGTACAGCGATATAGAAATTTCTCTGACAACCAGCACCAGTGACAACCTGATGAAACTTGTCAAACAGGAAGATGTCCATCTTGCCATAGTCAGAGGCCATCAGGAATGGCCGGATTTGGACATCCTTTTGGAAGAATCTCCGCTGTACCTGATTTCCGCACAGGAAATAGACTACAAAACCCTTCCTTCGTACCCCGCCATCCGCTACCGTACGGATCCGTCTCTGGATGAACTCCGCAACAGATGGTGGCAGCAGAATTTTATTGAAATGCCCCATTTCCTTCTCGTCGTCGATGACTGCCTGACATGCGTGGAAATGGTCAATGCAGGTCTTGGTTATGCCATTGTTCCCGGAGACATGGTTTCCCGCTGCTCTCCCAACGTGCACCGTGTCCTGATCTATGATAAAAGGCGCCATCCCATTTTGAGGCCCAGTCATCTCATCTGCAAATCGGCCATGACAGCTTCCATGCCCGTTCAGATATTTATAGAATATATAAAAACATATTTCCATAAATATAACTCCGAACAGTAATACTTTTTTGATTTCCATAAAATACCGTTTTGTCCATTCAGCAGATTTCAATGGGCAAAACGGTATTTTTACATAAATTCCCTGGGACTTTCATTAAGAATTTTTTTCCGTTCCTTCCAATCCGGCATATAATATGACATAATGGCACGAAACCGCGGTGTGTGCCCCGCTTCCAGAAGATGCGTCAGTTCATGCAGAACAACATATTCAATGCAAAGAACCGGCTTAGACGCTAATTCCAGTGCAAAACAAAGCTTTCCCGTACGCAGATGACAGGTCCCCCATCTCGTCTTCATCTCTTTGACTGAAAAGCCCGCTGCCCTGACCCCTGCCGCAGCCTCCCAGTACCGCACAGAATCCTGCAGCTGCCTTTCCAAAGCCTTTTTCCAGCAGTCTATCATGAGTCTCCGCGGATCACCGCCTTCAGCAGGAATCATAAGGCACGCTCTTTCCCCGTCGATCCGGCATCCCTCAGGGCTGCCCTGGATGCACTCCAAAAAAACAGTTCTGCCCATGAAGAAATGCTTTTCTCCCTGAACGTATGTATGATGAGGCTGTGCCGGCATATGCCGGAGAGTTTCTTCCACCCAAGTTTTCTTCTCTTCAAAAAACAGCCGTACCGTTTCCTGCCCCGCCTGTGCAGGGACTGTCATAGACACACTGCCGTCCCTATGGATTTTCAGATACATCCTCCTGACTTTTTTTCTGTCAATCCGGATATCCGAAAAACGAACCGTCATATAGAATTCTCCTCCTGCAGAAATATAGGCGCACAACCTTCCATCCATGGTCTTATCGATTGAAAAGACTGTTCCGCCGCATACAGATCAGCCTCCATTCCAGAACGTCCTGCATCACCGGAAAATTTTCGATAAAAGATATACACTGCCTTTTGATAATAAGTCATATTTTCAGTTAAAAGGATCCTTGCTGATTCCTTATGCTTCTGAAGATTTTCTTCAGGTCCAAACGTCGGAGCAAAAAGGTCTGGATGTGAATACCTGCTGCACCGGCGGAATGCACCATAAAGATGATCTTCCATGAAATTTCTGTCAATCACCCACCATGCCCCGGATATTTCATGTTCACAAAAGCTGCGGTTCCACAGAGTAAGATAAAGCTGAAAAAATATCATTTTAGCCTGAAATGAAACCGGACTGCGGCATCGGCCTTTCAGATATTTATTAACTATGGCCTCTCCATTCTGCCTCTCTGCATTTTCTGTTTTACGTTCCGGATGTCTGCTGGATTCAGTGTATTTCAGATATTCCAGATAATCCTGTCCTCCCATAAATAAATTAAAGAGATCCACATACGCTTCCATCGCGTGGCGCGTGCTTTTTTCAATACCAGGATAAATCATGGGATCATTTTGCGGATCCGTGCGGCGGAACAAATAAAACATCAGATCCATATCTTCCCTGATATAGTAAAACAGCCGGTAATCCGGAGTAGCCAGGAAATCATTTCCCCGGCAGACAATCATATCCCCCACCAATTTTCTGATGTCCGACCGAAGCGTCTCCCAACATGTCAGAATTCTTGGATGAAAATGCATTGCATCCATGAGAAACCAGATCCCCCCAACCATGATATAAAAATCCGGTTCCCCCTCTGCAGGGAGAACCGGATGAAAATTAAATCTGCCCTATATTTTCCATAGCTTTTTTCAATTTTCCTGCCATACCGTGCATTTTACTGCAGGGTACCGCACAGGCTGCAATCCGTATTCCCGCTTTCAATGGAACCAGAAAGATATTTTCCTTATGCAGCTCACTGCAGGCAGCGGCAGAATCAGAAGACGGAACGCTAATAAAGAATCCCGCCTGATAAGGAAGAATCGGCAGACCCTCCTGCTTTGCTTCCGAGGTGAAGATATCCGCCCGCTCTTTTGTCAGACGGTAGTACTCCTGCTGTTCAGCCTTCCACGAAGACCTCAGCATGGGATCCTCAAAAATGCGGATCAGACAAGCCATGGCCCCCCGGCTGTTATTCGACCACGTAGCCCGGCTCGTATATGAATTAATATCCGAAAATTCCTGTATCACGCTCTGACTGGAAGAAACCCCTATCATAGCTCCCAGGCGCTGTCCGTACATGGTAAAGCTTTTTGACATACTGTACCCCACAATGACAAGGATCTCTTCGGGCAGTCCGCTGAATTTTTTAAAAAACTGTCTTCCCTGATCACCGGCATAATCAATATATGCCACATCTGCAAGGAGAATAACATGCTTCCCTTTTCCGGCAAGATACCGGAAGAAGTCAAGCACCTGATCCCAGTCATCACCAGTCAGACTGTATCCTGTAGGATTATGAGCCGGTGAATTAATAATCACCACAAGATTTTCCTGACGGGCAGCCATACGGTTCACCTGCTCCTGAAAATCCTTATGGTTAAATTTCAATGCATCGTCGAAAAGTTTGTAAGTCCTGAGATGACGTCCGTTATCGTCGCACAGGGCGCTGTAAGCCCCCCAGTACCAGTCACTGGTCAGCACATCATCGCCCGGGCAGGTATAATTCTGTATCACATGATGAATAACGCCGGTTCCCCCTGAAGTAGAAACGGCAGCCGTATATCCCTCCGGACGGCAGTCACCGAAACAGCAGTCCTGTACATCCCTCAGGAAGTCAGGAAGTCCGGCAATAGGCGCATAACTGATAATTTCTTCCATCGGAAGTGACTGATATACTTTTTTTACCGTAGGAAGACAGACGAGCTTTTCACTTTCATCAAGGATAGCCCCGATCGTTGCATTCGTCACAAATTCCTTGCCAACCCGGGCCGCCGCTTCCACCGCAGCACGGTTGGCACCAAAAATAGCATCTCCTGCCTTCTTGCCCCTTGCCTGCGGAGCCGCCATACTTGTCAACATGATATCTCCCCATCCCTTATTCTTATATTTACTTTATTATATCACCGAAATATCACTCATCCAATGATGATGCCCTTTATATCTTCGTGCTTTTTTCTATAACAGGATCCTCCGTTTCAAAAAGCGCACGGGCAAAGGACTCTGCATCAAATCTCTGAAGATCCTCTTCCCGTTCACCCAAGCCGACCCAGCGCACCGGAACATGGAGTTCCTCATGAATAGAAAGGACAACCCCCCCCTTGGCTGTGCCGTCAAGCTTCGTCAAAACAACACCTGTAAGAGGAACAATATCTCCAAAATTTTGAGCCTGACTGACCGCATTCTGTCCCGTAGTAGCATCCAGCACAAGCAGCGTCTGATGAGGCGCATCGGGAATCACTTTTTTCACTACTCGGCTGATTTTTTTCAGCTCCTCCATGAGATTGACCTTCGTCTGCAGCCGTCCTGCCGTGTCAATCAGGACAACATCTCTGCCCCGTGCTTTAGCGGCAGAAACCGCATCAAAAGCCACTGCAGCCGGATCAGCCCCTTCGGCATGCTTCACAATATCTGCTCCGGTCCTCTCTGCCCATATAGAAAGCTGTTCAGAGGCCGCTGCCCGGAATGTATCTGCCGCTGCCAGCAGAACACTTTTTCCCTGCTGTCGGAAATAATAAGAAAGCTTGCCGATTGTTGTTGTTTTACCGACTCCATTAACACCTACAATCAGATAAACTTCCGGATGATGGACAGTCTCCTGCGGTCCTTCTTCTGCCTGAAGAAGCCCTGCCACAAGATGCTGTATATAAGGCATAACCTCGCTGGTGTTCGATATTCTCCCCTCAGTAACCCCCCGGCGGATCTGTCTCATCAGATAATCTGTAGTCCGCACTCCCAGATCACCGGACAGAAGGACCGCCTCCAGTTCTTCTAAAAAATCCTCATCAATTTCAGCATATCCAATAACGACTGTCTCAATATTTTTAATCAGGCTCTGCTTGGTTTTCTGCAGCCCTTTTCTTATCTTATCCAGGAATCCCATATCATGCCTCCTTGATATAATCCTCTACACGCACTGTAATCAGCGAAGATACACCTTTCTCGCCCATCGTGACTCCCTGCAGTGTATCAGCAGCTTCCATTGTTTTTTTTCTGTGGGAGATGACTATAAACTGCGTTTTTTTCTTATATTCAGCAATCATACGGCTCAGCCTTTCTACATTGGCATCATCCAGCGCTGCATCAATTTCATCCACGAAACAAAATGGAGCCGGCCGGCATGCCAGAAATGCAATCAGGAGCGCAATGACTGCCAATGCCCTTTCCCCTCCTGAGAGAAGTGTCAGAGGCTGCTGCCTTTTACCTGGGAGCTGGAGAAAAATCTCCACACCTCCCTGGAGCACATCTTTTTCATCTGTCAAAATCAATTTCCCCTGCCCGCCTTGAAACATGATCTGTACAATACGGCGGAACTCCTGATCCACCGCCTGAAAAGCAGTCCTAAACTGCTGATCCATAGTTGCGTCAATTTCCCGTATAACCGCTTCCAGCCCCTTCCGGGCCTGCATCAAATCTTCAATCTGCGTCTGATAAAAATCACGGCGTTTTAAAACTTCCTGATATTCCTCTTCCCCATTGGGATTCACAGAACCCAAATCCGCAATTTTACCTTCTGTATCAGAAAGGTACGATTGTATCTCAGAGATACTGCCTTCCATACGGCAGGACTCTGCCTCATGCTCGTCCATATGCCACTCATTCAGTCTCTCCAGCTCTCTGGCAATCTGATCCTTAAATGCCGTAATTCTTCCTTCTCTGTCTGCTATCTGTTTTTGTCTGGCCGCGGAGGCATCCTGCATCTGCCTCCAGTCCTTCTCCACCTTCTGCCGCTCGCTGAGAAACTGATCGGATTCGCCGCGTATTGCCTGTTCCTTTAATGATAAAGAATTCCATTTCTCTTCTTCCCGGACAAACTGGGCCTTCATTTCCGCCATACGCGTCTGCACACGCTCCGACTCTGTGCCGGCTTCCTTCATCCGTTCCTCCAGTGTTTTAATCAATTGCGTCTGCGCCGTCTCCGTCTCTTCAGCCTCCCGGGCTGCTGTCTGACAAAAATCCATCTGGGACTCTTCCCTGGTCAGTCGGATTTTCAGCTCAACCACCTCTTGATCTGCGCTCCGGCAGCGCTCATCCCAGATTTGAAATGACTGCCCGTCCAGAGACACTCCTTCCTGCACCATATCCCTGATAGACTGCTCGGCCGTCTCTGCCAAATGCTGAAAGCGGTCTCTCCGCTTCACCAATTCATCTTCTTCCTCACGGATACGCCGGTACTGATCCTGTTTGGCTGCCAAAGCCCGTTCTGCCCCTTCATACTGCCCCTGAAGAGAAGCCCTCTTCATTCGGCAGTCCTGCCCCTCCCTGCGGCAGACAGACAGTTTCTCTGTCAGCTTTTTTAAATTCTCCCGGCTCCTTGAATCCTTCTCCCCCAGTTTTTCTGCCGCTGACTGAAGACGCTTTTCTTCCTCAAGAAGATTTTGAATTTCCTGCTTTCTCCCGAAAAATGTATTTTCTTTTTTCCTTAAAGATCCCCCTGTCATGGAACCGCCTGCATTCACGACTTGACCGTCCAGTGTGACAAAACGGTACCGGTACCGGAAACGGCGTGCCGCAGCAAGAGCATCCTCCAGTGTTTCTGCGACCAGCACCCGTCCCAGAAGATAAGAACAGAGCGGACGGTACTCAGTGCTGCAGGACACCAGATCCTCTGCGATACCGCAGATACCTTTTTCAGAAGCAGCCCGGGATTCCTCCTCATCACGTATTTTCCCCCGGATGGCATCAAGAGGATAAAAAGTGGTCCTTCCTGCCCGATGTGACTGAAGCCATCGGATAATCTGTCCGGCTGATTCAGAAGTATCCGTAACAACATAAGAAAGAGAGCCCCCCAGAGCGACTTCTATGGCTGCCGCATATTCTGAAGGAACCTGGATCAATTCTCCCACCGGCCCCATTACATGCTGCCTCCATGTCTCTCTGCTTTGAAGGATTGTTTTTACCGTGTTGGAGAAACTGGCATATTCCTGATCCATTTTTTCCAGATACTTCCTCCGTGCCACTGTCTGCAGCAGTATAGATTCTCCATGAATACGGTCTCTGTTATTCTTCTCTGCCTCCTTCTCCAGAAGATCCAGCTGACACTGTATTTCCCTGCTCTTTACTTCCGCCTCCTCAGCACGTTTGCGCCATTGAATCTCCAGACATCCGATATCTTTCAGTCCGGCCTCCGCCGATTGGACAGAAGATTTCAATTCAACGCACCGCTTCCTGGCCTGAACAATTTGTTCCTCCGAACGGGCCTGTTCCTGCCGCCCTTGTTCCCGCTGAGATTCCAGCCGGATTTTCTCCTCCTGCGTTCTCTGCTGTTTCTCCCGAAGATCAGCCGATGCCTCCTCCGCTTCTTTTTTCCCGCGGTAACATTCAGCCTTTTTTTCCTCTGACTTCTGGAGCTCCAGCCGGATAGCGGCAAGGCCCGTGCGGGATTCTTCCTCCTGCTTTTTGAGCCCCTGCTTTTTAGCCGTCAGGAGCGTTTTTCTCGAAACTGCATTTCTATGCTCTTCCTCCAGCCTTTCTCCTTCTGAAAGGGCATGATGAAGTGCCTCTTCCATGACGCGGAAATCTCCGCGCAGTTTTTCTAAATGCTGTTTCTGTTCCGACGCTTCTCCAGCAGCCTTCCGTACCTTCAGCTCTCTGCTGTCAGCCTCTTTCCCCAACCGGAGTCTGTCTGCCTCACAGGCGGTCAGCTTGATTTGACCGTCTGCTTCTTCCTCATTCAGAATCCGGTATTCATTTTCATACCGGGAAAGCATACGCCGCTGTGATGAGAGATGAAGCAGCACCGCCGTTACTGCGAGAGAACGGCGTTCCTTCTGCAGCTTCCTGAGTGTATGGGCTTTCTGCGCCGACTCCTTCATGGGGCCCAGCTGCTCGTCAAGAAGCGCCGCCATATCTCTCAGGCGGTCCATATTCTGATCAGTAGCCTCCAGCTTGCGGAGTCCCTCCAGTTTTCTCATACGGTACCGGCTGATTCCCGCTGCTTCTTCAAAAATAATTCTTCGTTCCTCCGGCCGTGCTGAAAGCACCTGATCCACCCGGTTCTGCCCGATGATCGCCAACGATCCCCGTCCCAGTCCTGTATTGGCAAACAGTTCCTGGATATCCTTCATCCTGCAGGATCTCCGGTTCAAAAAAAACTCACTATCGCCATTTCTGAGAAGACGTCTTGTAACAGATACCTCAGCCGTATCCACCGGAAGCTCCCTGTCAGAATTATCCAGCACCATGGTGACCTCTGCCGAATTTTTAGGTTTTCGCGTATCTGATCCGGAAAAAATAATATCTTCTGCTTTCTGTGCCCGCAGATTCCGTATGCTGGGTTCTCCCAGGACCCATCGGACAGCATCGGAAATATTACTTTTGCCGCACCCATTAGGTCCCACAAGTACTGTCAGACCTGCATCAAAACAGATATCCGTGTGATCCGCAAAAGATTTAAACCCCTGCATCTGAATTTTTACTAATCTCATACAGATTCCCCTTATATATTATCTTCTATATCATAATCATACGGGAAAACAGAACAAATAACAATTCTGTCTTTCGGGCAGAGGAGAAAAACACCCGTATGCAGCCTGTCCTGCCGTCTTATACCGGAGTTCTTATACACCTTACCCTTTCGAAATCCAGGGGCAGTCCCGCAGAGTAAACCGCCATGGGAAACTGTGGGACAACGGCGCATAGTCCACATGAATACGGGTTGACACGTCAATCTGAGGCGGATTTTTCTGCAGAGAATCCTCTATATA
>DIDD01000036.1:20208-23143 GCA_002417965.1 Veillonellaceae bacterium UBA5809
CCGGGACCAAACATCACCTCCGTACGCGGAGTGCACCCCTTAAACGCGTGGCAGCTGTCATCCGGAACGCCCCTGAAACTGCCCCCGTAGGCTTCAGTCTCTGTAATCACAACAGCCATCTCACCCTCTGTTGTTTTTCTGACAAGAACTGCTCCGACCAGCATTCTCGCAGTGGTTTCCGCATCTTCCAGATATCTCCCGCGCCGCCAGATCATTTGACCGTTACCTGCTGTCCGATCTGAAGTCCCTGCGGCGGATCAATGACAACTTGATCTCCTTCAGACAGACCGTCAATCACAATCCGGCTGTCTCCGAAAGCACTGGCCACACGGACTGTTTTCATATCAATCAAATGATCTCCCGTAACTACCGCCACCATATTCGGTTTAATAAATGCAGATTTGGGAATCACAAAAGCCGGTACATTCTGCTGTGTCTCGATCCTCACCGTATAGGGCTGTCCGATCGTAATCTGATCATCCCCATTGTCAAACTGAAGACGGCATAACAGCAGTGAATCTTCTTCTCCCTGCGGCTGCTGCTTGAGCTCACCATACCATGTGCGGCTGCCGTCAGTCATGCTGACAGTCAGTGTTTTCTGTGTCTTGGCCTGTTCCAGCGCATTCTTCAGCTTCGCCATCACTGTAATTTCCGCCACCACCGGAGAATCCTGACGGATGACCAGCGCAGGCTTTCCTGCCAATGCAACCTTCTGATCCCCTATATAAGACTGGGAAATAACCCCATCAATAGGAGACCTTACTGTACAGTCTGAAACCGCTTTCTGCGCCGCCTGAAGAGCTGCCATATCACCTGCATTGGCCTGTCCGGGTGATTCAGCTCCGGAAGCCGATGAAGCCGCAACCGGAAGAGAAGCTGATTTTTTCGATTGGATTCTCTCGTATTCAGCCCGCGTAATAATCCCCTGGGAAAGAAGCTGTGACTCGTGGCTCATATCCACACCTGATTCTGCAGGAGCAGAAACAGCTGCCGCTGCCGCTCCCGCCCCCGCAGAAGCGGCAATGCGGGATTCCAACTCCTGTACTTCTGCTTCATAATGTGAAGAATCCACAGTAAAAAGGACCTGTCCTGCTTTAACAGCCGTACCCACATCGGGGGGATTTGTTGACAAATTTCCCGATACCGTCGGAATCACAGGTGCTGAATGAAGCGCTTCAGGCTTGGCCTGGTCTTCAATTGTCAGCGGTTCCTGTGAAATATGAGCATTCATAACGGTCACAGCCGGATGCCCGCATCCGGCTGCCCATAGAGAAAATGTCGTAAAGAAAACTGCTGTCACACTCTTTAAAAATAAATTTTTCATCATTCTGTCCCTGCCCTTCAGACAGTGAATTATCCTGCTGTCTGTTAATTAGTGCCGCTTTATTACTCTTCAGCTCTTACGATACGGGATGCCACTGAATCCGCCAGATTTTCTATGGATTTCCTGTCACTTCCATTTTCGGAAGACCGGATATCCACACATTCACCCACCAGTTCAGAAGATTTCCATTGCTGCACATAAGCTTTCATGATCCTGGCAGCTGCCGAGCTCCATGTATGATTCCCAATGACCGCCGCGATCCTGTTCCTGACAGGCAGTGCCGTCAATTCTTCCAAAAAATGCTGCATCGGCGGGTACAATGACATATTATAAGTCGGCGCCGCCATAACGAGCCCTTTATACTGAAAGACATCCCCCACTGCATAACTGAAATCCGTACGTGACAAATCGGTCACTTTAATATCACAAATCCCTCTGGCGGAAAGAGCAAATGCCATAGATTCCGCTGCTTCTGCTGTCCTTCCATAGGCAGATGCCTCCAGAATCAGTACACTCTTTTTTTCAGGAATCCAGTCCGACCACCGGGCCACCGAATCCATAATCAGATTCCGTTCCGCAGCCCTTCTGAAAACAGGTCCATGAAGGGGTGCCAATATACGGATGGAAATTTGATTCAGCTTTTTCAGGAGACTCCCTGTCTGCATACCAAACTTTCCTATGATATTTCCATAATAGCGGCGTGCCTCTGGAAGATACCGGCTCTTATAATCCGTCTGATCTGCAAATAAATTTCCATCAAGTGCGCCGAACGAGCCAAAACAATCGGCACTGAACAGAATCTGTTCCGTTTCATCATAAGTAACTGTCACTTCGGGCCAGTGCACCATGGGTGCGGAAATAACATGAAGCTTGTGATGTCCCAGATCCAATACCTCTTTTTCCGAAACACGGAGATACCGGTCTGCCATGGGCCGGTGATAAAACTGCTCAAAAAAGCGGAATGTCTGGGAATTGCCCACGATGCGCGCTGACGGATATCGATCAGCTAAAGCCAGAAGAGATCCGCAGTGATCCGGCTCCATGTGGTTGACAATAATATAAGACAACTCTCTTCCCTGAAGCAGATAGTCTATGTTCTCCATGAACCTGTCTCTGATCACGGAATCCACGGCATCTACTACAGCAGTTCTGTCATCATCAATAAAATAAGAATTATAGGTAACTCCATTAGGAATAGGAAAAAGATTTTCAAACCGCTCTGTTATAAAATCATTTCCTCCAATCCAATGAATGTCTTCTGTTATTTTTTGTACCTGATACATAAGCTCATCCTTCCCTGATATCCGTCAAAGACAGAAATTCCTTCATTGATATAAAAAAGCCTCTTTTCCGCAGGTCATTCATAAGGAAACAGAAGTCTGACTTCTCTTATCTTACCACATAAGGAAGTGTGATAAAAAAACAAGTTGCTCTTCCCGCATGATAAAATTTATATAAAAAATAATCTTTATTACCAGAGGACACACCGGTTCTTCCATAGGGGTTCTTCTTGATTATTGACAATGGTTCTCATATATGATATGATGCAGTAGATCCAAAATGAATGGATCACCATCTTTTCAGTCACTGCCTTTCCATAAAACACAGAGA
>DIDD01000075.1 GCA_002417965.1 Veillonellaceae bacterium UBA5809
GGAAATCTGGACCCTGTCACAGCAGGAGGCATTATGGATTTATTTAATCATATCAACCACATGGGTACAACCATTGTCATGGTGACGCACAACAAAGATCTGGTCAATGCCATGCATAAGAGGGTTGTCAACATCGAAGAAGGCCATATTGTGGGCGATGTCCAAAAGGGAGGATATGATCTCCATGTTTAGATTTTTCACTTATTTTTGGGGCGAAACATTCCGCTCACTTTTCCGCAACCGGTTCATGGCTGTTGCCTCTGTTCTGACGGTTACGCTTTCCATGTTTATTCTGGGCGGTTTTTTATGTGTGGTTCTTAACCTGAACCATATGGCATCATATCTGGAAAATCAGGTCGAGATGAGCGTTTATATGAAAGACGGACTGACAACGCCCCAGGTTATGGCTGTAGGTAAAGAGGTCAAGGCTCTTCCGGGCATAAAATCTGTAAAATTTGTCAATAAAGATGAAGCCATGAAGCTTTTCAAAGAACGGCTGGGAGACCAGGCGGGGATTCTGGATGCCGTCAACGGCAATCCGCTGCCCAGTTCCTTTGAGCTTTCTTTTAATACTCCCGGGGAGCTGAAATCAGCTGTGAAGCAGGTATCCGCTTATAAAGAAGTGGAATCTGTCCAGTACGGGCAGGACATCATTGAACAGCTTTATAAAATTACCCGGGCCATCCGGATCAGCGGCATTATACTGATTGTATTTCTGGCTTTTGCCGAATTATTTATCATTTCCAATACAATCCGTCTGACCGTATTTGCACGGCGCCGTGAAATTCAGATCATGAAATATGTGGGGGCTACCAACAGCTTTATACGCTGGCCCTTCCTTTTTGAAGGCATAGTAATCGGTCTCATCGGATCGGCTCTTTCATCAGCCCTTCTTTGGCAGGCCTACCGTCTTGTTATTGAAGAAACCATTCAGGCAGGACTGGTTTTCCTTCCGCTTATCGGCATATATCCTTTCATGTGGCAGGTTACAGGAGTTCTGCTTGCAGCCGGCATTTTCATCGGCGCCATAGGAAGCAGTATTTCTCTGCGCAAGTATATGAAGGTGTAAGTGCCTATGAAAAGAAATCGGTATACATTATCACTCCTGCTGTCGTCTGCCCTTTTGGCAGGAGGTCTCTCAGCAGTCTGGGCTGATGATCTGAATGACCAGCTTCAGGATATCCAGGGACAGATCAATGCTTCACAGGGTCAGCAGCAGCAGGCGGAGTCAGTCATTCAGGATGTAACAGCGCAGCTGAAGCAGATTCAGAGCGAGCTGGATGCGGCGGCCGCACAGCTGAAACAGATCCAGACACGCGTGCAGGCTGTCAATGCCAATATTGCACAGACAACAGCCGACCTTCAGGCCGCACAGGCGAAACTTCTGCAGCGCCAGAAAATTCTGAATCAAAGAATCAGAACAATTTATATGCATGGACAGCTGAATTATCTGGAAGTGATCATGGGCTCCCACAGTTTCAGTGATTTTGCAAACCGCGTGGAATTACTGAAACGGATTATCCGTTCTGATTTTAATTTGATTAATGAAATTGAAGCACAAAAGCAGGCCATTGAAATCAAGAAGGCCCAGCTCGAAGCGCAGAAAAAAGAACTGGACCAGCTGGAAGCACAGGCACAGCAGAAGAAGAATGAAATTGCCGCCCATCAGGCAGAACGTCAGGCTGTGCTGCAGAAAGCCCAGAATGATAAAGCAGCCGCTGTGCAGATGGAACAGGATCTGCAGTCCGCCAGTGCTGAGATTCAGGCCCGGATCCAGGCCCGGGAACAGGCGCTGCAGGCAGCAGCCGCGGCCGCTGCGCAGTCTTCCGGCGGAAGCAGCGGTGATGCCGGCGGCAGCGTGGTTGTGGGAAGCGGTGTTTTCTCATGGCCTGTCAGCGGACCTATTACGTCGCCCTTTGGATACCGTGTTCATCCTATTTTTGGAACGACCATCTTCCATTCCGGTATTGATATCGGCGTTCCTGAGGGAACGGTGGTTCATGCAGCTGATGCCGGTACTGTTATCAGTTCCGGCTGGCTGGGCGGCTATGGCTATGCTGTTATCATTGATCACGGGAACGGACTGCAGACCGTTTATGGACACAACAGTTCTCTTCTCGTCAGTGAAGGGCAGAGTGTGTCAAAAGGCCAGCCCATTGCCTATTCCGGACAGACCGGATATGCTACGGGACCTCATGTGCATTTTGAAGTCCGTGTCAACGGCAGTCCTGTAGATCCTATGGGGTATTTATAAGATGAACAAAAAACGCCTTCCTCTGAAAAAAATTTTCATATGGATCGGAACCTCAGCGGCGGGAGCCGGATTGATTTTGACGGCCGGTGTATTTTATCTGACCAACGATCCAGTAGCATTGTGGCATTTTTTCAGCAATTACAAACTGGTGAAGGCCAACTATTTCCGCCCTGTATCTGATGCCGCTCTTTTTAACGGAGCCCTGCAGGGAATGGTATCTTCCCTGGGTGACCCTTATTCGACACTGTTGGAAGGAAAGAAATACAGCGAACTGATGGAGCAGACCAGCGGGGAGTACGGAGGCATTGGTGTCGTTTTGGGACAAT
This sequence comes from Veillonellaceae bacterium UBA5809, assembly GCA_002417965.1. Classification (GTDB taxonomy): domain Bacteria; phylum Bacillota; class Negativicutes; order Veillonellales; family Dialisteraceae; genus UBA5809. Next base: position 2,581 of record DIDD01000075.1, read on the forward strand.
CAGATACCCATTTTTATGTCATCAGTGTTTTTCCCGGAAGTGCTGCGGAAAAATCAGACATACGTCCCGGTGATGAAATTACAGCCATTGACGGGAATCCCACAGCCTCCATGGATCTGGCGGCTCTGGCCGAAGCTGTCCGGGGCCGTGCCGGAACATCTGTTTCACTGGCGCTTCTCCGGAGCGGCGAACCTTTTACTATTTCAGTAACCCGCTCAAATATTACAATGCCGACGGTACAGGGCAAAATGGCTGCTGACGGCATCGGCTATATCCATATTTATTCTTTTACCCGCCACACACCGGATGAATTCCGCTCAGAATACGAGAAACTCCAGCAGGCAGGCATGAAAAAAATGATTCTTGACCTCCGTATGAATCCCGGAGGCATGGTAGACTCCGTGGTTGCCGTAGCGGACCAGATTCTCACACAGGGAACGATTGTCAGCTACCGGATGAAAACCGGAGAAATGGAAAAATTTGATATCCAGGGAATTCAGCAGCCTATTCCCATGGCCGTTTTGATTGACCGCGGCAGTGCCAGCGCTGCTGAAATCCTGGCCGGCGCCGTACAGGACAAGAAGGAAGGGACTATTTTCGGGGAAACCAGCTTCGGAAAGGGAACTGTGCAGACGATTCTGCAGACCGGTCAGGATGAGGCGCTGAAGCTGTCTATTGCGGAATACCTTACAGCAGCAGGGCGGCAGATTGACAAGAAAGGCATTCAGCCTGATATTGCCGTCCGTCAGACAGGGCAGGTTTTCGACCTGGACCATGATTCAGTGTTTCAGAGAGCGTTGGATTTTCTGGAGGGAGAGTCGTAAAAGAATCAAGGATGCGGCTGGGAATTTTCCGTATCCTGGATTTTTT
>DIDD01000081.1:0-2516 GCA_002417965.1 Veillonellaceae bacterium UBA5809
TGTTATTTCACAGCCCCTTTTTAACTGCACAGAAAAGAGGGGTGATTGACGCATTTTAGGAAAAAGAGTATTCTTTATCAAGAAAAGTACATGTGTATAGAGGAGAACAATCTTGAATAACCCCGATAAAGAAAGTAAAATCAAAAAATTTAAGGCTCTGGGCATTGAAAGCAAAGATATTTTTCGTGAAATTATGCGGGCAAGAAAATTGGATTATATTCTTTTTCAGGACCCGGTCAACCGTCAGTTTGGAATTACGGCAGATATCCTTTACAATGGAATGAAAAAATTAACCAGTGCTGAACTTGGTGTCTTTCCGGGCAATGCAGAACAGTTTGAAAGGGTATATATGCTGGCGCTTTCTTCAGATCCTCTGGATTTTATAGATGTTAAGACAGAGCCGTTTTCCCAGGACATGACAGCGCTTCTTGGAAAAATGATTGGCAAAGCTGAAAAATCTGGGAAAACTGTCCTGTTTGCGGGGGCAGATTGTTATGTGCATGAAATTCCCCGTATTTTTCAGGCACTTCCCAATGACCGTGTAGCCATGATGGTTTCTGAACCTGTGTGGAAGCAAAAACTGTCTTTCTTATATCCCAGGGGACGGTTTATGACAGAAGAAGAAATGCTGAGAGATAAAACTAATTATGATTATATTTTTTATTTTGCAGGGGAGTCAGTGTCTTTGGGAACGCTGGCGAGAAAATGCCGTATGATGGAATTATGGCGGCGCATGTCAGAAAGAATGACGGCGCAGGGATGCATGGATGCTGTGCTTCCTCAGGTCTTGATGAATTATCCGGGGAAAAAAATTGACACTATCCGCCGTGCGGTGGCAGAGAAATATGTATTGTCTTCTTATTACCGAATGGTACTGGAAGATGGGGAAAATTATGTGCTTCTTACAACGGAAACTTCGGAGCCAGAGGGACAAGTCATTTTTGGTGATATTTCATTTGAAGACGGGCGGATGATGCAGGAAAAAAAGGAGAAAACACCGAGAAAAAATATTGCGGTTACAGGAACATGGGATTATGATTTCTGGGTGTATACGGAATCGGATTTTTTAAAGTCTCTTTTTCTTTCAGGGAAACTTGATATGTCTTTCTGCATTGGGGAAGTATTTGAATTGTGCAGAACCGGAAAATATATATCTCCAAGGCATTGTAGAACGGTATCTATAGGAGATCTGGATGGGGCTGGAATTAGGCAGAACAGCGGGGAAACAGGACATGATGCATCGGGAGATGTTATTATCCATGGAGGAGATTTTCTGATGACCATCCGGGGATCTGCTTTTAAGACGGCCGTGGTGCCGTCAGAACTGGACGGGGTCTCTGCTTCATCAAATCTTTTAGTACTGCGCCCCATAGGACGTTATACATCAGAGTATCTGAAAATGTATTTGGACAGTCCTGTCGGAAGAGAATTCATTAAAGCCATTTCCACCGGTCATACAAGGCTGAATATCCGTCCGGACCGTGTTTTGAAAATTCCTCTTTTAAAAGCGGAGGCTGAAACAATTCAAAATATTACAGTTATGTGTATGGATTCGGTACATACACTGGAACAGGCGGAACGGACATGGAGAGAGACGCAGCAGAAGGCAGTTTCTCTTATGATTGGCGGCAGAAATCTGACTGAGGAGGAGTTATGCCGTTGATCGATTCACTTTGGAAGAGTATAGGATGGGAAAGTATCCTTGATGATCCTTATATGAAGGCAGGCATTTTGTCTTCTGTATTGAATCAGGGAGAGCTCTTTCCTGCTTTTTCCGGGGCTTATATGAAGGCATCTTTCGGATCGGTTATGTTTTCTATTCCTGTGAGATGGGAAGGCGCCTCCGAGGGTATTCCGGCAGACTGGTCATTCTTTACAGGGCATTGTTCTGGGAGGAATCTCCAGCGGCTCATTGTATGCTCTCCGGTTCCTGAAAGAAAAAGGATGGGAAAGAAAGAAAATACCTGTCTAATGATTAAGGATGAATGGGGAAACCGTCTCCCTCTATATCCTTTCATGGAGGATATTCTGCCAGGGTTTATGCCCGGGCAGCCTTTGCTGATGCAGGTAACGGCGGTTCCGTCTATTGTAGAAGCAGTGCCGTTGGGAATGAATGCAGATGACCTGGGAGATGGTATAGGCTATGCAGAGGAAATGCCTGGACAGGATCATCCCTCCCGGGCAGAGAGCTTTATTCCTGGACCGGAAGGAGCAGTCTACATACAGGGAAAGATTACAGCCATGGAAGAACGCAGCACTGCAATTCCCGATGGAGCCGGAGGACTATCGCCTCTTTCGACATATATGCTGGTGACAGTCGATACCGGACAGGGAATATGGAATATGCCGGTTTCATCTTCTGTTATGAGAAATGGATTTACGCGGCTAAGAAAGGGACTAAAGATCCGTGCAAGGGCGGTTCTTTCTGGAAATCCCTGCTTGGGGCAGTACCAAAACGGGATGATTTTCAATGAGCAGGAATATATTAATGCACTCAGGTATGCCTTATATTCAGG
>DIDD01000081.1:2668-18033 GCA_002417965.1 Veillonellaceae bacterium UBA5809
GTGATTCCTCCCTGCGGCGTTATTGATGTCGTGAAATGTGTATTTCCAGGAGATGCAATACGGTGGGCTCTTCGTATGAAGATTAAGGGCAGGTCTGAAAAAAATTTGGTTTTTATCCATATCAACGGACAGCAGAAAATTTCCCGTATCAGAGTGATTTCGGAAAATGCATGGCCTTGGGAATATGAAGACAATATATATCATGAAGAATAAAGGGGGACTATTATGGAGGGAAACAGGATTTTTTCAAATCGAAGAATCATTTTGGCTACCCATAATCAGGGGAAAATCAAAGAATTTCAAGCAGCGCTCGGTCTGATCGGGATTGAGGGGATACCGGTCAGCGCGGTTTCCCATGCAGAAGATCCTGAAGAAACAGGAAAAACATTTGAGGAAAATGCGGTTCTTAAAGCCCATTATTATGCGTTGGCCTGCGGGCATCCAGTGCTGGCGGATGATTCAGGAATTATTGCGGATGCGCTGGGAAACCGTCCGGGAATTTATTCAGCCCGTTACTCGGGCAAACATGGTGATGACGCTGCCAATAATGAAAAACTGATCCAGGAACTGTCTTCCGTTCCCGGCGATCAGAGAACAGGACGTTATGTATGTGCGGTAGCTGTAGTATGGCCGGATGGGAAAACCATTACAGCTTCCGGCGAGTGCCCAGGCATAATCAGAGATTTTTATCAAGGCCATGGCGGATTTGGATATGATCCTCTTTTCTTTCTGCCGGAATATGAAAAGACAATGGCAGAACTATCAATAGAGCAAAAAAATAAAATAAGCCATAGAGGGAAAGCATTGAGAAAATTGATTAAGAAACTTTCTGTTGTTAAATGACATATTTTTTTGCTGACTTGTGTATAAGGGGAATCATGATATACAATAACAGTGAGCCGCATCGATGCAAAGGGAGATGGATCTATGAAACTTCGTAAGTTAAAGCTCTATGGCTTTAATAATCTCACTAAAACACTGAGTTTTAATATGTACGATATCTGTTATGCCAAAACAGAGGAGGACCGTCGGAAATATATTGCATATATTGATGAAGAATATAGTGCCCATCGGCTGACCGATACATTGACGGAAGTGGCTCATATTATAGGAGCAGATATTCTTAATATTGCGCAGCAGGATTATGATCCCCAGGGAGCCAGTGTAACGATGCTGATTGCAGAAGGAAATCATGATATTTCCAAGACTGATTTGGCGGCCCATCTGGATAAAAGCCATATCACAGTGCACACATATCCGGAAATGCATCCGCAGGAGGGAATTTGCACTTTCCGTGCGGATATCGATGTATCCACATGCGGTGAAATATCACCGTTGAAGGCGCTGAATTATCTTCTTAGTACTTTTGACGCGGATATTGTGGTGGAAGATTATCGTGTGCGGGGGTTTACGAGAGATATGAACGGGAAAAAGATTTTTATTGATCACCGTATTAATTCCATACAAAATTATATTATTCCCGCAATCCGTCATAAATATAATATGATTGATGTGAATGTTTATCAGGAAAATATATTCCACACCAAGATGATACTCAAGGAATTTGATCTGAATAATTATCTTTTTGATGTAACAGTAGATGACCTGAGCGCAGAAGAAGTGAAAAAAATCAGAAGACTGCTTAAACAGGAAATGTATGAAATATTTAACGGCAGAAATATGCCGGCTGTAAAAGAATAATGGAGGAATATCATGACTATCAGTGAAGAAGCCATTGAACTTCGGGAAAAAAACAGAGGAATTCTTGAAACATCACTCAAGATGCCTGTGCAGGACAGGCACGATCTGGCCGTTATTTATACGCCGGGAGTGGCAGAGCCGTGTCTGCGCATTAAAGAAGACCCGGATTTATCTTTTGCACTGACCTGCCGGGGCAATACTGTGGCAGTTATTTCTGACGGCACACGTGTGCTGGGCCTGGGGGATATAGGACCTGCAGCAGCTATTCCTGTTATGGAAGGGAAAAGCGCTATTTATAAGAAATTCGGAAATATAGATGCAATCCCCCTGGTTATAGATACAAAAGATCCTGAGGAGTTTATACAGACAGTCAGACTTTTAGGAAAATCATTTGCAGGGATTAACCTTGAGGATATCTCATCCCCTAAATGCTATGACATCGAAGACCGGCTCAAAGCTGAAATGGATATTCCGGTATTCCATGATGATCAGCATGGGACGGCGATCGCTGCTTTAGCCGGGGTTTTAGGCGGACTGAGATGTACCGGCAAAAAAATAGAAGACGTTAAAATCGTTATGAATGGTGCCGGAGCAGCGGGCACCGCCATTGCAAGACTGCTTTTAGAAGCCGGTGCCCGGCATTTGACGATTTTGGCAAGCAAGGGAATTTTGTATGACAACGGACGCTTAAACCGGGTGCAAAAGGAACTTTGTCAACGGATCAATCCGGATAATCATACAGGGACATTCAGAGATGCTGTGACGGGAGCCGATGTATTAATTGGATGCTCCGCGCCCGGGGCCTTCCGCAAGGAGGACATGGCATTGATGGCAGATAAAAATATTGTTTTTGCCATGGCGAATCCCGTTCCGGAAATGATGCTTCCCGAAGCCAGAGAAGCAGGAATTTATATTTTTGGTACGGGACGCAGTGATATGCCTAATCAGATTAATAATTCCAGCGTATTTCCAGGACTGTTCCGGGGTGCTTTGGATGTAAAAGCCCGGCAGATCAATGAGGAAATGAAACTGGCAGCTGCTTATGCGTTGGCAGATCTTCTCCCGGAAGGAGAACTCAGCCCTGACCACGTGGTGGCAGATGTTTTTGACAGCCGTGTACCGCATGCAGTGGCACGGGCAGTGGCGGCTGCAGCCATCCGTTCCGGCGCTGCGAGAGTTTCAGAAATGCCTCTTTCCTATAGAGACTGAATGATAATTGAAAGAAGGGTTCAATCAGCAGAAGATTGACCCTTCTTTTTTTGTACCTGCTTATACTGAACAGGCCTGGTTGCTCATTTATAGGAAATTATTTATGATGAAAGCGTGTCATTGAGCGTGTTGTATAATAAAATAATAAGGATATGAAGGAAAAGCTATTGTCAGTTATTATACAAAGGAGAACCAAGCTGTGGATAAGGGGGCACTGGCACTCATCCGTGCATTTAGAAAAAATGGATTTGAAACGTACGCGGTTGGGGGATGCGTAAGAGATTTACTGTTGGGTAAAGTGCCTCATGACTGGGATCTGGCTACAGCGGCAGACCCGCAGGAGATCAGTGATGTTGCGGCGCGGCAGGGCTGGAAGATATTCGACGGCGGTGGAAAGCGGTTCGGGGTCCTTCAAATTCTTGTGGAAGAGAAAAAATATGAGGTTGCCTCTTTCCGCAGGGAAGTGTATGGAAAGGACAGCCACAGGCCTGATCATGTGTGGTTTACCCGGTCACTGGAAGAGGATCTGGCACGGAGAGATTTCACAGTCAATGCAATGGCTCTGGATGAAAGGGGTGTTGTTTATGACTATTTCGGCGGTCAGGATGATTTGGACAGAAGGCGGCTCCGGACAGTAGGAGATCCAGTTCTGCGCTTCCAGGAGGATGCTCTCCGGCTTTTCCGGGCATGCCGCTTTGCGGGACAGCTCGATTTTATTCCGGATAAAAAACTGCTGGAGGCAATGCCTCTTGCTTTTTACCGTGTCAGCGGTCTCGCTTTAGAACGGATAAAAAAAGAGATTAACAGGCTGCTTCTGGCAGAATATCCGGCCAAGGGGCTTGATATATTAGTCCGTTCCGGTCTTTCCGATCAATGGTGCCGGAAGAGCAAAGAGGGCAGGACAGAAGAGATTATGATTCTTCCTGAGTTATCCCATTTGCCGAATACGCCTCAGATGAAGATGTATCACCGCTTTAATGCGTGGTATCATACGTTGGCTGTCGTCAATGCATCACCCCCTGACCTGACGGTCCGGTGGGCAGCTCTTCTGCATGATGCGGCAAAAGGCCTTCCGGGAATACGCCGTGTAGAGGGAACTGTGCTGACAGACTACGGGCATGACCGGGCAGGAGCCGTGTCTGCAGAGGCTCTGATGAAACGATGGGATATGACTTCCCCGCTGATCTGCCATGTTCCGTGGCTCGTGGCAAACCATATGAAGTTTCATTACTTTGTCAATCATCAGGAAGCTGATCCGGAGCGCTGGATACGGAGGATAGCCATGTCGCGCATATTTCAGACGCAGATGGAATTAAAACGGGCGTTTTGGGAACTGACAGAATTATGCACGGCAGATGTTATTGGATGCGGACAGGAAAATTCATCGACTTCGGCACATATCGAACTGGGCCGCTGCCTCCGTGATATTGCCTGTTCGGTTCCAGTACGTGTGCAGGAATTATCTCTGGATAGAAGAGTTCCGAAGATATTGGGGGACTATGTTTCAGAAGGGATGAAGAATTTGCTTCATAGGGTGCAGATGGGAGAACTTCCCAATGAATCAGAGGCTTTATACAGAGCAGCCCTTCATTATGTAAGGCGGCGTCAAGAGTCATGAAACGGATAAATTATTTTTCGACAGTACAGTCCCGCAGTTTTTTTATATATTTGATTTGCGGCCTTATAGGAATTATCTTGGTTCTGCGTCTATTTGCAGTGCAGGTTGTACAGGGAAACCGGTTTGCCCTGATGGGGCAGCGGCAGACGCAGGATGTTCAGAAGTTATATTCGCCAAGAGGCACCATTTATGACAGGAATGGGAAAAAACTGGCATTTTCAGCCATGGTTAAGTCTATTTATGCAGATCCGGGGATGATGAATATCAGTCCTGCAGAGGCAGCGGAACTGTTAGCCGGCCCGCTGAAGGAAGACCCTAAAAAACTGGAGAAGATACTCACAGCGGATACCCGATTTGTATGGATTAAACGGCTTCTTCCTACAGAAGATTATGAAACGGCAGAAAATATTATCAAAAGCCGTCATTTGACAGGTTTCGGATTTGTTGATGAAAGCCAGCGGTATTATCCTAACGGATCACTATTGGCCAACGTCCTTGGATTTGTGGGAATTGATGATAAGGGCCTGGATGGGCTGGAGATGTCATTAGATCAAGATATCCGGGGGGCTGTCATTAAGCAGCGGCTGTTGACAGACGGACGGGGAAATCCCATACTCCAGTCAACGACGGCGCCATATCTGGCTGAAAAGGAAAAGTCGGTTTATTTAACCATTGATGAAAGCATCCAGTTTTTTGCAGAGCGTGCGTTGGACAGGGCGATGTCTGAAACTCATGCAGAGGGCGGATCAGTTATTGTCATGAATCCCAAAACGGGGGAGATTCTGGCTATGGCAAACAGGCCTACATATAATCCAAATCGGTTTTTTCATGCAACAGAAGCACAATTTAAAAACAGGGCGGTAGTAGATATCTATGAACCCGGGTCTACCTTTAAACCGGTTATTGCTTCAGCGGCACTGTCAGCAGGTACTTATACGATGGATACAGTTTTTCAGGATCCCGGCGTTGTAAGGGCTTCGGGACATGAAATCAAAAACTGGAATGAGGAGTCATATGGGAGCGTGAAACTGGTTGATATTATTAAATACTCAATCAATACAGGATTTGCCCATATAGGGCTCCTGACCGGAGGTAAAATTCTGACAGACTACGCCAAAAAATTTGGCTTTGGGAAAGCGACAGGTATTGAACTGCCGGGAGAGGCTGAAGGAATTCTGTTCAATCCTGAAGACATGAGGCCGATTGACGTGGCAACCATGTCTCTGGGACAGGGCATTGCCGTCACTCCGCTGCAGATGGTGCAGGCATATAGTGCGTTGGCCAACGGCGGCCAGATGGTCAAGCCCCATATCATTGCCTCTATAAAAAATGCAGATGGGTCTGATTATCAAAATTTTGGAACGCAGATTGTAGGGCATCCGATTACTCCCGAGATTGCGGACACCGTAAAAGGAATGCTGGAAAAGGTGGTTTCTGAAGGCGGCGGGCAGATGGCCCGTGTGGAAGGATATCACATGGCGGGTAAAACAGGTACAGCGCAAAAATTAGATACCGTACACGGAGGATATCTTCCTGATGAACATATTGCTTCTTTCTGCGGATTCGGCCCAGTGGAGGACCCGGCCGCAATTTGCCTGGTAGTTCTTGACAATCCAAGAGGCGGAAACTATTACGGCGGAATGGTGGCAGCACCTGTCTTTTCAGAGGTTATGGGGCAAATCATGAGATATATGGGAATCCATACTCCGGATTCTAAGGAACAGGCCCCGGTATCTTCAGAGAAAAACAGATATGAATTAATGCCTGTAAGAAGAGGAAAGGATGGATCTGTATATCTGCCCAGCTTTGCAGGATGGTCTATCCGCGATACAGGAGACTGGCTAGAACGGGCCGGACTTGAATTTATGCCTGATGGTACGGGTTATGCAGATTCTCAGTTTCCTGCGGCAGGAAACTCAGTTACATCGGGTACTGCTGTAAAAGTACATTTTTCTTCCTGATAAATCAGGGCGGGGAAATACTTTTTCTATGGATTGATGCTATAATAAAGTCATCTTATATTCAAATTCAGCGGAGGGAATAACTATGGACAGTGATATTGAGATTGCACAGAAAGCACCCATGGAACGGATAGAAAAAATTGCACAGAAAATCGGGATCAGTTCTGAAGAGCTGGAATGTTACGGACCATATAAGGCCAAAATTTCATGGGATCTTATTAAGAGGGCAAAGGGAAATAAAAAAGGGAAACTCATTCTTGTAACGGCTGTCTCTCCGACTTCCGCAGGAGAGGGGAAGACCACAACAACAGTAGGACTGGGACAGGCTCTTGTTCAGATTGGGGAAAAGGCCATGATCTGCCTCAGAGAACCCTCGCTGGGTCCCTGCATGGGAATGAAGGGCGGCGCGGCCGGAGGAGGATATTCACAGGTCCTTCCGATGGAGGATATTAATCTTCATTTTACAGGGGATATTCATGCGGTCACAGCGGCGCATAATCTTCTGGCGGCTATGACGGATAATCATATTCAGCAGGGAAATATACTTCATATTGACCCCAGGCGCGTTGTATGGAAACGGGCAGTGGATATGAATGACCGCGTTCTCCGCCAAATTGTTGTCGGATTAGGAGGGCACGGCAACGGCATCCCCCGGGAGGGGGGATTTGAAATTACAGCGGCATCTGAAGTTATGGCTGTATTGTGCCTTGCATCGGGTATTTTGGATCTGAAGCAGCGTTTGGCCCGTATGATTGTTGCTTATACCTATGAAAATGAGCCGGTCACGTGCGGTGATATTCATGGAGAAGGGGCTATGACAGCATTGCTGAAAGATGCTTTGAAACCAAATCTGGTACAGACAATAGAGCATGTGCCTGCTTTTGTCCATGGCGGGCCCTTTGCAAATATTGCTCATGGATGCAACACACTGCTGGCAACAGATACGGCCCTTCATCTGGCAGATTATGTCGTGACAGAAGCTGGATTCGGTGCTGATCTGGGGGCGGAAAAGTTTTTTGACATTAAATGCAGACTGGGGAAACTGGTTCCGGATGCGGCTGTTCTGGTGGCTACCGTACGCGCCTTAAAAATGCATGGAGGCGTGGATAAAAACTCATTGACCGTGCCGGATCCGGAGGCAGTGAGGAAAGGCATGCCCAATTTGCGGCGCCATATGCATAATCTGCGGCTCTACGGAATTCCGGTGATCGTTGCACTGAATACATTTCCTTCTGATACAAAAGAGGAAATGGAAGTTATTTTTTCTGCATGCCGTGAGGAAGGGATTCCCGTTTCTAAATCCGATGTATTTACCCGTGGGGGAGAAGGGGGCATTGAGCTCGCCCGTTACGTGACGGAAGCCTGCGGAAGCAGTTCTGAATCTTTTCATTTTCTATATGAAGATTCTCTTTCTCTGAAGGAAAAAATCATGACCATAGCACAGAATATTTATGGAGCGGGCACAGTGGAATATGAGGCGGCAGCCGAAAAAGCAATCTGTCATATAGAAAAGATGGGATTTGGAAAACTTCCGGTCTGTATTGCCAAAACGCCGTTGTCCTTCACAGACGACCCGTCATGCCTGGGAGCACCTGAAGGATTTGTTCTTCATGTACGGGATGCAAAAGTATCTGCAGGCGCGGGATTTGTTGTTGTTTATACGGGGGCTGTTATGACGATGCCCGGGCTGCCCCGCCATCCTGCGGCGGAAGCCATCAATGTAGATAATGACGGACATATTTCGGGTCTGTTCTGATAGGAGGCTGCCAACATATGATTCTTGACGGACAAAAAGTGGCCATTCATATGGCGGGGGAATTGGATAAACGTATAAAAATCTTAAAAGACGGAGGTATCATTCCCGGACTGGCCATCGTCTTAGGGGGAAGCAGCCGTCCGGCGGCCATGTATGGGGCTTTCTTGAAAAAAAAAGCAGAATCATATGGAATCTCTGTGACGGTTATCAAGAAACCCGATTCTGTTACAGAAGGAGAGCTTATTAAAGTCATTAGGAGTCTTAATGATAACCATGCTATTCACGGCATTCTTCTTCTGATGCCTCTGCCGGAGGGTATTTCATCTGACAACGTGGTAGAGGCCATGGATCCATACAAAGATATTGACGGACTTACCGCGGCCAACCGGGGCAGACTGGCGGCAGGAAAACCTGGATTTGTTCCCTGTACACCCCGGGCAGTCATGGCTATTCTGGAAGAGTATGGAATTGCGGTAAATGGTAAAAAAGCAGTTGTTCTGGGCAGAAGCAACGTTGTGGGACTTCCTGTTTCGCTGCTGCTGCTTCAGAAGCATGCAACAGTGACGATATGCCATTCCCATACAGGCGATATTGCTGAAATTTCCCGTACAGCTGATATCCTTGTATCAGCTGTGGGAAAGCCGGGGATGGTGACGGCTGATATGGTTAAACGGGGGGCTGTTGTTATTGATGTAGGGATTTGCCGTCAAAACGGGAAAACGGTAGGAGATGTCGAAACTAAAGAGGTCGCGGAGAAATCCTCTTACATTACCCCGGTTCCCGGAGGTGTCGGAGCCGTGACTACGTCCATGATGATCCAGGCACTGGTGGAAGCGGCTGAAAAAAGAAAGAACGGGGGCAGTCATAATGAATGAAATGCTGAAAACAATTCTCAATCATAGAAGCGTACGTTCATTTTCTGAAAAACCTGTGGACGGACAGGCTGTACAGGAAATTATTGAAGCGGGAAGGCATGGGGCCACCAGTACAGGACAGCAGGCATTCAGTATTATTCAGGTAACAGACAAGGCAATCCGTTCTGAAATTGCACAGATTACCGGGCAGCCCTATTCTGCGGAGGCTCCTCTATGGTTCCTGATTGTTCTTGACCTTCACCGCAATGCAGAGATTGTACATGAGCAAGGAGCTTATTTTACCGGAGACGGGGATTTTTACACCTTCATACAGAGCTGCATGGATGGTGCCATAGCGGCGCAGAATATGGCACTGGCGGCAGAATCCATGGGATTAGGCATATGTTATTTTGGAAGTATTTTTATGAATATCAAAAGAATAGCAGAGTTAGTCCAGCTTCCTCCCCTGACTTTTCCGCTGACAGGATTGGGAATGGGATATCCAAAAGGGGCCTTTATGAAGAAACCCCGCCTTCCTGAAAATGTGCAGGTTTTTACAAACCAGTATAAAGTATTTCCTGATTATCTGGATGTACTGAAGGAATATGACAGCATCATGCATGAATATATTGACAGCCGGCATCCGGAAGGACCTGTTCCGCCTTTTACGGTGCAGGTTATGCATCGGAATACGGGTCCGGCCGTGCAGGGAGAAGAAGCACTTTCACTATTAAAGAAACAGGGATTCTCGTGGGCAGGGAATGAATAGTTCTCTGATTTTTCACAAATACCCCGGAAGGATGAATCAATTTGGATACACAGGTCACACATGAAGTAAAAGATGCGGTGGTACAACAGGTCAGTTTAACGACACAGTTCCTGGAACAGGTCAAGGAATTTTTTCTAAACCGCGGTTTTGATCTTGTGATGGCGGTTTTAATTGCGGTGCTGGGTTATATTATTGCACATTGGTGCCGCCGTCTGGTCAGAAAAATGCTGGAACGTACCCAGGTTGACCGTTCTGTTATTGGGTTTATCTCTGAAATTGCTTATTGGACAGTCATGGTTATTGCGCTGGCCATGGTGCTTGGGCAATTGGGAGTTTCCACTGCATCATTGGCAGCTGCAGTGGGAGGTGTCGGACTGGCGATTGGACTGGCCATGAAGGATAATTTCGGAAATGTGGCATCGGGAATTTTTATTCTTACATTCAAGCCTTTTAGGTCAGGAGATTATATTGAAGCGGCGGGATTCAGCGGTACAGTGATCGATATACTGACGATGTATACCCGAATCCGTACGCAGGGAAATGAACTGATTCTGATACCTAATTCAAAAATGACGGACAGTGTGATTAAAAACTTCACATACTTTTCCACGAGAAATATTGAATTTGTTTTTGATGTTGGATATGCCACTGATCTTCCGCAGTGCATTCAGGTTTTGACGGATATTTTCAACAGAGATGAAGGTGTTGTCAACAAAGGCAACATTCCCATATATGTCAAAGAGCTGGGAGAATCAAGCATACGTATCTATGCCCGTGTTGAGGTACGGAGTGATATTTTCTTTGCAGAAAGAAACCGCCTGTATATTCATGTAAAAGAGGCATTTGACCAAAAAGGAATTGATATTCCTTATCCGCAGATGGTCATTCATGAAGGGAAAAAGCAGGAAGAAGAGATTCATTGACAGGCTGGACGGATGATGCTATACTTACAGACAATTTAATAAGAATCGATGAACAGGGCGAGTAATCAGAGTTCCGTATATCACAGAGAGCCGGCAGAGGTGGGAATCCGGCATGAAGGAACTGATGAATGGGCCTGCAAGATGCAGTCTGATCTGTTATTGACAGGGTAGGCGCTGCCGGCATGTTTCTCCGTTAGAAGAAACCCCGTATCATTTCGTGTACGGTGAGCTGGATTCTTATATGAATCAATTTGGGTGGCACCGCGGAGATAAAACTTCCGTCCCTTTGTATATAACTATACAAAGGGACGGAAGTTTTTTTATTAGAAAGAGGGAGAATGAAATGGATCAAACAGTCAGTGATATTTCCAAATTGGTTTACAGAAAAGCGGAAGGCGGAAAATTCCGTTGGGTTACGGTATCTGTCCTTATGCTGGCTATCGGGATGATTCTCCATCTGGTATCTCCGTCTGTCGCTGGATTTACGCCCAACTGGATGATTGCCACATACTGCGTGGCAATTCTGCTGACAAAGCCGACTTACCGGCAGTGTCTGGGCATCTGCATGATAGCGGCTTTAATGGAGGTTTTTACAAGTAAGTCTGCCTTTCCTTATGGGGATTTTGCCAGCGAATTTGCAGGAGCCTATATAGCCGGATTTTTTGCCCATTCCATGCCTGAAATGAAAATCGGACGTTTTTCCATGAGACCGTCATTATGCGGTTTTATTACAACGCTCGTCAGCGGTTTTGTGTTTGTGTCCATTCTCACATGGGTCTTGCGTATGCCGTCTGCAGTATACCTTTACGCCATGCTTCCCATGGTTGGACTTGTAGCGGTGGGCAACGCATTTATTACGCCCTTTTTGTATTTTCCGGCACGCCGCCTGCTTTCTTCTGCATCTGGGAAGGAAAAGAGCAAAGAAGAACCGGATTCGGATCATTCCGGATTACTGCTCCAGGCATCAGGGGATGGGATCATTGAGGTTGAGCATCTTACATACTGTTATCCCCGCGGAGAAAGACCGGCATTGGAAGATGTAAATCTTTCCGTCAAAAAAGGGGACTTTACGGTTTTGACAGGCCCTAATGGGGCTGGTAAAACCACACTTCTTATGTCTCTTGTCGGGGCAGTTCCCCATTATTTCGGAGGGGTTATGCACGGTATGGTTTTTGTGGACGGAAAGGCAACCACACAAAGCAGAGTAGCTGATCTGGCTTATCATATTGGGGTTATTCTTTCGGATTATGATGCGCAGATTGTAACTATGACTGTTGGCGAAGAAATGGCATTTTCCCTGGGAAACAGCGGATTTCCCCGGAATGAGATTATCCGCCGTACAGAGGATGCATTAGAAAAAGTGCATTTAAAAGGACTGGAGAATCATCTGATTTCAGACTTGTCCGGGGGGCAGAGACAGAGACTGGTGATTGCCTCTGTACTGGCGGAGGAGCCGGATGTACTTGTTTTTGATGAGCCGACAAGCGCACTGGATCCCGAAGGAATTCAGTCATTTTACCGCCTTTTGGGCAATTTGAACCGGGAATTTGGAATTACGGTTATTGTAGCAGATCATCATCTGGGAGAGGTACTTCCTTATGCCAATCGTTTTGTTCTGATTGATAAAGGGCATATTTTAGAAACGGGCGCCCCGGAAAAAGTGATGAAGTTTATGTTCAACTATGGTATTTACAGTGAAGCAGTGCCGGATTTATATAAAATCCAGCTGCAGCTGGAAAAGAAAAATATATATTTTAAAGAAAAATTTTTAAATTTAGATACAGCGCGCCGTGCGGTTTCCCATTCGATAGAAGGGAGCCATTTACAATGAATCTTTCACTTCATGATGTTTCATTCCGTTATAAAGACAAAGGACCGGATATTCTGGAGCATGTCACAGTGTCCTTTCAGCAGGGAGAACTGGTTGCATTAACTGGACGCAACGGAAGCGGAAAAACTACCATAACACGGATTATTACGGGACTGGAAAAACCAAAATCGGGATCTGTTGAGTGGGACGGCAAAGATATTACAATGTGGGATGCAGCAGAAAGGAGCCGGTTTATTGGCTATGTATTCCAGCAGCCTGACCGCCAGATGTTTATGCCTACTGTGAGGGAAGAGGTCGCATTTGGGCCCCGGCAGCAGGGAAAAAATGAAGCGGAAATACAGGCGATTGTGACTGAGGCGCTTAAAGCGACTGATCTGGCTGACCGGGAAACAGAATATCCCCGTTCTTTGAGCCGGGGAGATAAACAGCGTGTAGCGATTGCTTCAGCCATTGCTATGTCAAGCAAGTACTTAATCCTTGATGAACCTACCAGCGGTCAGGACGGCAGAGAAAAGAAAAATTTGATTGAACTTCTTCATAGTCTGTGCCAAAAAGGAATGACCGTGATTCTGGTGACCCATGATATGGATATAGCAGCCGGGGACTGTTCACGCATAATTGTTGTTGCAGATCACAAAATTGCATTTGACGGTACAGCAGAAGCACTTTTTTCACAGGACAGAAAACCCGAATCATGGGGACTTACTTATCCGGTTTCTGTTGTATTGGGGAGAACACTGCCGGGGAATCCCTACTGCGGCGATATAGAAACGTTTATGGAATGTTATGAGAAAGTGAGGAGAAATCAATGAGCAGGAACGTGCCTTTGACGAAAATTATTTTCACATTGTGTACAGCTGTATGGGCGCTGGTCCTTCATCAGCCGCTGTCCCTTTTGGCGCTTTGCTTTTTTGAACTTATGGTATTGGCTTTATCAGGGCAGATGAAAAAACAGTTTCGTGCAGTTTTCATTTTGTCAGGATTTGCTGCTTTTCTTGGCGCAGTGCAGTATGCCGGAGGCGGAACCCTTGACTCAGCCTATACGGCAGGACTGCGTATGATGGATATGACTCTGATGTTTCTTTTCCTGCTTGGAACTACCCGGCTTCAGGATCTTACTGCATCCATGGTCAAACAGCTGAAAATTCCCTATGAATATGCATTTATGTTTACGGCGTCCCTTCGTTTTGTGCCTGATTTTTTAGAGGAAAACAGAGCTGTTGCGGAGGCTCAGGCCTGCAGAGGACTGGTTATAAAAGGGAATATTTTTAAAAAGATCAGCCGCTATCTGGCGGTTGTACAGCCGCTGATGCTGCGTTCTTTGGCACGGAGTGAATCCATGGCGCTTTCCCTGGAGCTTCGGGGATTTGGAGGTAAGCACCGTACCTTTATGGAGAGCGTTGCACCCGGTAAGAGCGATTATCTTGTTATGATATTCTGTGCGGCAGTGACAGCAGGAGTCATTGCCCTCCGTTTCTTCTATCAGGCATGAATGATATTTTAGAGTAGACATGGGACATTTCTGTGATATAATAATCAGGACAATTCCATTTTTCATAGACAGTTCGCAACCATCCTGTCAGTAAATAAAACTATGGATTATCAGCCGTTCTCAAGGTCCGGCTGTGTAGGTATGCGCTCTTGGCGCATACCTTTTTTTTGAAGGAGGATTTGTTTTGAAATATCATATGAAAACAGAAGAAATGACATTTTCGGCTCTGATTATGGCTGCATACATGGTATGTATGTACGGTACGCAGTGGTTTGCATTCGGGTTTTATCAGATCCGGATTGCCACGGCTCTTTATGCCATGGCCTTTTTCTATCCATTCTTGATTTTACCGTTGGGATTGGCCAACATGCTTTCAAATATGCTGATGGGAGGAATGGGAGCTGCGGATATAGCAGGAGGACTGTTTGTTGGAATTATGACCAGCGGGCTGGTTTTCCTGACCGCAGAGAGAGGCGGGAAACCATGGATGGCAGCACTTCCTATCTTTTTTGTACCTTCACTTTTGGTACCCGTGTGGCTTTCCTGGATTCTTCATATTCCTTATCTGATATTGGCCCTGCATATTGCGGTGGGACAGGCGGTTCCGGCAGCAGGAGGCATTCTTTTGATTCGGGCATGGCGCCGTTATAGTGGGAAAGAGGGAGTCTTTTTTTATGGGAAATGAATATTCAGAAAATCAATTAAAATGGCTTGGACATTCGAAAAGACCTGTTTTATCGGTATACAGTCCGGAACTTTTAGAAGTTGTGGAAAATCAATACAAGGGCAGGGATTATTTTGTAAAATTCAATTGTCCCGAATTTACCAGTTTATGTCCTAAAACAGGACAGCCTGATTTTGCATCCCTTTATATCTCTTATGTACCTGACCAAAAACTGGTGGAAAGCAAATCACTGAAACTATACTTATTCAGCTTCAGAAATCATGGAGATTTTCATGAAACCTGTGTGAATTTAATTATGGATGACTTGATTAAAGTGGCAGATCCCCTGTATATTGAGATCCTGGGGCGGTTTCTTCCGCGGGGAGGGATCTCTATTGATCCCTTCTGTAATTATGGCCGTATGGGAACAGAATGGGAGAAAACAGCCCGGTTACGCCTGATGAGGCATGATATAAATCCTGATCAGGTTTTTAACAGGTAATAGATTTCAACACACTTCAGAAGAACAGAATATAGCATGTATAAAAACTGAACTATAATAAACATAGTTCAGTTTTTACTTTCTG
>DIDD01000081.1:18086-19587 GCA_002417965.1 Veillonellaceae bacterium UBA5809
CATAAAAAAAATGTAAAATTGAAAAGTATCATATGCGGTAATATTTCTGATCTGTCATCCGGCATTTGGAAATATGTAACATGAAACCATTGGCAAAGGGAGGAATTCTGAATATGACTGAACAGGATGATAAGATCGACGAGGCCATGCAGGAGCATTTGAAAAGAGGGCTGAAGGAGCGCCATATTCAGCTGATTGGTCTCGGCGGCGCTATCGGTGTAGGCTTATTTCTGGGATCGGCTACAGCGATTGAACTGGCAGGGCCTTCAGTGCTGCTGACTTACATGATAGGCGGTATCGCGATTTATTTTATTATGAGGGCTTTAGGCGAATTGTCTGTGGCTTATCCGGTATCGGGAGCTTTCAGCGCTCATGCCAGCCGTTTTTTGGGCCCTATATGGGGATATTTGACAGGATGGACCTACTGGTATATGTGGATGGTCACCTGCATGGCAGAATTGACGGCTGTTGGGATCTACATGAATTTCTGGTATCCGGATCTTCCTCAGTGGATGTCAGCACTGGCTGCTTTGATTTTTATGACAGTAATCAATTTTATTGCGGTCTCTGCTTATGGAGAATTTGAATTTTGGTTTGCTTTAATCAAGATACTGACGATTGTATTTATGATTATCAGCGGCATCGGAATGATTGTCTTTGGTCTTGGAAATGGCGGCATTGCTATGGGGATTACAAATCTTTGGGCTAATGGAGGATTTTTTCCGCATGGGATTGAAGGAACTTTCATGGCTCTGGTTATGGTGATGTATGCTTATTTGGGAATTGAAATCATTGGTGTTACAGCAGGGGAAGCACATGATCCGCAGCATACGATTAAAGCGGCCATTGATAAGGTTTTCTGGAGAATTCTTATTTTTTATGTAGGATCACTTTTTGTAATTATGGCTATTTATCCCTGGAATCAGATCGGTCATATGGGCAGTCCCTTCGTGATCACTTTTGAAAGATTAGGGATACGGGGCGCTGCCGATTTAATTAATATTGTTGTGATTACTGCAGTCCTTTCTTCCTGCAACAGCGGTATATTCAGTACAGGGCGCATGCTGTACAACTTGTCTCTGCAGGGAAAAGCGCCGCGTTGTTTCCGCACGCTGAATCACCGTCAGCTGCCCACAGTGGGTATCCTTTTTTCTGCAGGCATTCTCCTGTTCGCAGTGGTACTGAATTATATTATGCCTTCAGAAATATTTGTTTATATTACAAGTGTCGGATCGTTTGGGGCTATTTGGACATGGCTGGTTATTCTGCTCTGCCAGATGAAGTTTCGGGCTTCCCTGACTCCTGAAGAACAAAGCAGGCTGTCCTATAAGATGCCTTTTGCACCCGTCAGTAATTGGATAACGATTATTTTTCTGGCCTGTGTTGTAGTGGCATCGGCATTTCGGCCCGATACCCGTATTGCTCTTTATGTAACACCCGTATGGTTTGCCTTTTTGCTGATTGCCTATTATTTTATGAATTTGAAGAAAAAGGGAAATGT
>DIDD01000129.1 GCA_002417965.1 Veillonellaceae bacterium UBA5809
GGAAAAAAGGACAGCCAATACATTACCTTCTGTATTGGCTGTCCTTTTTTCCTGCATAACCCCTTCCTCTGTCCCGGAGTCAAAAGTTTTCTTCTATTATAAAACTGCTGAATCTGACTGCGCAGATGACTTAAGATGACTTAAAATGTATTGGCAAATATACATAATAGATTCATGCTCTGCATGAAATTTCAGCTTGTAATATCTGCCGGCTGCACATAAAAACCTTTCCCTCCGGCACACTGTCTGATGGAAAAAATTTTTACCTCTCTGTATGCCCGCTTTATTTCAAATATATATTTTATATGAAATATTCTTTATGCTATACGGGATACGGGAAAAAATTACAGATCGACACCGATAAACATTTTGGCAATAAGCCCGATGACAAAAGAGATAGCCGCCACTCCCAGACTAATGCCGGCCATTTCTTTAAACCGAGACCAAAAAGAGGTGGACTGTACCACTGACAGATAAAAAGTAAAAAACAGAATTATCAGGATAACTGTAATAATCATGATGGTAAAGGCCGTGATATACAGACTGTCCGGTAAAATCAAGTACGGCATGACGAGCAGAACCACTGTAATCAAATAGGCAATTCCTGTATAAAAACTGGATTTCAGAGCGGTACTGCTCCGTTCTGCTCGTTCTGCCAGGTAGTTGGAAGCGGCCATGGAGAGCGTGGCCGCCGCTCCTGTAATCACTGCTGTGAGCGCTACAATCTTCGTTCCTGACAAAGCAAATGTCATACCGGCAATCATGCCCGTTAATTCCACCAAAGCATCGTTAAGACCAAGCACCATGGCTCCCACATACTTCAGTCTTTCTTCATCCACCAGAGTTATCAGCTGATTTTCATGCTCTTCCTCCTGGAGAATAATATCATTGGCTTCCGGAATTTCGCTGGTAATCTGCGTCAGCTCCCTGACTCCAAAATCTTCCACACGCTCAAACATCTGAATCACGAAGGTTTCCCCCATAATCCAATACAGCAGTTTAAAAAGAGCAATCTTAATCCGTGAAGGTCCGATATCAATACCTGTAAAATGTTTCCATGTAGCATAATGCTCCCGTTCCACCTGGGCAATTTCAAGGAGAACATTTCTGTTCTTGTCATTCTTCATCATCGCCGCAATTTCTTCATACAGCACGGCACTGGTGATTTCATCTTTCTGAAAAGCTAAAATTCTTTGCTTCACTGATTCTGACAGTTCCATTTGAACCATCCTCCTGTCTCTGCGGGAAATTTCTCTGCCGGGTCAAAAGCCCGAAAAAGAATTCCTCTGACCTCCATAGTAGCGGTCTGTTCTATATTTTGCAAGGATGAACGGCAAAATAGAAAAAGAATTGACTGCATTGGTTCAAAACCCGGTCCATGCAGTTCATTGTCCTCTGATTCTCTTATTTCTCTCTTGGCCCGGACTGTCCTTGAAGAAATGAATGGACCGCCGGATTTTCATGCATTTTGCGGAGGTCGTCTTTCGTCGGATAAACAGGAAAATCTCTCTGGGCATTGACCAGACAAAAAAATCCCAGTTTTTCTCCTTCATCAGCACGAAACTGATGCCATTCCCATGGACGGATGATAATCAGATCCCCCTCCGATATTCCGCTGACCTGCTGATTCAGAAGTACGTGCCCTTTCCCCCGAAAAATGACAACCATATGCATGTGTTCATGTTTTTCCAGAGATGAGAAGCCATCCCTGTCCACTTCAAAATAGCGGAACTGCACGGGAAGGTCTCCTTCATGTTCAAAGAGAACCTGTTTCGTTACCGCCCGGAATACTTCCGGATTCTCTTTGTAAATATGTTTCTCCACGCCCTTCCATGTATAATCAGAAAATTTTTTGATCATCCTATCTGCCTCTTTTCTGTATTCATTTCATCTGCATAAGTTGTTTGAAATTCTTCAGATAATGCCTGGATACAGGTATTTCTTCTTTTTCAAAGTGAAAAGGCACCAGAAGAAATGTTTCGTTAAACCATGGAAGAATTTCTTTAATCATATTCAGGTTGACCACATAGCTTTTATGGGTACGGCAAAATCCGAGATGGCTTAATTCGGATTCTACATCCTTCAAAAGAATTTTGGATTCCAGAATGCCCCGTGTCGTATAAAATAAAGTACAATTGAATTTTTCTGTTTTTACCAGCACAATTTCTTCTGACGGATTCAAAAGTACAATTTTTTTATCGGAATAAACAGCAAATTTTTTATGAGGGAATACAATTTCCCCAGAGGTTTTTTTGTCCTGGTCCTGTTCCTTTCCAGAACGGAGCCGGCGGATGGTATCAGTCACTCTTTCTTCCTTATAAGGTTTCAAAATATAGTCAAAGACTTCCAGTTCAAATGCTTTAATGGCGAACTGGTCAAAACCCGTGGAAAAAACAATTTTGACATCCAGTCCCAGTTCATTAATATGCTGAGCTGTTTCTATGCCGTTCATCACCGGCATCTCAATATCCATAAAAAGAATATCCACCTGAGGATTTTCTTTAAGAAAGTCGAGAACTTCCTGACCGTTGGCGCATTCATGAATAACCCGGACTCCCGGAAGTGTCTGCAGAATATATTTCAATTCTGACCGGGCCGGAATTTCATCATCAGCCACAACAGCTTTGATTTCAATCATATGATACCTCCTTGCCATTTTTGGGAATGAGAAAAAAAACCACTGTGCCTTTATTGACCTGACTTTGTATATGGAGACCGCTCGCTTTTCCATAAATAGAGAGCAGTCTCTGGTGAACGTTGATCAGCCCGATGGATTTTCGTTCAGGCTGTTCTTTCAGCAGAGAAGACAGCATCGTTTTAGTCATGCCCACACCATTGTCCTGAACATACATACGGTAATAGCGCGGCAGAGAAATCACCCCAATCTTAACTGTGCCGCCGTCAGATCTCGGAAGAACTCCGTGCCGGATTGCATTTTCCACCAATGGCTGCAGCAGCAGCGGAGGAATATGGATATCACAGGGAAGCAGATGATATTCCACAGAAAGACGGTTCCCGAACCGGGCCTGTTCAATACTTACGTAAGCCCTGATATGATTGATTTCCTCACTCAAAGGGATCATACTGTCCGGGCTGCTCAGGTTCTGCCGGTAATAATCCCCCAAATTCAGCAGCAGCTGCCGCGCCATAAGGGAATCACTGCGGCAGTAATAACTGATTGTGTTAATGGCATTAAACAAAAAATGGGGATTAATCTGGGCCTGAAGCATCTTAATTTCAGCCAGTGACATCATACTGGCCTGCTTTTTAAGCCGGTCAAATTCAATGACCATTTCCAGAATTCCCTTCATTCCGGTAATCAGTTCCTTTTCAAATCCTGAAAAGGTATGGGCCCCGCTTTTTCTGACAAGCACCTGATCCACGAAAACACTGTTCCCCGATACAGGTACGGCCATAATGCCCAGTTCTTCGGGAATTTCATTTTCCGGAAGACGTGACCAACGTTCTATTTCTGCTGTCAGTGCTTCTCCCGTTTCCCCTTCATTCACAGTCATAGCCTGCACTTTTCCCGCCGCCAGAATCGCAGCCCAGGAAAGTCCCGGTATAGAAGATGCGATAATCTGCGTAACATTTTTGGCACTGGCACCTGATACTCCCGATTTTAAAACGTTGAGGATCAGATGCACGGTGCGGAAAGTTGACTTAGCTGCATTTGACAAATCAATTTCACGCTGTTTCATGGACCGTTCCAGCATGCCGATAAAAAGTCCTATGGCAATAGAGTTATTAGTAATCATGGATGGTGCCAGTACCTGTACAAAATGGAGCACTCTTTCTGGAGGGCCTGCAAAAAGGAAAAGAAACATCATGTGAAGGCTTTCAAAAAGAAATCCTATGCCAAAAGCCCATGGCCACATGCGGTGTCTGGACTTAATAAAGGACGACAGCAGACCCGCCGCAGTCCCCTGCAGAATGGTAATTATCCCGCTGGCCATGGCTGTGAAGGTATCCGGGAAGAACATCCGATGAACCCCTGTGATGACGCCTACGCAAAGCCCGACGAATGGGCCTCCGATAATACCGCCCACGATGACTCCGACAGAACGGCTGTTAATGATTCCATCATCTGTCCTGATTCCCCAGTAGGTTCCCAATATGCCGATCATGGAAAAAACAGCTGCAAAAAGAATTCTGCTTTTCCATGAGGTTACCGTTTCACTGAGGGCCTGACGAAAAACATTCGTCTGACTCAGAAGAAAAACAATAAAAATAAAAAGAGAGACTGCCAGCCACAGATGCTGAAATTCCATGGTAACCCGTCCTGCCATACCCAATTTTTGCCGCCGCCCTTTCCTGATGGTTCCTGAAATAATTCAGGTCCTGCATCTGATCCCTGTTTCTGTGCAACTTATTGTCTTTTTTCCCAGATTCTGCCTGTTTTCTTTATAATAAAGAAAATGCAGAACCACTTCTGCGGAGAAATCATTTATATTATAGCATAATTCCCCGCCATCCACTGTGCGGAGGCTTCATCCTCTTCCGCATAGTCTTCTGCATTTATTATAGGTAAGGAGGTCTTTGCCGGAGAACTGAACAAAAAAGAAAGCGGGCAGACTGCCCGGCAGTTCCTTATAAGCATGCGGACTGCCGGGCAGCCCGGCGGTCACCAGACAGAAGAATGTTGACCGCTGCGGCCGTTTTATACAGTCCCGTTTAATTTCTTCTGTGCACTACGTCAGCTGAATTCTTCCAGGTATCTAAGCGGGCATGAAGATCCGCCGTACCGGGCAGGTACCGCAGTGACCGGAGGTTCTCCTTCCGCACGGCCTGTCATATATACACCGGCATCGATGCCCCGGCGCCGGTGCATTTCCTTTCAGGCAGACTTTTACAGCCGGCCGCCGGAATGAAATTCCATTCAGAATTTAGGATTTTCATCTCATGATTCAATGTTCTGGCAGGGCAGAATGGCATGAGATATCCGGTTTAACACTTGATCGTCCTCCTTTTTGAAACAGTGTGCTTTCCCCGCGGGGAAAGCACTTTTTTGCAATGTCAGTCCCGGCCCTGCTATAATAAAAAAGATATTCAAAGAATTCCGGACGCCGGAGACGGCTCTTCTCTGCCCCCCTGTACAAATGCAGTTCGGAACTTTATACTATAGTTGTAAATCATTATCAATAGGAGGCTGAAAAAATGGAAACATACAGCAGAACAAAATCTGTCTGGCAGCGCATGAACCGGCAGGAACGGGAAGCTGCTGTTCAGTACTGCGAAGGATATAAAGATTTCCTTGATCATTGCCGTACAGAACGGCTGGCCGTAAAGAGAATTATGAAAGAAGCAGAAGACAGGGGATTTCATCTGCTTTCAGCCCATCAGCCGCTCAAGCCCGGCGACAGGGTCTGCCTGAATCAAAAGGGAAAGTCTGCCGTACTGGCTGTTATCGGCAGAAAACCCCTCACGGAGGGACTTAAAATTGTCGGTTCCCATATCGATTCCCCCCGTCTTGACTTAAAAGCAAATCCGGTCAATGAACAGGACGGCATAGTTTATTTCCGCACCCACTACTACGGGGGCATCAAGAAATACCAGTGGACCTGCATTCCCCTGGCCCTTATAGGTGTCGTCTATACCCGGGACGGAAAAAAGACAGAAATCAATATCGGAATGGATCCATCTGATCCTGTCTTCTGTATCAGCGACCTGCTGATCCATATGGCCCAGGATCAGATGAAGAAAACTCTGGCTGACGGAATCACAGGAGAACAGCTGCAGGCTATTGCCGGTATCCATTCTGAAGACAGTCAGAAACCGAAAGAAGCGGTTATGGCCTTGTTGAAAGAGAAATACGGCATTGAGGAAGAAGACTTCACTTCTGCCGAGCTGGAGCTGGTTCCTGCTGACAAGAGCCGCGACGCGGGGCTGGACCGTTCACTAATTCTTTCTTACGGACAGGATGACCGTGTCTGCTCTTACGCCAACCTGACCGCAATTTTGAATGCCGAACCCGGTGAGTATACGCAGGTGGCTCTTCTGACAGACAAGGAGGAAATCGGTTCTTATGGAAACACAGGCATGGAATCTTCTTACTTTACGACTTTTGTCAAGGAACTGCTGATTGCGGCCGGTTCTTACGGACCTGCCGCACTGGAGAAGACACTGGCCGCCAGTGAAGTGCTGTCTGCCGATGTCAACTCCTGTCTGGATCCCATGTTCCCCGAAGTAACGGAAAAAGATAATTCCGCACTGCTGGGTTACGGCATCTGTGTAACAAAATTCACCGGAGCCCGCGGCAAGTCCGGAAGCAATGACGCCAATGCTGAATATCTGTCTAAAATACGGGGCATTTTCAATGAAGCCGGCGTCCCGTGGCAGATCGGCGAGCTGGGAAAGGTAGACCAGGGCGGCGGCGGAACAATTGCTTTTATGATGGCCGACTGGGGCTGTGAGGTCGTTGACTGCGGCACCGCCATGCTGTCCATGCATGCGCCTATGGATCTGGTAAGCAAAGCAGATGCATATACTACGTATCTGGCTTATAAAGCATTTTTTGAAAGCCGCTGAGACATAAGGAGGCTTTCTGTCAGACAAAAAATGTACGGCATATATCTCTGCATCTTGGGATTTGCGCCGTACATTTTTTTGCTTCTTATTTGTCTCCGCCATGAGTCTCCAGCCAGCGTGACCAGGAAATATGGAATCCCTGCGGCTCCTGTTCCTGCACGTATTGATAAAAAAGCCGGGCCATTTCTGCTTTCTCCCGCTCATAGGGAAGCTTCCATGAACGGGATGTTCCTGCGCTTCCTATATAGGTCACGTCATCCCCGCCGATCAGATGCTGCCGGTATATGATATCTCGGAAGGGAACATCAGGGTTTTTTATCATGTCTGTCATGGCCATAAAAGCAGTCGTCCTTCCTTCTCCTTCTTCACAGTGAAAGTGCAGCCATGCATCGGAAGGAAGCCTGCGGTACAGGGAAATGAATTGGTCTACAGCTTCTTCTGACGGCCATTTATGATCTTCTGACGGGATTCTGACATACCGGATACCGAGCGGCTGTATGACTTCTTTTTCTGTCGATATCCGGAGTACGGACAGTTGCTCTTCTTTTTTCACTCGCCCGCTCTGCGTCATTTTATAGGCTATGACATCTTTCCCCATGTTCTGCTGAAGCCGTCCCTCTTCATCTTTCATTATATCTCTGCCCGTCCGGTTCATATTCGCCCAATTGCGGAATCCATACCAGCTGACTGCATTTCCGTTGATAAATCCATGGGATTCTTCCCGCAGATCTATATCATAGACAGGTCCGGTATGAAGGCTGTGCAGACACTGCGCCAGGCTGGTCCATTCTTTTTCCGAAGGCTGTGCGCTCCCTGAAATATGCAGGTCCGCCATACCTTTTTTTGACGGTATATAATCCGGATTCATCTGGGACTGGTACCGTGATGAAACCGTACCGAACGCATCTCCTGATGTGCGGAAATGGGCAGGCATTCCATCCCGATTCTCCCGGTCCAGACGCAGGACAATGTCCCCCTCAGCCGGTTTCTGTTCCCCCGCCTTCACTGTCTGAAGAGTCAATACCGCCGCACCCGCCGCCAGCATCACCGCTGCCAGGGGCATCAAGAGATATTTTCTATAATTCATAGATGCGCCTTCTTTCTTATTTTATTGGCTGTATCATACCACAAACGGCCGGAAAGAGTTTTACGAACCGGTAAATAATCTGCTCCATAAAAAATCAGGGCAGAGAATCTTTAACTCTCTGCCCTGATCATCCGTCTTTTATTTTCTGAACTGTGCGGGAGGTGCATAAAGTCCGCCGGACCATGTAATCAGGTCATCCATATTTTTTGCAGCCAGAAGAGAACGGTCTGCCCTGGATATATCGATACCGAGATCTTCCGGATACTTAACAATTCCCTCTTTGCGGAGACGTTCTGTCTCTTTGGGATCAGCCTGCTGTCCCACTTCGGTTTTTCCTGCAATGGCACGGATTGCCGCGGTTCTTTCTTCCATGTTGTGGCATCTGTGAAGGTAAGCAATTCCTACCTCAGAAACAATATGTGTCAGGTCATCCCCGTAGATCATAACCGGTTCAAGATCCAAATGGGCCGCTTTGGCCAGCGGCACCGCATCCAGCTCTTCTACAAAACCCGGCTGCATCTTGGGCGACAGTGTGGTAATCATCTGCACAATCAGTTTCCGGCCCCGTTCTGCATCACCAATCAAGTCATAACGGTTTGCCACTTCGGCTCCGCACTTTTTCCATGCCGGTGTCACATGACGGCGCCCTTTGGCATCACACCCCATATTGGGCGCCCCGCCAAATCCTGCCACGCGGGATTTCGTAGCCGTACTGCTGTTTCCGAAGGGATCGATCTGCATGGTCGCCCCTACAAACATATCTGCCGCGTAATGTCCCGCCGCCTGGGCAAAAGCACGGTTGGACCGCATAGTCCCATCCGGACCGACTGCAAAAATATCAGGCCGCGCTTTAATGTATTCTTCCATCCCCACTTCACTGCCAAAAGAATAGACCGCCTTCACCCATCCTGATTCAATCGCCGGAATCAGTGTCGGATGGGGATTCAGCACCCAGTGTGTGCAGATTTTTCCGCGGAGTCCCAATTCCTCCCCGAAGGTCGGAAGAAGAAGTTCAACAGCCGCCGTATCGTAACCCACGCCGTGATTCAGCGTCGTAACACCATACTCTGCATAGATTCCTTTAATGGCCATCATAGCTTTCATGATTCGTTCATTCGAAATCTTGGCAGGATCCCGGGTAAACAGGGGATCCAATTTATAAGGAGTGGGTGACTGGATAACGAAATCGACCCAGTCGCTGGGAATATCTACCCGCGGCACTTTATCCACGATTTCATTAACCTGTACAATAACGATTCCTTGATTAAATTTGGTCGCTTCTACAATGGCCGGCGTGTCTTCCGTACTGAAGCCTGTATATAAATTACCCGCTGCATCAGCCTGATCTGCGGTGACCAGTGCAATACGGGGAATCAAATCAATAAAATAGCGGCTGTACATTTC
Source organism: Veillonellaceae bacterium UBA5809 (assembly GCA_002417965.1). Taxonomy (GTDB): domain Bacteria; phylum Bacillota; class Negativicutes; order Veillonellales; family Dialisteraceae; genus UBA5809. Next base: position 9,020 of record DIDD01000129.1, read on the forward strand.
CAGATATGTATGAATGGCCCCAATCTGAATCCGGTCATTTTTCATTAATTCCGCGAGCCGTTTGCCTTGTGATCCCGCATAGGCAAAATCAAGCTTTTTCGCAATCCCCTTATCAAATACATCCAGATGCTCAGGAATACTTAATGTGGATTGGATCATATGCAGATCATGAATCCTGGCGGGATCCACCTCACACAGGCATTTCGCCAGAAAATCCGCCTGCTTCTGGTTGTCTCCCTCAATATTAACACGGTCTCCCGGGTGGATCACGGTTTCCATTAAAGAAACTGTATCCTCAGCCCGTACCACCTTTCCTTTTGACTGCAGATAAGCTGCCCCTGCCTGAAGCCGGGCCTCTGTATCCTGACCTCTCGTATTCCATACTCTGTGACTTGGACCCATATTCAAACCCCAACACTCCTCTCACTGACAAAATGTACAGTTCCTTCCATGTACCGATCCGGACTGTATAAGTCTGCATTCCTTTCGGACGCTGTGTATATTTTATACCTTTGCATAAAAAAAATGGATGATCCTTTTTATGTTACAGAAAATCGGTCGCAAGATGCATAAAATTTTATTATTTTTTCTATTTTAAGACTCCCCAAAAAGAGAAGGCCTCCCCCAACCTGGGGGAGGCCTTCTTCAGCCACATGATTTATTTTGAATTTTCTTCTTTACAGATTTTTCCGCTCACCATGTCCGGTCCGTCAGGGCGGACCAGGTCTTCTATTGTCACTGCAGAAAGCGCTGCGTCAATTTGCGCCTGCAATGCTGTATATACCTTTCTGACCGGGCAAAAGGGGACTGCATTGCGGCTGCAGTAGCAGTCATCCTCCATGCATCGGTTAATCCTCATCGTCGGTTCAACTAAAAGCATAATATCATACAGGGTAAGTCCCTTGCGCTTAATCAATTCAAATCCGCCGTAAGCACCGCTGTATCGTTTTACAATACCGGCTTTTGTGAAAGTTCTCATGATCTTCAGAACATATTTTTGTGGAATCGCCATTTTTTCCGAAATTTCTCTGGAAGATACAATTCCGTCCTTTGAGGCCAGGCATAATATGATGCGGATTGAGTAATCGGTCGTTACATTCAGCTGCGTAATCCATCCCTCCTTTTCCATAGCAGTAAGAAAACCGCCTGTAGTTAATTAATTGTACTCTATATAGAGTAAAACGTCAAATTATCGGTACATAACCATCATATAGAGCTTTTTATTTAAAATTTTCATGATAAGTATACACGCCAAATGGAATAAGTTTCCGCAGTCAAAAGTTGGATTTACTTTCCAGACTCCCTGTCCGTGAAGAATATAGGGTCTTCCCGGCTGAGATCCACTTCCTTCAACGGAATTAAATGAGTATGGTACTTCCATTTATACCATATATACGTAAGGAGGAAAACGGGAATCCCTATATAAACGGCCACAAAGTCCGTCCATTCAAATGTACCTGAGAACAGACTGGTATCCTGTCCTGCCATAATAAACAGACACAGTACCAGAGCGGCGAGAGGCCCGAAGGGAAAGAACGGGGCTTTATAAGGAAGCTCTGACAAAGATCTGCCCTGGGCAATAAAAGCTCTTCGGAATCGGTAATAGGCAGCTGCAATGCCGACCCATGTAATAAAGCCTGCCATGCCGCTGATATTCACCAGCCAGTTGTAAGCCGTTCCGTCTCCGACCAGACTGGTGGCAAATGCAAAGATCCCGAAAGCCGTCGTTGCATACAGGGCATTAACCGGCACCCCTCTGCTGTTGATCTTCAAAAAGCAGTGGGGCGCCTTCCCTTCACGCGCCAAAGAATAGAGCATCCTCGTCGATGCGTAGAGTCCGCTGTTGCCCGCTGAAAGAACCGCTGTCAGAATAACCAGATTCATGACTGAAGCAGCATTGGGCAGGCCAAATCTTTCAAATGCCAGTGTAAAAGGACTGATGGAAATATTTTCAACAGATGCATTCAGCAGATTGGGGTCCGTATAGGGAATCAGAAATCCAATGACTGTAAAGGCTCCCAAATAAAACAGAAGAATCCGCCAAAAGATCGTATGGACCGCCTTGGGAACAGATTTTTCCGGGCACTCCGCTTCTCCTGCAGCCACGCCGAGCATTTCTGTTCCCTGAAAAGAAAAACCCGCCACCATAAATACGGACAGCATAGCTGAAATCCCTCCCACAAACGGAGCGTCGCCGATTGTCCAATTGGCAAAACCGGGAGAATGACCGCCTACGCCGAAAATCAGAAGTGTCCCGGCCGCCAGGAATACGATGACAGTAATTACTTTCACGCCTGCAAAAAAGAATTCACTTTCTCCATAAGACCGGGTTGAAAGAAAGTTTAAAAGAAATAAAATGGCCAAAAATCCAGCCGTCCATACAACAGATGGAGTACCGGGAAACCAGTATTTCATAATCAATGCCCCCGCCACCAGTTCTGCCGCCACGGTAATAGCCCAGTTAAACCAGTAGTTCCACCCCAAAGCAAATCCCAGCGCTTTGTCTACATATCTGGCTGCATAGAGGCCAAAGGATCCTGAAGAGGGAAGCCATGTTGACATTTCTCCCAATCCGGTCATTAAAAAATATACCATAATCCCAATCAGTGCATAGGAAAGCAGGGCCCCGCCCGGTCCGGCAGTGGATATGGTCTCTCCCCCTGCTACAAAAAGCCCGGTCCCTATGGTGCCCCCCAGTGCAATCATGGTCATATGCCTTTCTTTCAGGCTTTTTTTCAGTGTAGCCCCCTGCGGGTTTTCCTTTTCCATTCATTTCCCTCTTTCTCTTCAGTATGGCAGCCCAGAGAAAAGAGAGTGCTTTCCCTTCAGAAAAGTACTCTCTTTCAAGGTGCTGTGGGCGTCTCATCTTTTTGTCTGTTCTTTTTCCATTTCTGCTGCTTTTCTTTTGTCATCCAGCCGTTTCCAGTATCCTGTCCGCTGAAGGATTATATACAGAAAAGCCACTGTCAGAGCTGCTGACAGACATGCATTGACTGCAGTCAGTCCGTCGCCCCACCCAATTCTATAGGTTACATACACAGCTCCCAACAGGAGCAGACTGTCTGTCCATTGAAACATGTCAATCTCCTTTTCCTTACACTTTAACTGAAAGTGATCTTCTTGTAAAGCGGAAATTTGCTCTTTTTCCCAAATTATTGTCACTCTTTCTCCTTCTATGTTATAATAAAAATACATCCATATTATATACATATATATAATAGACGGTATACGGAACAATCAAGGAAGCCGCCTTTTTAGGCAGCTGTATTTTTGATGTTTCTTGCTATATAGGGGAGAGTGTCTATGAATAAAGAAATCCATGAAATTCAGTCCCACCAGGAAGAAGAAACGGGCAATATTGATTACGGAGCCAAAGATATACGTGTGCTGGAAGGACTGGAAGCCGTCCGTGTCCGTCCCGGCATGTATATCGGTTCTACATCAGCCAGAGGCCTTCATCATCTGGTTTATGAAGTAGTGGACAACAGTATTGATGAAGCGCTGGCCGGATACTGCACCCATATTGAAGTATCTCTGGATGAAGACGGCAGCTGCACAGTCGTCGACAACGGCCGCGGAATTCCCACCGATATGCACGAAACCGGAAAACCAGCCATGGAAGTTGTCCTCACCGTTCTCCATGCCGGAGGTAAATTCGGAGGGGAAGGATACCCCATTTCCGGCGGTCTCCACGGAGTCGGCATTTCTGTTGTGAACGCCTTGTCCGAATGGACACGTGTATCTGTACGGAGAGACGGCCATATTTATCAAATGGCTTTTTCCCGCGGCCAGACCACACAGCCGATGACCGTTATGGGAACGGCCGCTGATACGGGGACAACGGTTTCATTTAAGCCGGATCCCGAAATTTTTGATGAAGTTATTTTCTCCTATGATACACTCCGTTCCCGTATGAGAGAACTCGCGTTTCTGAACAAGGGCCTTACTATTACTCTCACCGACAACAGAGAAGACAGCAAAAAGCAGGAGATTTTCCATTATGCCGGCGGTATTACAGAATTTGTTCAGTTCCTCAATGAAGGAAAAGATCCTGTGAATCCTACAGTCATTTCCTTTGAGGGCGAAAAGGATAAAGTCATTGTGGATATTGCCATGCAGTATCAGTCGGGATACAGTGAAAACATGTATACCTTTGTCAATGATATTAATACTGTAGAAGGCGGCACCCACCTGTCAGGATTCCGCTCTGCTCTCACCCGTGTCATTAATGACTACGGGCGGAAAAGCAGCATCATGAAGCCAAATGACGAGAATCTGTCCGGTGATGATGTGCGGGAGGGCCTGACCTGTGTAATCAGTGTCAAGGTCCCGAATCCCCAGTTTGAAGGCCAGACCAAGACCAAACTGGGAAACAGTGAAGTCAAGGGAATTGTTGACAATATTGTCAGTGAAGGCCTGCGGATTTTTCTGGATGAGCATCCTGCAGAAGCAAGGTCTGTTGTCGAAAAAAGCATGACTGCCAACCGGGCCCGTGAAGCCGCGCGGAGAGCCCGTGAGCTGACCCGCAGAAAAAATGCTCTGGAGGTCTCCAGTCTTCCTGGAAAACTGGCTGACTGTTCTGAACGGGATCCGAAGGTTACGGAAATTTATATTGTCGAGGGTGATTCCGCCGGAGGCAGCGCCAAGTCAGGCAGAGACCGGAGGTATCAGGCAATTCTTCCCCTCCGCGGGAAAATCCTGAACGTAGAGAAAGCCCGTCTCGACAGAATTCTCAACAGCGATACCATCCGCACCATGATCACCGCCTTCGGAACAGGTGTCGCTGATGACTTTGACATCAGCCGTCTCCGATACTACAAAATCATTATCATGACCGATGCGGATGTCGACGGAGCTCATATACGCACACTTCTTCTTACATTTTTCTACCGGTATATGACTCCTCTTGTAACAGAGGGCCATGTATATATTGCCCAGCCTCCCCTGTACCAGATCAGAAAGGGAAAAAGCAAGTATTATACCTATGACGATGCCGAGCAGGACCGGCTGCTGAATGAAATCGGCCGCGAGGGATGCACCATTCAGCGTTACAAAGGTCTAGGCGAGATGAATCCCGAGCAGCTGTGGGATACCACCATGAATCCCGAGCAGCGTGTCATGCTGAAAGTGGAATTAACCGATGCGGTGGAAGCTGACCGTATTTTCACCGTTCTGATGGGGGATAAGGTCGAACCCCGCAGAAAGTTTATTGAAGAAAATGCAAAAAATGTAACAAATCTCGATCTCTAAGCACAAAAGGCTGCCCCTGTAATCCGGATAAAAAATCTGATTGTCAGGGCCAGCCTTTTAACATGCCATGTATCATGACATATTCCGTCCGGTCAAAAACGGTGCTTTTTTATATATCCGGCCATCTGGCTTCTATAAGGAAGATACAAAAAAGCCAGAATAAACGCAGAAAGCCAGCAGGCTGAATCCGCCGACAGGAATCCCATAAGAAGATATGCTGACAGCGGGCCCACCCCTGCTCCAAAATCAGAGAACATGGCATACCGTGACATTAATGCTGTTTTAGACTGATAAGAAGCTGCCAGATCACCGGCTGCCGCATCAGCCAGCGTTTCCAGTACCGTAGCCGACATCTGGATAATCAGCGTCAATACAATCCACATGCCCAGCGGAAGGCGGAATGTGATGCATACAAAAGCCGCTGCACATACCGCCAGACTGACCGCAATGGCGGGAATCCGTCTTTCTCCTCCGGTAAACCGCCCTGCCACAGGGGAAAGAAATGGCTCCCATGCCCAGCGTAGGGACTGAATCGTACCGGAAAGTGTTGCCGCTCCCACAACCCATCCGCCAAGGGTAATCATATCTCCATAGGAAGTTTCTGCCAAGTGGCTGAGAGAAGATGTGAATATCCCCTGAAACAGCACGTTCAGCAGAAACCCCAGCAGCAGACACCGGAGGAACAGTCTGTCATGGCGCACTGTCTTCCAGACTCTTTCATCCTCTTCAAACCGGGATGCATCTACCAGACGAGGAAACGGGATAGGGTTTTTCCATGCGGTAAGAACAGGTGCGCCCAGAGATAAAAATCCAAAGATCAGGGCCGTCTGCGCCAGTCCCTCCGAATCAGCTATATATCCTCCTATAAGCATGCTTACCAGACGTCCCATGTGAAATATTCCGTCATATTCCCCCATAGCAAATCCCCGGTTTTCCTGATCCGCCGACTTGACCACCAGAAAAAATCCCCCCAGACGCAGGAATGCATAAGAAAGTCCCCACAGGCACCGGACTGCCAGCCATTCCCAAAACCCATACGCCCAGGCATATCCGAAGGTGGACACAGCGGCTGCCAGAGTCATAACGAAAATAACCGGACGGGGAGAAACTGCCCCGTAAATACGCCGTATCACAGGCATGGCCGGTACGCGTATAAGACGGTTGACTGCAAGAAGAATTCCCACTTCCCAGAGCGAGTCCAATCCCGCTTCCTGCCAGTGTGTTGGGAGCACAATATAAAGCATGGAATCTCCCAGTATACTGAGCCCTGTGATCACGGCAATCAGCAGCGGCGGACGCCGGTACCAGGATCCTTTGGATATGTATTCCTTCATTCTCTGCTCCTCCTGTTCATTCGTTTTCTGTATTGTAACTGAACCCAGTATGGAAACGCCATAATAACAGAGCCTTCAAAAAATCTGTGTACTGCTTTTCTCTCTAAAAAACGGCCTTCTGCAGAGAATGGATCTCTCCGCAGAAGGCCGTTTTTTTAGACTATGTCTGACAAAGCCTGTTATTCTTCCGGAGGAGCAATCGCAATAGATGAAATTCTGTCATTCTCATCCATGCGCTGAATAATAACCCCTCTCGTACTTCTTGTTTTCTTCAGGGAAATGGTATCTACCGGCACCCGGATGACAATCCCCGTTTCCGTGATACACAGAATTTCCTCTGTCCCATGAACAGCAACCAGTCCTACAACTTCTTTATTTTTCCCGAAGTTACGTGAGCCCTGCCCGCCGCGTCCCTGCAGCGTATATGCATCCGCCCGGTTGCGCTTGGCGTATCCGTCCGCTGAAACCGTCAGGATTTCTTCATCAGATCTAACCACGTCGCCCCCGACGACAACATCAGATCCTGACCGGTCTGATTTCAGACGGATACCGATAACACCTGACGCCGACCTTCCTGTAGGCCGTACATCCTCTTCAGAGAACATGATGGCCATACCGCCCCGTGTCGCAATGACGACATTTTCACTCCCGCCGGTGCAGATAACTTTAATTAATTCATCATCATCACGGAGATTAATAGCGATAAGTCCGCTCTTCCTAACGGAAGTATACTCTGAAAACAGCGTCTTCTTCACATACCCAAGGCGTGTAATCATGAGAAGATACTTGGTATTTTCAGTCTGATTCAGATCAAAGATTTCCGTCACCTTTTCGCCCTTGTTCAGCGTCGGAATCAGATTGATAATCGGCACGCCCTTTGACGTGCGTGTTCCGGACTGCATGATGTCCGCTGCCTTCAGCCGGTACACACGGCCCTGATTGGTAAAGAAGAGCAGTGTATTATGTGTCGATGTATAGATAACCTTTGCTACATAATCGCCCTCTTTGGTCTTCATGCCGGTAATTCCCATACCGCCCTTGTGCTGTGTACGGTAGGTGTCTGACGGCATTCTCTTAATATAATTCTGTGCTGTCAGTGTAACCACCATCGGTTCATCGGGAATTAGATCCATATCTGTAAAATCGGTCTGATCCGCCACGATCTGACTGCGGCGGGCATCCCCGAACCGTGCTTTTTCATCTTTCAGTTCATCTTTGATGACACCCATGATTTTATCTTCACTGCTCAGTAGATCTTCCAGATAGGCAATCCTTTCCTGCAGGTCTTTATATTCAGCTTCCAGTTTCTCCCGTTCCAGTCCTGTCAGACGGCGGAGACGCATATCCAGAATCGCAATGGACTGTTTTTCCGAAAGGCCGAATTTCTGCATTAAAGCGGCTTTGGCTATATCGTCAGTCTGAGACTGGCGGATCGTACGGATGACTTCATCAATATGATCCAGCGCAATCAGCAGACCTTCTAAAATATGGGCTCTTGCCTTGGCTTTGGCCAGTTCGAACTGGGTTCTCCGTGTAATGACTTCTTTCTGATGAAGCAGATAATAATGCATCATCTGTTTCAGATTTAATACTCTCGGATGGCCGTCTACCAGCGCCAGCATGATGACACCGAAGGTCTCCTGCAGTTGGGTATGCTTATACAGATTATTGAGCATGATCTGCGGATTGATATCCGCCCGCAGTTCAATGACAATCCGCATGCCCTTCCGGTCTGATTCATCCCGCAGTGCTGTAATCCCGTCAAGGATCTTCTGCCGGAGCAGCTCTGCAATAGTTTCAATCACCCGTGCTTTGTTGACCTGATAAGGAATCTCCGTGATTACAATACGGTGTTTTCCCTTCGGCATTTCTTCCACAGTGGATTTTGCTCTGACCTTAATTCCGCCCCGGCCCGTCCGGTAGGCGTCCTGGATCCCCCGCCGGCCCTGAATCAGTCCTCCCGTAGGGAAATCCGGCCCTTGAATCACCTGCATCAATTCATCAATAGTGATTTCCGGTCTGTCAATCATCAGGCACAGTCCGTCAATGACTTCCCCCAGATTATGGGGCGGTATATTCGTTGCCATCCCCACGGCAATCCCGTAAGAACCGTTTACCAGCAGGTTGGGGATACGGCTGGGAAGAACCACTGGTTCCTGGAGGGAGCCGTCATAGTTAGGCATAAAATCAACGGTGTCTTTGTCAATATCCCGAAGCATTTCCGCTGTAATTTTGGCCATACGCATTTCCGTATAACGCATGGCCGCCGGAGAGTCACCGTCCACAGAACCAAAATTTCCGTGGCCGTCTACCAGCGGATAGCGCGTAGAAAAATCCTGTGCCATACGGACTGCCGAATCATAAACTGCCGTATCGCCGTGGGGATGATACTTACCTAAAACATCCCCTACGATACGGGCTGACTTCTTATAGGGTTTCCCGGGAAGCATGCCTGCCTCCTGCATGGCGTACAGAATCCGCCGGTGAACCGGCTTCAGTCCGTCCCTGACATCAGGAAGTGCCCGCGTCACAATAACCGACATGGCATAATCGATGTAGGAATCCTTCATCTGTTTTTCCAGGCCGGTAGGAACAATTTTACCTTCTTGCCAATCCATTGATAATCTCCTTTATTTTACATATATATAGTATATTATACCATATATGAATTATTTTCTAAAATTAGGGCCTTTTATGAGGCCTGCTTTCCAACTATCCGGCAGCCGCCGCTCTTCTTGAAAATCATAGTCAGAATACCCTTATGTGATGTATAATAAACGTGTATACAATCAATCAGGATGATAAGGATGTGAAGTCAATGAAATACAGCCGCCTTTTGACTGTTCTTTGTCTGCTGTCGCTGACTGTTGCAATGGCTGCAGGATGCAGTGTTTTCAAAAACCCATGGGAAGGCACATGGTGGGGTGTACAGGATGCCGGTATGAACTGGTCCGGAGACAATATACAATATCTGGAGTCTTTCACTTTTACCAAGGACGGTGATCAGATCACCGTGAAGCACCAAGTTCAGCGGGGCCGTCAGGAAAGCACCGGCAGTCTGACCGGCACAGGAAAAGCAGACGGGGGCACGCTCACAATAACTCCTGCAAACGGGGGAAAGCCAGTATCTTTCACATATGACCGCTTAAAAAGTACAATAGAAACATCCCTGACCAACGCAGATAAGAGTCCTGTCATCCTGAAACAGCTTACAGATGACAACAAGAGTGAAATGGAAAAAACTCGGGAACATATTATATCTGTTTCTCAAAAACCTGAAAATGCCGTCAACACAACAATTTCTTCTTCAAAAACTGCTGTCCGTTCCAAATCCTATTAATATCTCCGCCTCAGATCAATAAATGGCATCTATATAAAAAACTGCCCTGTAAAAATGATATTGTCCCCTCTTTGCTGGATGACCAGCAAGGGGGGCATTTTTATGCGTTATAGTTATGAATTCAGGAGAAAGTGTGTTGAAATTATATCGACAAAGCAAATGGCCTGACTGTCCTGCTGGGATTAAGGACGAGAAATACTTTCATGATATGATTGTTCTATGGACTCGAGTCAAAGATACTAATGGCCCGGAAGCATTACATCACAGACACTCATACAGAAACTCAACCCAGAACGGACGTCATGAGTGAGTAACCAGGGCTATTGCCGGAGAATCCAATCTTTCAGCAGCTTCAGACGACGGTATCAGTTCCGGTCCGCTTTATCAAGCTGAAAACATCGTAAACAGAGATTTCAGTACAACCGGTCCATTACAGAAACGGACGGCAGATGTCCCGCAGTTTAATTTCCCCTGGGGAAAGTGCTGTCTTTTGCCAATTCTGGACATGAACAGTCATGAGATCATTTCTTATGATCTGGCATTAAGCCCTGATATGGAACAGATCAAACGGATCCTGAATCAAGCATTCAAAAAGTTTCCGGATTTAAAAAGCTTAATTCTGCATTCAGATCCGGGATGTCCGTATGAACATATGCCATACCGCACTGCGTTCTCTGAAAATAACATAATACAGTCGATGTTGCAAAAGGGAAATTGCTATGATAACTGTATTATGGAAACACTTTTTGACCGAATAAAAAATAAAAAGAGTTTTCTGCATCTGCAGACGAGCATATTGATTATTATAACAACCGTAAAATCCAGAGCAAAACAAAATGGATGCCCCCTGTAAAATTCAGGATGGCATCCATCGGTTCAGCTTAAGGCATAACATGTGTCCAGAATTCTGGATACATATCCTATCAAAAAATGCAGAACAGTTTTTGATAGGGTTCTCAAAAGAACAAAATCAGAAATTTCATCACAAACATGGCCAAAAGCGTATTCAAAAGGCTGGCAGACATAAGAAGCGGCCAGTACTTCTTGGGAACATCGGATGTGCCGAGAAGACGTCCCATATATTGAAGCTGCGACCCCAGCAGATAAAAAGCCGGCATAAGAATAGTGATGTCCTGCCCTGACAAAACTCCTGTCGTATAAAGAGACGCTGCAAGGCCCACAGACGCAGAAGAGGAAAGCCATGCCGTGAGCAAAACAACAAATGCCTGTCCGGGAAGGCCCCAGAGCGCCATAACGGGGCCCAGCAGACTGCCCAGCAGATCCATAACCCCCAGAACAGTAAGTATATATGCAATAACATAGGCCATAAGCACATTGGGGAGCATGTTATTGACCCCGATATGCCATCCTTTTCTGGCGCCTTCTACAAAGATGTCAAACACATTACTTGATGGCTTTTTCACAGCTTCTTCATTTTTATTCTCCACGGCGGAAATCCTCCTTAAAGAATGTATTCAGCATAATTCTGACATAAATTGCGCCGATAAATTTAAAAATGAAAATGATCAGCAGAGGAATAATCAGCGGAACCGCGAGAAGGGCAAAAACAGCCGATCCGCTGGCAAAAAAATTGGAAATCATACCGGCTCCGGAATACTGCCATGCCGCGATGATTGTTTGTTCTTTTTTGTCAATCAGGCCTTTGTCGTACAGTTCCTTGGTCATCGCCGCTCCAGCGTCAGTGCTCTGCATGTCTGTAATCAGTGTCAGTCCCACAATGCCTGGTACTCCCAGAAGAGGTCTGAGCAGGGGCGTCATCAGTTTCTGCGCTGCCCGGAGTGCTCCGAAATGAGCCAGAACTTCTACGCATCCCAATGCAAACATCACGGAAGGCAGCAGCGAGAATGCAAACAGAAAACCGGCTCTGGCACTGACCCCGCCCGCACCCAGGAAGGTATCCTTACCCACGGTTTTAATCGTACCGAAAGTACCGCTCAATGCCTGAAAATCGAAAGCCTTCATCCATTTCATATCCTGGAAAGAAGCAAAAAACCCGGCAAAAAACAGAATTCCGAAAAGGAGTGCCAGGATTGACACGACACCTACTTTTGCCTGTCCTGTCAGCCCGGGATCTGTTTGTTCCTGCATCAATTTTTCAGATTTATTTTTCTCTTGTTTTTCTTCTGAATTCACAACCATCCCCCCTTGCGCTTCGGCGCTATAAGAATCGAACACTTTTATACTATCATAACTGCATAGAAAGATAAAGCATTATTACTAAACCGAAGTAAAAAGAAATTTGCATCACATATTCTGCACATCTGTTTAAAAATGAAGATGATTCTGCTACAATAGAACATATCAAATCAATCAGGAGGTTTGCCATGTCTGAAGTAATGAAACACTTTCATGATCTTCATCAGATTCCTGAAATAGCCATGCAGGAATTTAAAACAGCTGCTTATGTGGCTGATGTATTAAAAAAAGCCGGTTTTCAGGTCCAGACCGGAGTAGGCGGAACCACCGGTGTTGTAGGTGTGCTTGACAGCGGAAAACCGGGGCCGGTTCTGGGACTCCGTTCTGATATGGATGCCCTGGGTACTCCAGGGTCAGCTGCTCATTTATGCGGCCACGACGGTCATATGTCCATGCTCCTTACAGCAGCAGAAGAAATTCATGCAGAAAATCTTGTCCAAAAAGGAAAGCTGAAGGTCATCTTCCAGCCCGCCGAAGAAACAGGAACCGGAGCTCCGGCCATGTTTAAGGGCGGTGCTGTCGATGATGTGGATATTTTAATCGGCATGCACCTCCGCCCGATTCAGGAATGCCGTGTGGGTCAGGCTGCGCCGGCCCTGTACTATTCCTCTTCCGGACATATTTCCGTATTTGTTACCGGAAAACAGAGCCACGGTGCCCGTCCTTATCTGGGCATCAGCGCCATTGATGCAGGATGTCAGATCATTCAGGCTGTGAATGCCATCCGCCTGGATTCTTCCATCGTCCATAACATGAAAGCCACCCGGTTCATTTCTGATTCCGGTGTTATGAATGCCGTTCCGGGAAAGGCAGAAATCGTATTTGATGTCCGGAGCCAATCCAATGATCTCATGGATCTTATGCTCAAGAAGCTGAAAACAGCTGCCGAAAATGCAGCTGCCAGTCTGGGCGCCACGGCAGAATTGAAAATCCATAATATTACCCCTGCATCAATTATCACACCGGAAATAACGGATCTCCTGTCTGAGGTAATCAGCGAAGAAATGGGCGCTTCTGCTTTAATTCCGCCTATTACCACCGCAGGCGGTGAAGATTTCTTCTGGTATCCCAAGTTAAAGCCGGAGTTAAAAACCGGGTTTATCGGACTGGGAGCTGATGTGGAACCGGGCCTCCATGATCCGGCTATGCATTTCAATACAGACTGTCTGGAAAACGGAGTGAAGCTCCACAAAGGGGCTGTCCGTAAAATTCTCGGATAAATAAAAAACACAGATAGGGAAATCAATTTTGATATGTACCCTCTTTACTGGACAATCAGTAAGGAGGGTATTTTTATGCGTTATAGTTATGAATTCAAGAAAAAGTGTGTTGAGCTGTATCGACAACGCAGGTGGGCTGACTGTCCTGAGGGGATTAAAAAGGAACACTTTCATGATATGATTCTCCGATGGGCTCGAATCGAAGATGCTAATGGTCCAGAAGCACTACATCACAAAAACTCATACAGAAACTGGACCCCTGAAGAACGTTATGAGTTAGTAGCCAGGGTGATTGCCGGAGAATCCA